>SFHH01000136.1 GCA_004555735.1 Acidaminococcus fermentans
GGGTCATGCTGGCCATCGGGGCCCTGCTGATCTGGCTGGGGGTCCGCAAAGGCTATGAACCGGTGCTGCTGTTCCCTATGGGGGTGGGCTGCATCCTGGCCAACATCCCCGGCCATTTCGCCGTGATGCCCACGGGAGGCGGAGAACCCGGCTTCCTTACCGTCCTGTATCAGATGGGGATCGCCAACGAATTGTTCCCGGTACTGATCTTCATCGGCATCGGCGCCATGTGTGACTTTACCCCCCTGCTCCGGGCTCCCTACATGATGCTGTTCGCGGCCGCTGCCCATCTGGGGATCTTCGCCGCCACCCTCTGCGCCGCCCTGGCGGGATTCCCCTTCAACGAAGCGGCCTCCATCGGGATCATCGGTGCCGCCGACGGACCCACCACCATCTTCGTAGCCCAGAAATTCGCCACCGAGATGCTGGCGCCTCTGACCGTCACCGCCTTCTGCTATATGTCCCTGGTGCCCATCATCCAGCCTCCGGTGGTAAAACTGCTAACCACCAAGGAAGAACGGCTGATCCGGATGCCCTATCAGGAAGAAAAGCCCGTCTCCCAGACGGCCCTCTTCCTCTTCCCTATCATGGTCACCCTGATTGCCGGGATCATCGCCCCCATCTCCGTGCCCCTGATCGGTGCCCTGATGTTCGGGAACCTGCTAAAGGTGTCCGGGTGCTGCGACAGCCTGTCCAACTGCGCCCAGAATGAACTGACCAACCTGGTGACCCTGCTTTTGGGGATCACCGTGGGAGCCACTATGACCGCCGAAAACATCCTGACAGTCCAGGTGCTGAAGATCCTGTGCCTTGGAGCCGTGGCCTTCATCTTCGATACGGTGGGCGGTCTCCTGTTCGCCAAACTGGCCAACCTGTTCCTGGAGAAGAAGATCAATCCCATGATCGGGGCCTGCGGCATCAGTGCCTTCCCCATCTCCGGCCGGGTCATCGCCAAAATGGCCCTGAAAGAGGATCCCACCAATTTCATCATCCAGCAGGCCATCGGCGTGAATGTAGCCGGCCAGGTAGCCAGTGTAGTTGCTGGAGGCCTGGTCATGGCCCTGATCCCCGTGCTCATGTAAAGGAGGCTGAAGAAATATGGATTCCGTTACTGCATCCATCGAACTGCTCGTCATCGCCTATCCCCTGGTGTTCGTGGTCATGGCCCTCTTCGCCGGCCTGACCTGGGGACTGACGAAATTGTTCCCAGTGAAAGAATGAAAAAGGGGGGCTGTCGCGCATGCAACAGCCCCCTTTTATTTTTCAGCCCAACAGAGATTTCACCATAGCATTGACCCGCTGGCCGCTTGCCTGGCCTTTGGTCCGGGCCATCACGGTCCCCATGACCTTGCCCATATCCTTCATGGATTTGGCACCGGTCTTGGCAATCGCCTCTTCTACGATGGCTTTCAGTTCGTCATCGCTCAGCTGCTGGGGCAGATACTTCTTCAGCACGTCGATTTCCTGCTGATTCTTCTCTACCACATCCGGCCGATTGGCGTCCTTGACTTCTTTGATGGTATCTTCTCTTTGTTTGACTTCCTTCATGATGACCGCCAATACAGCATCATCATTCAGCTCTGTCTTTTCGTCAATTTCTTTATTCCGAATGGCAGCCCATACCATACGCAAAACGGCCAGCCGAAGCTTGCCGTTTTCCCGGTCTTTCATGGCCTGTTTCATATCGGTTTGCAGAATCTCTCGTAAAGACATCTTCTACGCCCCCAAATCAAGTCAATGAAGATTATCTGGATTTGCGTTTTCTAGCAGCTTCAGACTTCTTTTTCCGTCTTACGCTGGGTTTTTCATAATGTTCGCGTTTTCTCACTTCGGACAGAACGCCAGCTTTCTGCGTAGCCCGTTTGAAACGGCGCAGAGCGCTATCCAAAGATTCGGTTTTGCCAACTCTGATCTCAGTCATCTATATCCCTCCCTCCACGATCTCTTTCGGGAAGTGTAATTTAACATTAACACCTAGTCATTATACCTTAAATCAATGGTATCTGTCAACAGAAAATCCACAATCCTCAGCAGGGCGGCCAGCCCAATTCCTTGCCGCCTAAAATATGGATATGCAGATGAGGGACCGTCTGTCCCCCTTCCACCCCCGTATTCACCACGATACGGAAGCCTTTTTCCGCAATGCCCAGTTTCTTGACGATCTCGGGCAGTACGTTCTTCACATGGACCAGGATATCAGGGGAAGCAGTGAGGATATTCTCTGTATGTTCCTTGGGAATCACCAGAACATGGACCGGTGCCCCCGGATTCAGGTCGTTGATCACGATCACCTTGTCGTCTTCGTAAACCCGTTTGCTGGGAATCTCCCCGGAAACGATTTTGCAGAATACGCAGTCTGTCATAGTCTCACCCCCTGTACCTAAAATCTCTTATATTATACCACCCTTCAGCCCGTCCTCATAGATATTTTCCAGGCGGACCTGGGAAATTTTTCCCTTCATGTTGTCCGGACTATCCGCATACACCCGCACATAGCCAGGGGTCAGTCCTTCCCACAGGCCGTTGTTCCGATTCCGGCGTTCCCAGAGCACGGTGCTTTCCCGCCCGATCTGTTCCTGCCGGTAAGCCAGGTTCCCTTCCCTGTCCACTTCTTCCAGCCGGTGGACCCGTTCCTGTTTTTCCTGGTTGGAGATCTGGTCCGACATCACCGCTGCCGGGGTCCCCTTCCGCTGGGAATAAGGAAAGATGTGGATCTTGCTGAACCGACACTGGCGGATGAAGTCCAGGGACGCCTGGAAGTCTTCTTCCGTCTCTCCTGGGAAGCCCACGATCACGTCCGTGGTAATGGCCACATTGGGCACCAGGCTCCGGATCTTTGCCAGCAGCTGGGCGAATTTGGCCGTGTCATAGGGCCGGTGCATCCGGGCCAGGGTGCTATCGCAGCCCGCCTGAAGGGGCAGATGGAGATGGGCACACAGCCGGGGCTCCTGGGCCATCAGATCCAGCAAGGCGTCTTCCACTTCCACGCTCTCCAAGCTGCCCAGCCGCAGCCGGGGCACTTTCGGTTCCGCCGAAAGGGCTGCCTTCACCGCATCGGACAGATGGGGACCCCCAGGGATCTCCTTCCCGTAGCAGCCCAGATGGATGCCGATGAGGACGATTTCCTTGTACTGCTCCGCCGTCAGTTTGGCCACTTCCTCCCGGATGTTCTCCAGGGACCGGGAGCGGAGATGGCCCCGGGCGTAGGGAATGATGCAGTAGGCGCAGTACTGGTCGCACCCTTCCTGGATCTTCAGGAAGGCCCGGTTCCGGCTGGCATCCACCGCCGCATCCAGTTCTTCGAATTCCCTTCCCACCGGCAGGTCGTGGACCGCGTTGATGGGGGCTTCGTCAGGGCTTTCCCCCAGCCGTTCCCGGACCAGGTCCACCACTTTGCTCCGGTCCTGGTTGCCGATGATCAGGTCCACTCCATCGATGTGGACCACTTCGTCCGGCGAAGTCTGGGGATAGCAGCCGGTGACCACGATCAAAGGCTTGGGATCCCGCCGGGCCGCCCGGTGGATGATCTTCCGGCTCTTGCTCTGGCCCATATTGGTGACCACGCAGGTGTTGATGAGGCAGATGTCCGCCGGTTCCTCGAAATCCACAATCTGGAATCCGGCATCCCGGAAGAGTTTCTCCATGGAAGCGGTGTCCGACTGGTTCACCTTGCATCCCAGTGTATAAAAAGCGATTTTCTTCATGCTGTGTTTTCCTTATCCTCCCAAATTCCCTGTTTCGTACATGATGGCCGTCAGGGTGGCCAGGGCCGCCGTCTCCGTCCGCATGATCCGGGGGCCCAGGCTCACCGAATGCCAGCCCAGTTCCTGGGTCAGGGCGAATTCGTCCTTGGAGATGCCCCCTTCGGGACCGATCAAAAAGGCGATGGATCGAACCTCCTTGTGGGCCGCCAGCACCTCCCGGATACCCCGGGTGTCTTCCACTTCATAGGCCACGATCTTCAGTTCCGCAGGGCACTGGGCCACGATGTCCCGGAATTTGGCCGGCAGGGCCACCTGGGGAATGCTGTCCCGCTTGCTCTGCTTGGCCGCCGCTTCGGCGATCTTTTGCCACCGTTCCTGCTTCTTGGCCGCCTTGGCCGGATCCACCTTCACCACGGAATGGTCCATGATGACCGGACGGATCTCCGTGACTCCCAGTTCGATGGCCTTCTGGATCACCCATTCCAATTTGTCCTGTTTGGGCAAGCCTTGGATCAAGGTCACTTTGACAGATGGCTCGTGGCTTTTTTCCAAAGTTTCCACCAGGGCCAGGTCCACCCGGTTCTCTCCGAAGCCGGTGATCTCCATTACCGCCGCCACCTGGTCCAGGCTGACGATCTGGAGCTTTTCCCCAAGCTTCATCCGCAGCACATGGGTGATGTGGTGGGCATCCTGGCCGTCGATGGACATGGTTTCCCCGAAATCACGGGGTACAAAGAACCGGTACACGTCAGCCTTCCTTTCCCATGGTCACGGCGCACCAGCCCGCCTTCCGTTTCACATCCAGGAAGGTAAAGCCGTTTTCCCCGGCCACTTTCTCCACATCCGGCAGCCGTTCCTCGATGATGCCGCTGGCCAAGAACCGGCCGTTTGTACGCAGCTTCACCGCCACTTCCGGCAGCACCAGGATGATGATGTCCGCAATGATGTTGGCAATGATCAGGTCCGCCTGGCCGTCGGTACCGTCCAGCAGGTTCCCCTGGTTCACGGTGATCCGGTCGCTGAGCCCGTTCTGGGCAATGTTCTCCCTGGCCACTTCCACGGCCTTTTCGTCAATGTCCACCGCATGGATGGTTTTGGCTCCCAGGAGCGCTGCTGTCATGGCCAGGATGCCGCTGCCGGTGCCCACGTCGAACACATCACAGTCCGGCGTCACCAGCTCTTCCAGCCGCTGGATGCACATGCTGGTGGTGGCATGGGTGCCGGTGCCGAAGGCCATCCCTGGATCCAAGGCGATGACCTTTTCCTCCCCCTGGGGCTCATAGGTTTCCCAGGAAGGCTTGATCACGATCTTCTTCCCCACTTTGGTGGTGTGGAAATACTGCTTCCAGGTGTTGGCCCAGTCCTTTTCACTGATCTGCCGGAACAGGGTAGGCCCGAAACGGAACTTCCCGATCCGTTCTTCGATAGTCCGGAGACCTTGTTCGATAGCATCCAGTTTTTCCTGGAGCTGGTCATTTTCCGGATAGTAGGCGGAAACAGTGACCACCTCCGTATTTTCCTGATGGGGAATGTCGCACAGTTCCCAGGTGGCGCTTTCCCGCAGCTGGTTCAGCAGCAGCGGGTCTTCGATTTCCACCCCGTTCCGGGCCCCCACCTCCCGGAGCAAATCCGCCACGGCTTCCACAGCCTCATGGGTGACTTTTATGCTCACTTGCAGCCAAGATTCCATATGTAACGCTCCTTTGTACAGATATCGTATTATTATACCATATTGTGAGGAAAGAAAAAGGGGGTATGGAAAATTTCGTATGTGTCAACAAGTTCTCGGTGAAGCCTTCATCACAGTATAGTTATGCAGCGATGAGTAGCAATCAGTACCAGCGGGTGTCCTCCTGAAAGAGGGA
>SFHH01000137.1 GCA_004555735.1 Acidaminococcus fermentans
CTTTGCCCTTCTGCTGCCTCTCCAGGCCTGGGCCCAGGTGGTGATACTCCACACCAACGACATCCATTGCGGGGTGGACAGGAACCTGACCCTGGCCCGGGTGGCGGCTTATAAAAAGAAACAGAAAGCCCTGAATCCCCAGACCCTGCTCCTGGACGCCGGAGATGCCATCCAGGGGGAACCCCTGGGGAAACTCACCGACGGACGGGCCATGGTCCGGATCCTGAATGGGGCGGGCTATGATTTTGCCATTCCCGGCAACCATGAATTCGATTACGGCATGGACAAATTCCTGTCCCTGGCCAAAAAACTGGACTGCGGGTACACCAGCTGCAACTTCGTCCGGCTGGATACCGGGAAACCCGTCCTGGCCCCCTACCGGATCTTTCCCTTCAAAGAACGGAAGGTGGCGCTTATCGGGGTCACCACCCCCGGTACCCTGGTGTCGTCCACGCCCCGGTTCTTCCAGGACGAAAAAGGCCATTTTATCTATGGATTCTGTGAGGACAAAGCAGGGGTGAAGCTTTACAGACAGGTCCAGGATACGGTGGAGGAAGCACGGGAACAAGGGGCGGATACGGTGATCCTGGTGGCGCATCTGGGCAGTGACGGTTCCATCCCCGTATGGAGCAGCCGGGCACTCCTGGCCCATGTAACCGGCGTGGACGGGCTCATCGACGGCCATTCTCACGAACAGTACGAAGTGTTCTATCCGGACCGGAACGGGAAAATGATCCCGGTGGCCCAGACCGGCACCAAACTCCAAAGCCTGGGGCGTATGGTCATCGAAGATGACGGTACCATCCGGGGCGAACTGGTCCGGGAACTGATGGAGCCGGATCCCCAGGTGGAGAAACTGGTCCGGAAAGAAATGGCCAAAGTGGACCGGGCCCTGTCCCAGAAGGTGGGAGAATCCTCTGTGGAACTGGTGGATTCCCTGGAGGGCCAGCGGGCCGTGCGCCAGAAGGAAACCAATCTGGGGGATTTTGCCGCAGATGCTTTCCGGACCTGTTTCAAGGCGGATGCGGCCCTGATCAACGGGGGCTCCTTCCGGTCCGGTCTGCCTCGGGGCGCCTGGACCCGGAAGACCCTTCTGACCCTGTTCCCCTTTGGGAACCAGGCAGTGCTCCGCAGCGTTTCCGGCCAGCAGCTGCTGGATGCCCTGGAACTGAGCGTATCCCACGCACCGGAAGAAAATGGCGGGTTCCTTCAGGTATCCGGTCTGACCTTTGTCTACGATCCGGCCATCCCCTCACCGGTGAAACTGGATGACCAGGGAAATTTCGCCCGGGTGGAAGGGGAACGGAGGGTCCGCCAGGTGATGATCGGCGGCAAACTCCTGGATCCGGCGGAAGACTATCTGGTGGCCGGGACCAGCTACATCCTCAGTGACGGGGGCAACGGCTATACCATGTTCCGGGACACCGCCCTGGTAGCGGAACCGGGCCTGTCCGACGTGGACATCCTGGCTGATTACGTCCAGAAACAGGGCGTCAGCGAGGCATACAGGAAGCCGGAAGGGCAGGGGAGGATTCGGATAGACAGGAAATAAGGCGCTGTGAAAAAATCATCCCCAGCGCCTTTATTTCGCTAGCGTCAGCTGGCTTCCATCGGCTAGTGACTAGAGACTAGTGACTAGTGACGGGGTGTGAAAAAGTATTTTTTCACACCCCCTTTTTTACCAAAACCTGTACTTTAGTACAGTGCGTTTCTTCTGAAAATTCTGTACAATAAAAGCAGAAAGAGAACGAACGGATATCTGGAGAAAGGAGCACATGATGAGAAAGACATGGAAACAAATTCTGTTGGGAGCATTGACACTGTGTGTCCTGGCATCCGGCTGCGGTGGGGGAAACGGGGGCGGGGGAACCCCTGAAGACCCCAACGCCGACCTGCCGGTGCGGAAGAAAATCAGCACCCCGGTGGCATCCAGTTTTAAAGTAGACGGCCGGACGGTGAACATCTATGAATATACCGGGCTGACCTTCAAGGATCAGATCCTGTGGACGGACACCCTGGCGGTGGACGGGGACCGGATTTACTTCTTCGGCTTCGACAACAAGGACGAAACATACCGGACCAAACTCCGGTCTGTCAGTTTCAAGGATGAGACGCTCAGTGACCTGAAGGTGCTGGATGAACGGGCCTACTGGCGGGACAAACTGGTGGTATCCAACGGAACTGTCTATGACTGGCACAAACAAGGGGACTATAAAAGTCGTGAAAAGAAAAATGAAGCTTCCTATTGGCATTATTACGACGGAAAGACCATGGTGCCCACCGATTTCACCGGCACGACTCTGATTCCCATCGATCAGGGGAAGGATGTGGTCTTTACCCAAAAAAGGGACTACTGGACCGGGATCCTGGACAAAGGGACCCTTACCAAGGGGAAGGAACTCCTTACCGTAGAGGCGATAAGGAAGGCTGGGCTGAACATCAAGAAACAATGGGCGGACAAGGACGGATTATACCTGATGGGGTATATGAAAAACGACAAGGGTGAAAATCAAAATGTGGTCCGGCAGTACAGTCTGCAGGACGGACAGCTGATCCAGTCCTTTGAGGGACCTCTTACCAAAGAAGGCCGTGGGTACGTGGTCACAGAGCACCGGGTGGTGCTGGGACAAGAAGGCGGCATCTACTGGATTTTCCGCAAGAAGGATGGAAAGCTGTTGGGGAAATTCAAGACAGAACCCAAACTGACCATGGAAATCCTCACCCCCATGAAAAACGATTCCATCCTGATCTACCGCCGGATCAGCCGGGAGAAAGGCGAAGCCAAACTGTACCGGATGGATCTGTAAAGAAGAGTGAAGAGTGCAGAGGGGGGGCGGCAGCCTGACAAGAAGTCAGACTCGGCCCAGGGGCCTTGAGATGTCAGACGTCAGCTTTGTCCGGCATAGCAGAAGGTCCGGACAGCGAAGCATGTGTTCCCCCCAGGCAATCAGCAAGACGGCAAGATATGACCTGGAAGAAAGGAAGGTATACTATGGGACTGATCAAAGCAGGGATGGGCGCTGTAGGCGGCGTGCTGGCCGATCAATGGAAAGAGTTTTTCTACTGCCAGATGGCACCGGACATCCTGATGATGAAAGGCCAGAAACGGACCGGGAGCCGGAGCTCCAACCAGGGCGACGACAACATCATCAGCAACGGATCCCGGATCGCTGTGAACAACGGCCAGTGCATGATGATCGTGGAAAACGGCAAGGTGGTGGATCTGTGTGCAGAACCGGGGGAATACACCTACGACAAAAGCACTGAACCTTCCATCTTCACCGGGGATCTGAAAGACAATGTGAAGGACATCTTCAAACAGCTGGGGAAACGGTTCACCTTCGGCGGGGATACCGGTAAGGATCAGCGGGTATACTATTTCAATACCAAGGAACTGATCGGGAACAAATACGGGACCCCCAGCGAAATCCCCTTCAAGGTGAAGGATGATACCACTGGCCAGGTGCTGACCATCCGGCTCCGGTGCTTCGGAGAATACAGCTACCGGATCACGGACCCCATCCTGTTCTATACCCACGTGGCCGGGAACGATTTCGACGAATACCGCAGGGAAACCCTGGACAGCCAGATGAAAAGCGAACTGCTCATGGCCCTGGCACCGGCTTTTGCCCAGCTCAGCGCTCAGCGGATCGACTACACGGAAATCATGGCCCATACCTTTGAACTGGCGGAAGCCCTCAACGATGTCCTGAGCAAAAAATGGCGGGATCTCCGGGGCATTGAAATCGTTTCCTTCGGGATCAGCAATATCAAAGCCAATGAAGCGGATGAAGAAAAGATCCAGAAGGTCCAGATGGGCATGACCATGGGCAGCGATCCCCGGATAGCCATGGGGGCCGTAGTGGATTCCAGCACCGATTCCATGAGGATAGCGGCAGGAAACCAGAACGCCGGAGCCGCCTTCGGGTTCATGGGCATGAATATGGCAGGGAATGCCGGGGCGAACATGTTCCAGGCCCTGGCAGGCCAGGCGGCGGCCCAGCAGCCGGCCCCACCGCCGGCAGAAGCACCACGTCAGCCCAATGGGTTTGCCCCAGGAGCGGCGGCTCCCAATGGCTGGGACTGCAGCTGCGGCCAGAAGGGCAATACCGGGAAGTTCTGCATGGCCTGCGGCGCCAAAAAGCCGGAACCGGCAGGGACCTGGGACTGCGCCTGCGGCCACAAAGGGAATACCGGGAAGTTCTGTATGGAATGTGGCGCTCCTAAGCCGAAAGCCCAGCCCCAGGGATGGACCTGTCCCGGCTGTGGCACGGTAAACCAGGGGAAATTCTGCATGAACTGCGGAGCCAAAAAACCGGAGGATGCGCCTTTGTACCGCTGTGACAAATGCGGCTGGCAGCCCCCCGATCCCCATCATCCCCCCAAATTCTGCCCTCAGTGCGGAGATCCCTTTGACGACAACGACAAGAGCTGAAACAGGAGGTGAGTGAAAATGACCGATACCTCTGTTGCCTACAAGTGTCCCAACTGCGGCGGGCCCCTGGAATTCCAGCCAGGGGCAAGCCAGGTGGTCTGTCCCTACTGCGATACCAAACTGGACGTGGCCCAGATGGAAGCCCTCTTTGCCCGGCAGCAGGAACGGGCGGCAGCCGCCCAGGAAGCAAAGGAAGAACGCTGGAATACGGAGATGGCCGGCAAGGAATGGAGCACGGAAGAAGCTTCCGTCCTGAAAGCCTTTACCTGTTCCGCCTGCGGTGCGGAAATCGTCTGTGACGAAAACACTCTGGCCACGGAATGCTGCTACTGCGGGAATCCCACCATGATGCCCAACCGTTTCAGCGGCATGCTGAAGCCGGATTACGTGATCCCCTTTACCAAGACCAAGGACGATGCGGTGGCGGCCCTGAAGGAATTCTACAAGGGCAAGCGCCTGCTGCCGGCGGCCTTTACGGCCAACAACCGGGTCCAGGACATCCAGCCCATGTACGTGCCCTTCTGGCTCTTCGATTCCAAAATCCATGCCAGTGCCGACTTCCAGGGGGAAGACGACAATGTAATGGAAACCAGCGATGAGATCATTACGGAAACCCGGGTGTTCCAGTGCATCCGCAGTGGCCGGATGAGTTTCCACAAGATTCCGGTGGACGGGTCCAGCAAAATGGACGATACCTATATGGAAAGCATCGAACCTTTCGATTATTCTAAGATGGTGCCCTTCAGCCCGGCTTATCTCACCGGTTTCCTGGCGGACAAATACGATGTGGATGCGGAAGCTTCCGTGCCCCGGGCTGATGAACGGGTGGAACGGTCCGCCGTAGGGGTGCTGGAAGAAACCGTCAAGGCCAGGGGCTATGACCGGACCATCCTCAAGGACAGCGTGGTCCGGAAGGATGAAGACCAGGTGGCCTATGCCCTGGCTCCGGTGTGGATCCTGACCACCCGGTATCAGGACAAACCCTACACCTTTATGATGAACGGACAGACCGGGAAGATGGTGGGGACACTGCCCTATGACAACCAGAAATCCCTGATGGTCATGGGGGCTGTGGCGGCCATCCTCACACCGGCCCTGTATTT
>SFHH01000138.1 GCA_004555735.1 Acidaminococcus fermentans
GGCATTGAACACGTCATTGACCGTAGCCAGGGGATGGTCTTTCCGGAGCATGGTGGGATGGACCCGAGCGCTCACGCCTTTCCCTTCCTTCTGCTTGGCAATGCCCAGCAGTTTGATCACATACCCCAGTTCGTCGGCGTATTCGATATCCCGGGAAGAGATCTTATCGATGCCTTCCACATACACATCGTCCAGGTTCACCCGGCTGTTGAAAGCGATGGAGGCCAGGATGGCAATCTTCCGGGCCGCGTCGAAGCCTCCCACATCGGCCGTGGGATCGCTTTCTGCATACCCTTTTTCCTGGGCTTCTTTCAGCACTTCAGCAAAATCCATATGGTCCTGGGTCATCTTGGTGAGCATATAGTTGGTGGTCCCATTGATGATCCCCATGATTTTGCTGATTTTGTTGGCTGCCAAGCTTTCCTTCAGTGGCCGGATGATGGGGATCCCCCCGGCCACAGCTGCTTCAAAGAGGAAGTCCACATGATTGGCAGCGGCCAGTTCGAAGAGTTCTTTCCCGTGGGTGGCCACCACATCTTTGTTGGCGGTGACTACATTTTTCCCGGCTTTCAGGGCCGCTTCAATATATTCCAGTGCTGGATGCTCCCGGCCCATCAGTTCCACCACCACATCGATTTCCGGATCCTCCACGATGTCTTCGATCTTATCCGTCGTTGCCAAGCTGGCATCTAGAGCCCGGACTTTTTCTGGATGGCGGGCCAGGACTTTTTTGATGCAGATTTCTGCCCCTACCCGTTCCGTGATGAGCGGCCGATTCTGGTTCAGTACCAGGATCACACCGCCGCCTACCGTTCCGGCTCCCAGCAGTCCGATATTGATCTTTCTTTGTTTTGCCTTAGCCAATCCCCTCATCCTCCTCGTTGTAAAGGGGCTGCCGGAATCGACAGCCCACAACAATCCATCTTTTCCAATTGTCAACAGACCCGGCAAGCGACCTTCCAACCGGCTGCCAGTCTCTCAGTCCACCTGTCCCAGTACGTCCAGGCGCTTCACTCCTTCGATCAGCCGGAGTTTGTCCAGCAAAGCTTCCATATCGATGGTCAGGTATTTGGTCTCTACAGAGATGGTGGTATTGGCTACTCCCTGGAGAGGCACGCCCTGGTTGATGGTGATGACGCTCCCACCGTCACCGGCAATAGTATTGAGCACACTGGAAAGGACACCGGGTTTGTGTTCCAGCAGGAGAGAAATGGTGATGACCTTTTCTTTGCTGGCATCATAAAACGGGAATACATAGTCCTTGTATTTGTAATAGGCACTGCGGCTCAGCCCTACCTTGCTCACCGCTTCATTGACCGTCTTCATCTTTCCTCGTTTCAGGATTTCTTTGACCAGGATGGTTTTTTTGATTGCTTCGGGGAGAATTTCTTCTCTGACTAAATAAAATTCGGATTTCTTCTCATTGGCCATGTGTCATCTATCCTTTCCATAAGAATCTTAATCCTTCCTAGGAAGACATTATATCATACTGTTCCCTGAAATTCTACTCTTTCTTTGCAGTTCTTTTCATCAAATCGGCAATGGCCTGCTGGACTTGCTTTCCCTGGAACAGGACCTGGTAGAGCTGTTCGATGATGGGCATCTCTACCTGATGGCAGGCTGCCAGCTCCCGGACCACCGGGGCAGCGTTGATCCCTTCGATGACCATCCGAGTCCCCCCGGTAATTTCTTCCAGTGTCTTTCCCTGAGCCAGGGCATAGCCGGCTGAGCGGTTGCGGCTAAGGGGACTGGTGCAGGTCGCGATCAGGTCCCCAACCCCAGCCAGGCCGAAAAAGGTGGCCCGCCGAGCTCCCATCTTCACTCCCAGCCGGGTGATTTCCGCCAGGCCTCTGGTGATGAGGCCGGCCTGGGCGTTTTCCCCATACCCCAGACCGGAGAGCATCCCTCCCACCAGGGCGATGCAGTTCTTCACACAGCCGCACAGTTCGACTCCGATGAGATCCGTAGAGGTGTAAGGACGGAAATATCCATTCAGGAAACATTGTTGGAGGAATCGGGCCTCTTTCATCTCCCGGCAGGCGATCACCGTAGCCGCCGGCTGTTTCTGAGCGATTTCCCGAGCCAGATTGGGACCGCTAAGAGCAGCGATAGCCCTGGCCCGGGGGAAGGTCTCCTCCAGGATATCCGTCATCAGCTTATGGCTGGCAAGATCAAACCCTTTGGTACAAGTCAGGACCACCTGATCCTGACAGTCTGTGAATCTGGCTGCCTGCTGGGCAATAGCCCCCATCCCTTTGGAAGGGACTACAAAGACCAGGACTTCCGCCTCTGCCACAGCTTCCTGGAGGTCGGAGGTAATGGCAAGGGCCGGAGACAGCCGGAGATCCGGCAGATAGTCCTCGTTGCACCGTGTCTCTTGGATCTTTTTTGCCTTTTCCGGATTCCGGGCCCAGAGGACCGTCTCATGCCCGTTCTCCGCCAGGATCTGGGCCAGGACGGTCCCCCAGCTCCCGGCTCCTATGACTGCAGCTTTCATGGTTTCAACTCCTTTGCATTAAAAAAAGGACTGTTGCTTGGGCAACAGCCCCTTTGGCCGCGGGTCGCGAGTCGCGACCGGGGTGTGAATCCTTTCACACCCCTATCATTTCTTCCAATGCCCCTGACGGATCTTGCTTTCTGTGCCGTTCTTCAGGCGGATCAGGTTCTGATAGTGCCGAGCCACTACCACCACCGCACAAAGAGCCACAAAGGCTACCAGACGCCAGTCATAGCCCAGATACCAGGCGGTGAAAGGAGCTGAGACGGCTGCCAGGATGGACCCCAGGGACACATACCGGGTGACGAACACGGTCGCCAGCCAAATGGTCAGAGCGAATACGGCCACTTCCGGCATGAAGTACAACAGGATGCCCAGCCCAGTGGCTACTCCTTTGCCCCCTTTGAACCCGCACATCCAGGAAAAACTGTGCCCCAGGATGGCGCAGGCGGCACAGACCAGGAGTACGGACAGATCCGGGGAAACGAAACGATCGACCAGGCAGAGTGCCAGTACCCCCTTCAGCAGATCTCCCAAGAGGACGAAAGAGGCCATCCGCGCGCCCACGGTCCGGAACACATTAGTGGCTCCGATATTGTGGCTCCCATAATCCCGGATATCGATCCCGCAGACCAGCTTCACCAAGAGCAGCCCACAAGAGATGGAGCCCAGGAGATATCCAATCACTGCACTCAACACATAGTCCATAGTCTGTTTCCGTCCTTATGCCTCGTCCTCGTTCTTGCCCCGGACGATGATGTTGATGGGGGTTCCCTTGAACCCGAAAGCTTCCCGCAGCTGATTTTCCAGGTACCGCTGATAGGAGAAATGCATGATTTCCGGTTCGTTGCAGAAAATCACGAAGGTAGGCGGTTTCACTTTCACCTGGGTGGTATAGAGGATCTTCAGCCGCTTGCCCTTTTCCATAGGGGGCTGGTTCATGGCCACCGCGTCAGTCACGACCTGATTCAGGACACTGGTAGAGATCCGCATGGCGTTGGCTTCTGCCGCATCTTTGATCATTTCCGGCAGCCGGCTGATCCGCTGCTGGGTCAGGGCCGACACATACACTACATTGGCATAGGGCATGAAGATCAGTTCATGGCGGATCTGCTTGGTGAATTCTTCCGTGGACATGACGGTCTTGTTGGGATACAGATCCCACTTGTTCACCACGATGACGATTCCCTTGCCCGCTTCATGGGCATAGCCGGCGATCTTCTTATCCTGTTCCGTGATCCCTTCCACGGCATTGAGTACCAAGAGCACTACATCGCTGCGGTCCACAGCCCGGAGGGTCCGGATGATGCTGTATTTTTCGATGGGTTCATCGATCTTTCCCTTCCGGCGCATACCGGCCGTATCGATGAACAGATAGGTCTGGCCGTCTTTTTCTACCGGGACATCGATGGCATCCCGGGTCGTCCCAGCCACATCACTGACAATGGAACGGGTCTGGCCGATGATGTCATTGAAGATGGAAGATTTGCCTACATTGGGCCGGCCGATGATGGCCACCTTGATCACATCTTCGCTGTCCTCTTCGTCATCGTCTTCCGGCGGGAATTTTTCTACCACAGCGTCCAGCAGATCCCCTAGATTCAGCCGGTTGGATGCAGAGATCAGGAAGGGTTCCCCGATTCCCAGATTATAGAATTCATAGGCTTCTGCCTCCTGTTTGGGGGTGTCCGCTTTGTTGACTGCCAGGACCACCGGTTTCCGGGACTGCCGGAGCATCTTGGCCACTTCCAGGTCATCTGTGGTGATTCCCGTCCGGGCATCACACACGAATAAGATCACATCCGCTTCCCGGACAGCTATTTCTGCTTGCTGCCGGATGGAAACGGCAATGGAATCCGTGTTCTGCATTTCGATCCCGCCCGTATCCACCATGGTGAACTTCCTGTCCAGCCATTCTGCATCAGCGTAGAGACGGTCCCGGGTCACGCCGGGAGTATCCTCCACGATGGAAATCCGGCTGTCAGCAAATATATTAAATAGTGTTGATTTGCCGACGTTAGGTCTGCCGACAATGGCAACTATGGGTTTGCTCATGGAAATGAACCTCTTTCAATTGTATTCATGATCCCCGTAGGGAAAGGAGCGGACGGCTGCAGCCAGGTCCCCGGTAAAATAATACCGTACCCGCCGCAGCTCATCCTCTCTGGTACACCCGGTCAGGGTGTAGAAATCTTTCACTGCTTCCAGCAAGTTATGGATCCAGTCGATGGCATTCTGGGTCCCGCCGGCCTGGATCAGCCGCAGGATATTGCCAGCCATCCCCACTGCATTGGCTCCCAGCATCCGGGCCTTGAATACGTCCAAAGCCGACCGGATCCCGCCGGAAGCGATGATGCCTTGCTGCCAGCCTTTTGCTTCTACCACTTCCAAAAGGGAAAGGGCCGAAGGAATCCCCCATTGGGCGAGTTCCCGGTTCCCCTCCGGATAGCGGCAGCCTTCGATGGCTGGGAAATTGGTCCCGCCGGCACCTCCGGTGTCCAGGATGGACACTCCGCAGTCCAGCAGGCGTCTGGCATCTTCCCTGGCCATGCCGCAGCCTGTTTCTTTGACGATCACAGGGACTTCTGACACGGCACAGATGGCTGCGATCTGTTCCAGCCAATGGGAAAAATCCCGGTCCCCTTCTTCCATGGCCAGTTCCTGGGCACTGTTCAGATGGATCTGGAGTGCCTGGGCCTGGATCATGTCCACCGCCCGTCTCGCCTCATCAGGAGTCGCCAGGGCACTGACATTAGCAAAGAGCAGCCCCTGGGGGTTCACCTGCCGGGCAATGGCAAAAGTGTCCTCATACAGCCCCTTCCGCACGGCTCCGTACTGGGACCCTACCGCCATGGCACAGCCCGTTTCCCGAGCTGCCACAGCCAGTTCTCCATTGATGGCTTTCACCGCTTCTGCACCGCCGGTGATGGCATTGATCACCAAAGGGTGGGGCAG
>SFHH01000139.1 GCA_004555735.1 Acidaminococcus fermentans
GGAGCCATTTTCCACAGCCGGGAAGCCAGATAGGCAAAAGGACACTGGAGCCAGTCATCCAGGGCGGAGGCGGACAAATGGAGGGGCCTTCTGACCAGATCCGGTACCGTCCCATTCCAGGGGCTGTCCGGTTCTTCCCACCGGCGCTGTTCCGTCTGGGATCGTTCCAAAAAGTCTGGCCCAGCCGCATCCAGTAAGAAGGCTTGTTCCCGTGGCCCCAGATGGGGCTGTTCGGCCAGGAAATCCACCAGCTGTGCCCGGCTGGCACAATGATCCGGAGCGTTCTCGTACACGGTCACCGGCAGGCAATCTTCTCCAAAGAAATTTCTAAGGTCCGTGATATAGGCGCTGGCTCCTCCTTCCTCATCGCTGTACCAGCTGAGATGCAGTTCCTGAGCGGCCAGAGCTGCTGCGGAGCTGAAAAAGTACCGGTCCGTATCCATAGCCCGGGCCGTAAGGTTCAGCTCCAACCCCAGGCTGTTCAGTTCCGCCCGTTCCTGGTCATTGTAAAGCCAGCTTTCCCGTTTCACCGCCGGGAACATCCCTTCCCGGATTCCCAGCAGGTACACATAGGGAAAAGAGGTCCCCGGGAGTCAGGACCAGGGGACCTCTGCTCAGAGAATCCTCCCAGAAGGTCCTGACCTCTTTTAGAGGCAGGATGGCCTCCTTCTGCCCCCACAGTTCCCAGGTGTGGACCATATCCTCCAGGGTTTCCCGGACAAACTGCTCGGTCCGGGTCAGCAATTTCACCTGATCCAAGTCCACCTTCCCGTCCTGATGGAGCTTGCCCCAAGCCTGGGGAAGCTGCCACTGGGCTAGATGATCCAGGAATCCATCCCGCCATTCTGCCGATGTATGGTCTTCCTGGAGGAAATCCACCAAGTCCCAGAACCTGGTACTCACCAGGTCCTTCCGCTGGAGGAAGGATTGGAAATCATCCGCCGTGGAAAAATACTGCTGGGTATATAGCAAATCCAAATTTCCCCGGTCCACATGATAGAGCACTTCCATGAGGGGGCACCGGAACAGAGCCTGCCACCGGGAAAGGTCCCCTTTTTCCCCGACTGCTGCCATGAGCTTGGTAAGGAAATCCGGCAAAGGCTGGCTCCGCTGGTCCACCACCTGGGGCAGCTGGCAGGGAATGCCGTATTCGGCGAAGGAACGGACCAGGCCCTGATAATCCGCCAGTTTGCGGACCAGGACCAAGATTTCTTCCGGCTTCACCCCTTGTTGGAGCCGTTCTTTGATGGAGGTGAGGGCCAGACGGATTTCCTGCTCCTGGCTCACCCCTTCTCCCAGGTGGATGTGGGGGGCGCCTGTATCAGTCCGGGCTCCCGGCTTCCAGTCCCTGGCAAGGGCCGTCAGGTCTGTCGGTTTTGAACTCACCGGTTCTTCCCGGACGGAATCGAACCCGTCTGCCAACAGATCCCCATAGATCTTTTCCGTCACCTGGCTCAGTTCCGGCCGTTTCGGATCGTAAAACAGTCCCACTTCTACTGAGCAGCATTGGCCCAAGGCCCGGATCAGCCGGAGCTGGACCGGATCGAACTGGTAAAATTCGCTGAAATAGCATTTTTTCCAGGGGACGCCCCCTCCCTGTTCCAGGATTTCCGCCGCCCGAGTGTAAATCCGTGGCAGATCTTCCAGCCCCAGTTCCCGAAGTTTGAAACAGTAGGCCGTATAGAGCCTGGCCAGATCCATATCCTTGTTTTTCAGGGCTCCCTCCCGATTCCAGGAAAGCAGCACCTCTTTGAAAATCTCCGGTTCCAGGCCATCCCGGGAAAATTCATCGAACAGGCCCAGGAGATTATCCTGAAAGCCTCTTTTCTCCATCAAACTGGAAAAATAGTCCAGCTGGTGTTTCTCTTTCAAATACGCCAGGACTTCCTGGATAATCTTTTTCTGGGCAGCCCGGTTCACCTGCTGGAAGCCAAGAGTCCCCCCGTTCCAGCGGAGGATCTCCTGGGGCAGGAAATCGATGGTGGCAGCCCGGATCACTCCTTTTTCGCGGATCCGACGCTGGAAATACCTATTGGGCACCAGGAACAGGGCGGAGCCGTAGGGAAAAGACCGGGCTTCTTCCAGGAACCGGTCATCCATGGTCTCTCCCAGCTGGAGACAGTGAAGGATATTGGACATAGTTGCTCCTTTCGTGTAAAAAGGGGGGTGCACGTGGGAAACTCCCACACGTGCACCCCTCGTCATAGGTCAGATGTATGACCTATGACGTATGACAGGCAGTCGCTCATGCAGCAGCTCACCGCGGGAACGTCAGTACGAAGATCTTGATTTCCACCAGCCGGGTCTGGGCATTCCGGACGAAAGCCAGGATCCCCAGGGTATTTCCATCGATGGGAGCCAGCTTGACACAGTTCAGATTGTCCCCCAGCATCTTGGAACTGTTCAGGTTCCCCAGATACTGCCCTTCCCGGGTCCAGAATTTCAAGGTGAACCCGTCGATGACCACCAAATAATGGTCCAGCACTGCCATATCGATCAAGTTATAGATAGAATCCTTATCCGTCTGGATGGGGCTGCCGAAGCTCCGGAGAGCCTTCCCTTTGTTAGTGAAGGCTTCCACCATGTTAAGGCCATTGGGCTTGATCCGCCCGCCCCCGAAGATAGTCCCATCCCGGGTGATCCGCACCTGAGTCAGGCCGCCAGCAAAAGGTTTGGCCCGATTGTGGAGAAAAGAAGGATGGTTCTTTTCAAAAGCCCCGTCCCGGTAATTGGCCAAGGTAAAATTATCATTCCCATAGAGATAGGCTTGTCCGAAAGAAGGCAGGAAAGCCACCCGGGTGGCAGTGGTATTTCCCTTCAGGCTGATGATATCATTCCCATCCCGGAGGGTATGGAGCCCTTTCTTCACATAGACCACATCCCCGTTACCGGCAATATTCACACTGAGGACCATTTTTTCAGGAATCGTATAAATGCCTTTCTTGCCGAAGCTCCGGAGGGGAAACAGGCTCCCTTCCTTCCGCTCATAAGCCTGGACCGCCGTGCTGTCCCCATCCTGGCTCCGCAGTGCCAGGTAGAATTTATCATCCCGAACCACAAAACTGAGGATCTTGTCCACATCATAGCTGGTAATTTCCGGTGTATTGAAACGCTGGAGCTGGAGCCCTATTTTCCCCAGTTCCACCTTCTGCACCGGCTGGGGCTTCAGGTGGATGATGCGCATCTCGATGTCCGTCCGATAATTGTATCCCACCACCCCCAAGATCACCAACAAGGTCAGGAGCAGGAACGTGATTTTGGACCGAAGCCAGGATTTTTTCTTTACATTCTCCGTCATGGGCAAAACAGCCACCCTCCTTTGGTTCATTCTTAACAGTATACCATGGGGTCAAGGCAGGGGCAACAGGGCCATATTCTAAAATTTGTGTCAACATTTCAAGCCACGCCCCCTTGCGGGGGCGACCAGTCCCGTTTGCCCAATTCTTTTAGCACACCGTTGAAAAGGTCCGACACTACAGCTTCTCGACGTTGCAAAGACGCAAACTCCTGCCCTATAGGTTCGTTGTCAAGAACCCTCTTGTAGCCGGATTCCGTGCCGCTGGTGAGGGCCATGCACATGATTTGTTCTTTCGTCAGCAGACGGTTGCCAAACCTATAGATACACTTGTTCCGCATATCGTCCAGTTCTTCCCCAGTGTAGGCCCCGAACGCATCTTTCAGGCCGGCCGCAAATTCTGCCTGCAACAGGATTTCCCTGTTCGTTGCCCTCATAACAGGGTCATACAACGTCTTGATTGCAAGTCCGGTCCGGTTCTTCCCCAGCTTGCCAAAGTACCCGTCCGTGCGCTGGAAAATGGTCAACGGTGCAACAAGTTTTTCAAAGGAATTGCCAAGGAACTTCTGCACATCAGCAAGGTTCCGCTTGTCCGGCCAGTGGTTTGCGTCATACGAGTCACTCTGGGTCACTCTTGATATGCACGCCGTTGTGCTCAATCATATTGTGAACGAGCCCATCAGCCGCATCATCAATGGTAGCGCCCTTTTGCCCGTCTAAATCTACCACCAGCAGCTTGTCTTTCTGCCTGCTCATTTTGTACAGCGCTTCCAGCTTCGGGATTCCATTGGCCGGAGGAAGTCCGTCATTTCTGGCCAGCCCCAGTATATAGGCTAAATGCTGATACCAATACCGTTCCGCCGCCGGCATCCGTTCGTTTCCCTTTTGCAGGGTTTGGATGTTCTTCTGGATTCTGGTGGCCTGCTGGTCAATGCGCTTCTTGAATTTGCCGGATTCTGTGAGCATTGCGGCGAGCAACAACTGTTGTTGTTTTGCGTTGGCGGCTTTCGACCATTCTCCTTTTTCCATCAGACGGAACACTTCATATTGCTTCTGGCCCAGCTTTTTAGCCCACAGTGCCACGTTAGTAGCCTGGTTGATAGGCAAACTGGAAAAGGCCTGCCGGGCCATTGCCCGCCGTTCAGAAACGGTTTTCAGCACCGTTTCCCGTACAAGGCGGATCCCTGCTTTCTTTTTTGCTTTTTCAGCAGCTTGTGTCGCTTCTGCATTAGCTTTCGCCTCAGCCTTAGCTACGGCTTCATCTTCCCCCGCAATATACGCTTTTGCTTTTGCGGCCAGGGCTTCATATTCCAAAGCGTGGAGCATTTCTTGATATTCGGAACTCTGGACGGCCTTCTTAGCATCCTCGTAAAGAGTTTCCGTGTCTATCCGGGATTCTTGCATTTCTTCAGTGAACCCCTTCATCTGAGTATCCAGGGCCGTTTAGAAACTGCCGCCCCGCTTGTTCAGCTCTTCCCTGTATTCCTCTGGCGTCAAGTTAAAATCAGCCAGAATATCAAGATTTCCCAAGATTTCCGCCGTTCATCCTGACCATCTCATCAGCCCGCCAGAAATTGTCCCGCCCCATCTCAGCGGCGACTAATTCCCGTTTAACTTCGATAGCATCTGCAATGTCTTTTGGGTCAGCTTCTTCGAGGTCCTTCATGGCTTTTTCAAGCACCTTCGTTTCCGCTTCTTCCTTGACTTTCTGATACCACCTCTCCCAGGTTCTGGCGTTTTCATCCAGCATGGGTTTCATGCCACCTGCCCGCTTGAAATCGTCGACCATTTGTTCTTTCATGGCTATGTCGATTTCGTCTTGTGTGGCCAGCATCCGGTTCATGACTGCGCTTACTTTCTTCGTAGGCTTTCCACCCAACTGCTTGAAATCACGGTAGATGGAGGTCAGCCAGGACTTAAAACAGTTGAAAATCCCGTGCAACTGGGGAGCCAGAGCCTTGCCAATCCGGAGATATGCTTCGAATCCACGTGCGAACTTTTCATGCTGTTCTACAGAAATATCTGCATCAATTTTCTTGTTTCCGAACCACTGTTGCAGGGTCATGAAATCTTCGACGAACTGCCGGGAAGCCTTTTCATTAAGCGCCAGTTGCCGCATATTAATCAAGTACCAATGCGCCGTTTCGTGCATGAACGTGGACTGGTCAACCTCATCGAATAGGGAAATCATATCGCCGGTTACTGTGGTCTGTCCTTGAATCTGGGCCTGTTGTTGGTTGTATTTGTCGATGATGGAAATAGCCTTGTCGTCAAAGACCACGAAACAGCGTCCATCCTTGTTCCCTTCGTAAGTAACGCCCTTAATGCCCAGAGAATTGAGAAGCAGAGAAGCATCCCGTTTCGGGTTAGTGCTTCCTTCTCTTTTCATTTGAAAAACTACGTCTTTGTAGAAACTTTCTCCTGTAGTTGTTGACCCTTTAAGGCTATCGTCTTCTGGAGCGCTATAACTGTCTGGGCGGCTTCTATAATAATCCGCAATAGCCTTTTTAACCTTTTTCGGCTGGTCTTGTAGGAACTTATCTTCATCTAAAAGAACATCATTGTCTGGAATATCAACTTCGTACAGTTTCGCTTCTGGGCGTTCTACGGAAGCGGTTTGCGAATCTTTTAATAATTTAATGTTGATTTTCATTTTCTAAATA
>SFHH01000140.1 GCA_004555735.1 Acidaminococcus fermentans
GCCCCCGCCGGTGGGAACGGTCAGGGTATAGATCCGGTTTTCCTTATTCTTCCCCATCTGGATGCACCACCGAAGGATTTCGCACCGCTTCCGATTCAGATCATTTTGCGGATGGAAGAATCCCTTTTCCTTCAAGGCGGAAAAGAACCGTTCATGGAGCTGTTCCAGAGAAGCAAAACCGCCCCTCTTCACCGCGCCCCTCTGCATATAGGCTTCTGTGTCCAAAAAGTCTCCATCCACCAGACAGGAATAGAGCATCCGCAACCAAAGCACTTGTCCAATGGCATCGGGCTTCCCATCGTTCTGATAATGTTGGGCCACCTGCTCGATGGCTTTGACCGGTTTCGGTGCTTCCAGCTCCTGTTCCCAAGCAAAATAATCAGGAACTTTTTTCTTCAATCGGGCCGAAAGAGTATTTCCTCCCGGCAAATCTGCCTGTGATCCAAAATCCGGCAATTCTGCATGATGTCCGGCAATACAGAAAGCTTCCATTACAGATGTAGAGGTTCCATTTTTGCCAAAAGCTGGACCCCCGCCGTAGAATGGTCCACTCGGCCATGTGTCTGCCCCAAAAGGTATTTCTGGAAGTCCGCACTGTACTTACCTGCGTCATGGTACAGCCCGCACTGCCGGGCCGCTTCCTTCATTTCCGGAGTAGGAGCAAACTCCTCCGCCAGCCGGGCCACCTGCTGGAGATGGTCCAGCAGGAGCTGAGGCGGCCGTTTTCCCTCTGGATCCAGATGGGCCAAATATGGTTTTCTATCCAACATTGCCTGTTGCAACTCCATCCCCTCCTTCTGTTCTTTTTACTATACCATATCCTGTGGGTAAAAAACTCCCCGATGCACACCATCCAGCAAATGATGGACCCTTCGTCCTCTTCCTCCTCTGCAAAAAAGCTGCGGCCTCACCTTCCCCTTCCAGGACGGTATGATCCGCAGCTCTTTTCTTGTTTACCGGTTCCGTTCTTTCATGGCCCGGTCGATATCCCGTTTAGCAGCCCGGTCCGCCATGGCCTGGCGCTTGTCGTAGAGTTTTTTCCCGGTGGCCAGGGCCAGTTTGCATTTCACCAATCCGTGGCTGAAATACAGCTGGAGGGGGACCAGGGTGAATCCTTTTTCTTTGGTCTTTCCGATCAGCTTCTGGATTTCCCTTTTGTGCATCAGCAGCTTCCGGTCCCGGAGAGGATCTACATTGAACCGGTTCCCCTGTTCGTAAGGACTGATGTGGAGGTTGTAGATGTATACTTCACTGCTCTTGGTCACGGCTGCATAGGAATCCTTCAGGTTGGCCTTCCCCTGGCGGAGGGATTTCACTTCCGTCCCGGTAAGGACCATGCCGGTTTCATAGGTTTCGTGGATGAAATAGTCATGCCTTGCTTTCCTGTTTTCTGCGATTACCTTCACTGGCTTTTCCATGTTTCCGATCCCTTCTTCTCCGCCGTCGGCGGTTGTTTTTCTTCTTTCCGCTTTTTTCTGCTCCTGCCGCAGTCCCCTGGGGCAGGAGCTGGCTCAGCCCGGCCCCGTTTTGTTTCTGGGACCCGCTCTTTTTCTTTTTCCTGCGGCCGCTCTTCTTCCCGGTCTCTTTCCGACCTTCGCTCTTCCGGCCAGTGGTCTCATTCCGCAGTCTTCCCGTAGCAATGCCGGTCTTGGTCTTCTTTTGCCGTCCCAATTCCCGGCGCATCTGGTCTGCCGCTTCCGGTGCCAGGCCGGCCAGGACGAAATCGATCTTCCGCTCGGAGACGTCCACCTGGAGGACCTGGATTTCCACCTGGTCACCCAGCCGGTACCGATGGCCTAGATGCTGGCCGATCAGAGCATACTGGCCGTCCACATAATCATAGTAATCATCCGTAAGGCTGGAGATGTGGACCAGCCCTTCCACTCCATTTTCCAGTTCCACAAAGAAGCCAAAGGAAGAGACTCCGGAAATGGTCCCGGCAAATTCCTGCCCCACGAACTGGAGCATGTATTCAGCCATCTTCAGATCCACCGTCTGCCGTTCCGCATCGATGGCAGCCCGTTCCCGGATGGAACAGTGGGAGGCCACCAGGCTCAGCCGCTGGGTCCTCTCTTCCGCCTGCTGCCGGCTCAGCCGTTCACCCTCCAGCTGCCGGCGCAGGAGCCGGTGGACCATCAGGTCCGGATAACGGCGGATAGGAGAAGTGAAATGGGTATAGAAGTGTGCCGCCAGACCGAAATGGCCGATATTCTCCGTCTGGTAGAGGGCCTGACGCATGCTCCGGAGCGCTACGGTAGAAATCAGCTTTTCTTCCGGCTTCCCAGACACTTTGTCCAGGGCCCGCTGGAGTTCCTTAGGACGCATCTTCTCTTCTATTTTCAGGGTGACTCCGAAGAGAGCCATCAGCTTGGCCAGGTTCTGGATCTTTTCTGGATCCGGCAGGTCGTGGACCCGGTAGATGAAGGGCCGTTTGTGTTTGGCCATAAAGCCGGCTACTGTTTCGTTGGCGGCCAGCATGAATTCTTCGATGAGCATCTCGGCCACGGACCGTTCCCGCTTCACGATGGCCACTGGATGTTTCTCTTCATCCAGGAGCACCTTTTGTTCCGGCAGTTCGAAATTGATGGCGCCCCGGCGTTCCCTCTTTTTATGGAGCACCTGCTGGAGCTGAGCCATATTTTCCAGCATGGGAACGATGTCCGCATATTTCTCCCGCAGGTCCTCATCCTGATCCACCAGGATGGCCCTCACATCAGGATAGTTCATCCGATGATGGTTGTTGATCACGCTGGGCGCGATGGTGAAGGAAATGATCCGGCCGGTCTTCCCGTCGATGAGCATCTCACAGGCCATGGTAAGCCGGTCTTCCCCTTCGTTCAGGCTGCAGATGCCATTGCTCAGTTCCACCGGCAGCATAGGCAGCACCCGATCCACCAGGTAGACGCTGGTCCCCCGTTCATAAGCTTCCTGATCCAGCAGGGAATGGGGCTGCACATAGTAGCTCACATCGGCGATATAGACCCCCAGGAAGTAATTGTCTCCCTGTTTTTCCACATAGACGGCATCGTCAAGGTCCTTGGAATCCACCCCGTCGATGGTGATGATATTCCATTTCCGCCGATCCAGCCGGTTCTGGATTTCCTTCTTTTTGATTTTCTGTTCCACTTTCTCCGCAGCCGCCTGGACAGGTGCCGGGAATTTGGTGGGCAAGTCGTTGTCCTTGATGATGGAAAGGATTTCCAGGCCGATATCCCCGGGTTTCCCCAGGATCTCCACGATCTTTCCTTCCGCGTTCCGCCGTTCATCCGGCCAAGTAGTGATTTCCACCACGACTTTTTCTTTGTCACGGGCTCCGTTGAAATCTTTCCGGCGTACATAGATGTCCCGGCCCACTCGTTTGTTGTCCGGGATCACGAAGCCGAATTCTCCCGATTTGCTGAAGGTCCCCACCAGTTTATGATGGGCCCGGTCCAGGATCCGGATGATCTTCCCTTCCAGCCGGTCGTCGAAGCCGCTCTTCATCACCCGGGCCATGACTGTATCTCCGTCCATGGCGCCGCTGAGGCTGCTGGCCGGGATAAAGAGATCCCCGTCAGCCGTTTTCTCCTCCGGGATCACAAAGGCAAAGCCCTTGCTGGTCACCTGGCAGCGGCCTACCACCAGACCCATGGCCGCCGGCAGTCCATAGGTATTGAACCGGGTCTTTACCACCTGTCCCCGGTCTTCCAGGTCTTTCAGCACCTGCCAGAACAGCTTCAGGTCATCGCCTTCCAGCGCCAAGGCTTTCAGCAGTTCTTCCGCTCCCACAGGGGCCACCGGATGTTCCTTCATATATCCTAGGAGCCGTGTTTCCAATTCCGTATTCGTCATGCTTTCTCCTCATACATCAGCTTGCCGTCCGCTTCCGCTGCGATGCTCCCGTCCTCCCGGACCACCTGCCCGGTCATTTCCAGCAGCTGCCCTTTCCTCCGCTTCACTTTGGTGATCACTTCGATCCGTTCCCCGATGCGCACCGGCTGCCGAAAGCGGACTTCCAGCCGAGCCGTGTAGGCCACTTTGTGTTCATACATATAAGGATAATTCCCCATGGTCTCGTCCAGCAGGGTGGATATCAGTCCTCCGTGCATCCGGCCATCATAGCTTTGATGGACCGGCTGGGGCACGAAGCTGGTATAGCAGCCTTCCGCATCAGTGCGGAAATGCAGGTGGAGCCCCATAGGGTTGTCCTTCCCACAGCCGAAACACATGGTATCTCTCGTTCTTTCCATTTTCTCTATGCCTCCAAAAAAGCCTCTATGGCCGTATAAATGGTTTGTCGGCCTTTGTATAAAGTTATGACGTGACGGGCCTGAGGGATCCACAGCAGCTGTTTTTCCTGGGAAGCAGCTTGATCAGCAATGTATTGGGCGCTTTCCGGCCGTACCGTATGGTCTGTTTTGGACTGAATGATCAGCAGGGGCTGATCCACCTGGGACAGATATTTCCCTTTGACGGCCTTCAGCAGCCGGACCAACTGATGGACGGCTTTGATAGGCATACAGCGATAGGCCACATTGTACCGTTCCGGAGCATCGATGGTCCTCGGATGTTTGGGGATGGCCCAGTAGGGCAGCCGGTCCGCCAGCCAGAGGAAATATACACGCCAGTCGTAGAGGTAGATGGGAGTGGAAATCACCACCAGCTTGTCCACATCCGTTACCGCCCCGGCATACAGGCTCAGCAGCCCTCCCATGGAAAGGCCGATGACCGTCACTTGGGAACAGCAGGCCCGGAGATGGGCCACTCCGTCCCGCACCTGTTTTTCCCATTGTTCTGCTTTTACATCCAGCAAATCATGGGGATCCGTCCCGTGGCCCGCCAGAAGCAGTCCTTCCACCGTATATCCCTTCCGGTGGAGCTGTTCTCCCAGTTCCCGCAGCTCAGAAGGACTGCCGGTGAAGCCATGGATCAGCAGGACCCCTTTATGGTTTCCACCCTGCCAAAAGAACGGTTCTGCTCCAGGCAGTACCATGGTCTCTCCCCCTTCCCCATAGCAAAAATGGCATTACCCGACCCAGGCAATGCCACTGTGAATTGTGTGAACGTTCTTCAATTGCTTACTGCAAGCGGGCGATTGCCACGTTGATGACAGCAAAGATCAGACCCAATACTACGGTGATCCGGGCCAATGCTTCATCCATATCGGTGGGTTTGCCACCGAACAGGGACTCGCCACCCCCCATTCCGCTGAAGCCGGCGCTCTTCCCGGACTGGAGCAGGATGGAACCGATCATCAGGATGCTCACGATCACATCAAGGACCATCAATATATCTAAAGCCACAGGTATTCCCTCCACATATCAGATTCTTATATTTTACACCATACCATTGGATTTTGTCCAGAGTTTCCGGGACACTCA
>SFHH01000141.1 GCA_004555735.1 Acidaminococcus fermentans
CAGCTCGGTCCGGGATTTCCCGGACTACATTCTTGGCAATCTGGAGATCTGCCTGGCTGGGTTCTCGATAACTGGATACGCAAAGGGGCTGATGTTCCCCTTCTACGATATAATCGGCTTCCTCCAGGGAAACCCGATGGGAGCCGTCAATCCCCTGAAGACCGGGCATTTTTTCATTGATTTCAAAGATGATAGTCCTGGCTTTCTGGATAATGGTTTTCCAGCAGTAATTGGCCAGCCCAAGCCCGCAATAGCCCTGAGCATCCGGTTTGGATACCGGCACGATGGCCACATCCACCGGCAGATAATCCCGATACATCTCTGGCAAGAGACGCAGCAGCATAGGGACGAAATGCAGCCGCTTGGCCGTGAACATCTTCCGTTCGTAGTTCCCTAGATGCCAGCTATAATATTGGAAATGCTTTCTCTCCGGGTCGCAGTCGATGGTATGGATGATGGGGCGATAAACCAATCCGCCCCGGATCTTCACATCCCTGAGCTCCTCCTTGTGGCGGGCCAAAGCCTCATCCATCAGTTCCGGGAACCCATTGCCAAAGCCAAAATCCACCCAATCCCCTGATTTGACCCCTAAACGGACAGCTTCGTCCGGACTCACAAATTTATGGAGATATCCTTCCATCTTCTCTTTTCCTCCTGCCACAGGCTTCCTTTTTCAGGCGAAAAGCGGCTGCCCTGCCCAGAGGCATCACTGCAGCCGCTTCCCGCTATGAGAAAGGAAAGGACTTATTCGGCCCAGATTTCTTCATCCGTAGGGATATACATATCCGGAACACGGTAAGAAATGCGAGTCAGGTTCATCAGATGGTAATAGGTGAAGTTTTCACTGATACTGTTGTTTCCCCAAGTCCCACAGCCCAGTGTAGTCGTCGGATTCAGCCCGTTGTCCATGGCACCTCCCAGGTTGGTGCCGCCTACCTGGTTCACGGCGAAACGGCTGACCGGGATTGCTTCCGCCACCGCTTCGATATGCTCCGGCGTATTGGAATGGATCACCACGCTGTGCCCGATGCCTTCCATTTCCAGATTGGTCTTGGCGATATGGATGGCATCTTCCCATTTGTCATAAGTAAAGAACGCCAGCACAGGGAAGAGTTTTTCTTTGGCCAGCGGTTCCGCCTTCCCATAGCCCCGGGTACAGGAAACGATGACTTTGGCATCTTCCGGGATGCCCTGGATCCCGGACAGCTGTGCGATTTTCTTCACACTGGCTCCTGGATATTCCTTGCTCACAGAGCCACCATTGGGAAACGCCGTATCTCTCAGCTTGGCTGCATCTTCCGGATTGTCGATGTAATAAGCGCCATGTTTCTTCAGCGCAGCAATCATTTCTTCTTTTTTATCCACCGGGCAGATGACATTCTGTTCACAGGTGCACAGGACCCCGTTATCGAAAGTCCGTCCTTTGATGACCATGGCTGCTACCTGATCCAGGTCCGCATCCCGGTCCACCAGGACCTGGACATTCCCCTGTCCTACCCCTATAGCCGGTTTCCCGGAAGAATAGGCAGCCTTGACGAGCCCCGGACCGCCGGTGCAGATGCACAGATCCACCGCACTCATCAGACCCGCAGAAAGTTCCATACTGGGTTCTGTGATCACCTGGATCAGATTCTTCGGCATTCCCAGCGCATCTAAAGCTTCATTGATCACTTCTACTGTTTTCACGCTGGAATGTTTGGCACGGGGATGCGGGCTGACAATCATAGAATTCCCGCATTTCAAGGCGCACATAGCATTTTGCATCACATTGATGACCGGGTTTGTGGTCGGTGCTACGCAGCCAATCACTCCGATGGGTTTCGCAACTTCCAACAAACCCAATTCCGGGATCCGTTTGATGATGCCCCGGCTCTTCTTGTCTTTCATCCGCCACCAGACACTCTTGGATTTATTGACGCATTTAGCAATCTTATCTGCGTAATTCCCCATTTTGGTTTCATCCACCGCCATATGGGCCAGAAGTTCCGCATTATCATAAACTGCTTTCCCCACTGCCCGCACGGCCTGATCCACTTTTTCCTGCGGGTATGTTTCAAATTCTTTCTGTGCAATACGGGAAGCTTCTACCATTTTGTCCAAATACTCTTTTACTGCCTGTTCCATAAACGTAAGCTCCTTTCTCGATGTCCCCTGCAAGGGGAAATCCGCCAAACATTTCTAGCTGTGCATTTTAATGATCAGGTCATCAGACTTATTTTTTTACAATAATTTTCGATACAGCGCTTCGATATCCTTGATCGTCGTCTGCCGCGGATTGACCACAACATTGACACTTTTCATGGCATCGATGGCCATCACGCCGATTTTATCTTCTGTCACTCCCACATCGGAGAGCTTCTCCGGGATCCCTAATTCCCGATTCAGCTTCCGTAATTCTTCCACCAGCATTTCAGGAACAAAAGAAGCATCCGCTTTAGCCCCCTGGGTAATACAATCATAGATTACCCGGTATCTTCCCTGATCGGCCAGCGCGTTGTATTCCACGATAGCCGGCATCAGGATGGCATTGGCTACCCCATGGGCCACATGGAAAAATCCGCTGACCGGATGGCTCATGGCATGGATATTTCCCAGTTTCCCCCAGGCAAAAGCCAATCCTGCCAACATGGACCCTACCAGCATATTGGAAGCTGCTTCTTCATCATCCCGGGAAGCCACATAGCGCCGGATATTACCGCCAATCATCCGCATGGCATGTTCCCCCATGGCATCCGTGAAAGGTGACGAGGTCTTTGATACATAAGCTTCCATAGCATGGATGAAAGCATCGACACCGCAGGCGGCTGCCACCGAACGGGGCACTGTCATGACCAATTCCGGATCCAGGAGCGCGTAGGTAGGACAGATATTGTAACTGATGATGGCCATCTTGAAATGGGTCTTTTCATCCGTAATCACAGAGGAAGCTGTCACTTCACTGCCAGTCCCAGCGGTCGTAGGAATAGCGATTAAAGGTAAGACAGGACCAGGCACTTTTCCCAATCCGGCATAATCCGTGATCTTTCCCCCATAAGTCACCAGGATAGCTACCGATTTTGCCACATCCATAGGACCGCCGCCGCCCAGGGCCACAATGCTTTTACACCCGGATGCTTTGAACGCTTCCGTCGCAGTTTCCACATTCGCTACCGTAGGATTGACCGACAGATCGACGAATTCCTGACAGGCGATTCCTTTTTCCGCCAAGATTGTTTTCGTCTTATCCACCAGCCCCACCTGCTGCAGGCCTTTATCAGCAACCAGAAATACGGAAGACGCATTTTCTGTTTGTAAGATATCAGGCAGCTGTTTCAGAGCCCCCTGCCCGAAGACGACATTTTGCGGGACTTTAAACATAAAACTCTTCATCGATCTTCCCCCTTCCAAATTATTTATGGGCACGCATGAGCTCAACCAGGAACGTCGAAAATCCTGGCACATAGGTAACCAACATCAGCACCGCGACCAGTGCAATAAAGAGCGGCCAGACATTCTTGACCTGTTCATTGAAATTCACTCGTTTATCCAATCCGTCCGCAACAAAAAGGTTAATGCCCAACGGTGGTGTCACCAGCCCCATAGTCAAGTTCATCACGATGATCACGCCAAACTGGACAGGATCCACCCCTAGTTTTTTGATCAAAGGATACAGGATCGGTGTATAGATGAAGGTGGAAGCCGTGGTTTCCATAAAGCATCCGTTGATCAGCAGGATGATATTGATCAGCAGGAGGATCAGGAATTTGCTGTGGGTGATCCCCAGTACCAAATTAGAGAGCTTCATAGGAACCTGCTGCGTAGAAACGATGAAGCTGAAGATATTGGCCGTCGCCACGATAAAGAGGATCATGGCAGAGGTTTTCACCGCTTCGAAAGAAATCTCCATCATATCACTAGGTTTCAGCGCATGGTACACCAGCCAGGCCACCAGGAATCCGTAGACACAAGCCACGGCAGCCGCTTCCGTTGGCGTAAACACTCCGGAGTAAATCCCCCCCAAGATGATTACCGGCATCAAGATCGCCCAAATGGCCTTAAAGAATGTCTTGATCACCCGATCCAGATGGACACCATCCGTTTTGCTGCCCCAGTGGTTCTTCCGGGCTTTTACAAATGTCATCAAACACAGCGCCAGCCCCATGATGATTCCCGGGATCACCCCTGCTGCAAACAGTTCACTGACGGACTGCCCGGTGATCAGGGCATAATTCACAAAAGGAATGCTGGGAGGGATGATACATCCGATGATCCCGCCGCAGGCCACCAGTGCCGCAGCAAAGCCTGGAGGATATCCATCATTGATCATAGCTGGGATCATGATGCTGCCAATGGCAGCCACCGTGGCCGGAGCCGATCCGGAAATCGCTGCAAAAAACATACAGGCGATGGTGGCCACAATACCCAGAGAACCATCGATCCATCCAAAAAGTTCATAACAGAAATCAACGATCTGCTTGGAAATCCCACCCTTTCCCATAATGACCCCTGCATATACGAATAAGGGAATGGCCAGGAGGGGCGTAGAATCCAGTGCGGTAATCATCCGCTGGGCTGCGATGAACATCTGCCGGCTGTTTCCAGCCACCGCCATGGCCAAAAGAGGGGCGCCTCCAATACAGACGGCAATGGGGACTCCTATAAACAGGAGGACCGCCAAGCCGACGAACAGTACGGTAATCATAGCTGCCTTCCTTTCTCAGTAATTCATTCTTTACTTGCAAAATCCCTTTCCATTCTTGATCCAGTCCATCTCATTCCATCGGATTTCGATAGGCTTGATGCTTAAAAAGCTGCAGGAGCAGCTGTATGATGGAAAGGATACTGGTCAGCGGCACGATTCCATACAGCAGATACATCGGCAAATGTAAAGCCGGAGAAATCTGCCCGCTCTGGATGATCCGTTCCACCAGCACCAGGCCAAAATACGTACAAGCCACCATAAAGATCATCGTTATGATATAGGTTAGGACCCGAGTCGGTACTTTGAGGCATTCAGAAAAAAGTTTTTCCACGAACAAGGCCACCCGTACATGAGAATTATACCGCCAGGCTGCCGCAATGCCCAGGAAAGACATATATACGCAGATATACCGCAGGATTTCATCTCCCCAGTTAAACGAAAAGCCGAATCCATAGCGAAGGACCACATTCAGTGTCATGATCACTGCCATGGCCATCATGAGGATGCTGGAAATACAGCGGGTGACCGGTACATTATCGATAAAATCAAAGATCCTTTTCATGTCTTCACCTCTCTCCGGAAAGAGCCGGCGGAAAATCGTCCAATCCAGCTTTTCCGTCGACTCCTGCTCCGTCTGGTCGCTGCTTTGAACTGAGCAGCTTCAGCAGCCGTAGGTGTATAGGTCTTCAGTCCATTCTTCTTTTCCATAGTGGACAGGAATTCCTTATCATTTTGTTCATTCAGGTTTCTTTCATCTTTGATAAACTCTTTCACACATTCCTGAAAGATCTTCTGCTGTTCCGGAGATAGTTTATTCCAGCTTTCTTTACTGATAGCCACGATATACGGATCATAAATATGAGGCAGCAGTGTCATGTATTTCACGACTTCAGCAAATCCCATGGAATAGGTCAACGCTACGCCATTTTCCTGTCCATCCACAGTTCCTTGCTGCAGCGCTGTGTAAAGTTCACCAAACGCAATGGGAGTAGCAGATGCGCCCAAATCATTGACAATCTTCATATGCACATCATTTTCCTGAGTCCTGATCTTTAAGCCAACCATATCAGCCGGAGTACGAATCTCTCTCTTGGAGTTAGAAAATTGACGCAGGC
>SFHH01000142.1 GCA_004555735.1 Acidaminococcus fermentans
CTTCGCTGAAGGTATCCACCGTACCCCCGGCAATACACACCCGGTCCACTCCGGCGCCACCGGTCCGGTCCAGCGCCTGCTGGAAGATGGGTCCTTCCTTGTAGCTGATAAATTCATCAGCTCCGTATTCTTTGGCCACCTGACGGCACACCGGCCGGGTCCCCACTGCGATGATCCGACTGGCTCCCCGGAGGGCACAGGCCCGGACGGCCATCAGCCCTACGGGACCGATGCCGATCACCAGGACCGTATCTCCGAACTGGACATCCGCCAGTTCCACGGCATGGAAGCCGGTGGGGACCATGTCGGACATGATGCAGGCATCCACCGGGTCCATTCCCTCCGGCAGATGGGCCAGGTTCCCGTCCGCATCGTTCACATGGAAGAAATCCGCAAACACCCCATCTTTGTAGTTGGAGAACTTCCAGCCACCCAGCATCCCGCCGGAATGCTGCTGCCATCCGGCCTGGGCCGCTTCAGAACTCCAGTCCGGAGTAATGGCAGGCACCAGGACACGGTCACCGGGTTTAAAATCCTTCACCAGGCTGCCCACTTCCACCACTTCGGCGCAGCATTCATGGCCCAGGATCATATTATGCCGTTCTCCGATGGCTCCGGCCCACAGGGTGTGGACGTCGGAGGAACAGATGGCTGCCGCAATGGGACGGCAAATGGCATCCAGGGGCCCGCACACCGGCCGTTCCTTTTCAATCCATCCCGATTCCCCAATCTTCAGCATGGCATATCCTCTCATTGAAGCACCTCCTGATTGTTCTGGATTTCTGATAATTAAATATTTTTAACGTTTACTGTATATATTATCGCAATTTTTTACTATTTCGTCAAGAATTTCCCAAGATATCCTCTCTTTTCAAGAGCTGCGTTTCCGTTCCAAACCACCAGGCATCGCAATGGATTTGCCGTGCCTGTCGTCCTTCTCTTCACTCTTTACTCTGCACTCTTCACTTTTCCCTCTTCACCCGTGCCACCACGCCCCGCTCAGTGATCAATTCCACTTTCCCACCTTCCTTTTCTTACTTCCATTATAGAAGATTAGGTGGGTAAAATGGCGGACAGATAAGGGGCATAAGAAAAAAAGTCAGCCCGGCCCTTGCGGGCCGCAAGGGAAGCGGACTGGGGAAACATTGACTCTTGTCCCCTTTTCCCTACAATAAAAGTATCTGTAGTATAAAAGAGCCTTACCTATGAAACCCCGCACACAAACCCTGGATTTTTTCTTTACCCCTGATGGTTTCCAGCTGGATTCCCCGGAACAGGAGGCCAGCCTGCTGGACGCCGTTCCCTTTGCCCCCGGCAGCACCTGGATTGACCCGGGCTGGCTCCATCACGCCTGGGAGCAGCTGAATCAGGTCTTTGCCCAGGATCTGGAAAATTTTTCCGGCACCCTGGAAGACTATCTAAAGACCCGAAGCGGTGGTCTCCGCCCTACCGACCGGATCTACTTCCACCTGGTGGAAAACAAAAGGAACGAAACGTATCCCTTCGCTTTCCTGGCCACCTATGCAACCTGTGATGCAAAGGGAGAGGCCCGTCACATGCCGCTTTCCTATGCGCTCCAGGAATACCGGGAAGACTGGGACAAGCTGCTGCAGCTGCTGTCCTCCCTGGAGAAGGAGGCTCAGGTATCCCCCTTCCATGGCCGCTTCATCTCCTCCGGAGAAATCTTCCACCCCTTTGGCCTGACACCTCCAGAAGCCTATGAGTTCCTGAAGACCATCCCTCAGATCGAAGACCTGGACATCCGCTGCCGGATCCCCAACTGGTGGCGCCAGGGGAAGCAGCAGATTGCTCTCTCCGTGAAAATCGGAGACCAGGAGAAGCCCCTGCTGGGAGCTGAGACCCTGCTGACGCTCCAGTCCTCCCTGACCGTAGACGGGGTATCCCTGACTCCGCATTGCCAGACTGCTGTCCGGTACCGAAGGACTGGCCCTGATCAAGGGCAAATGGATCGAAGTGGACCACCAGCATCTGAAGGAACTGCTCCAGCAGCTGAAGGGTTTTTCCGGCACCGCAACTGTGGCGGAGGCACTCCGGCAGGAACTGTCCGGCCAAGACGGGGTGACTTTCACCCATGGCCAGTGGCTGACCAGGCTCCTGGACCGGCTGCGCCACCCAGAAACCGTGACCGATCTGGCCCGTCAGCAACAAAAGCTTCCGGAAGGCCGGTTCCTGCTGGTGGTCCCAGCCTCTCTTCTGGGTAACTGGTCCCGGGAGCTGAATCGTTTCACCCCCCTCTCTTATACTGTGCTCCACGGACGGACAGCCAAAAAGCTGGAAGAAGTGCTGGAAACTTCCCACACCTTCCTGACCCTGACCACCTATGCCCTGGTGCCCCGTGTGGCCGGACTCCAGAAAATTCCCTGGGACGGAGTGATCCTGGACGAAGCCCAGGCCATCAAGAACCCCGGCACCCGGCAGACCCTGCAGATCAAAGGGCTGAAAGCCCGCCATCGTCTGGCCATGACCGGTACTCCCGTAGAAAACGATCTGTCCAATCTGTGGTCCCTTTTCGACTTTCTGGATCCGGGTCTCCTGGGCAGCCGGAAAGAGTTTTCCACCTACGCCACAGGCCTGGTAAAAAGCGGGAATTACGAACCGCTGCGGGCGGCTCTTTCTCCTTTTATCCTGCGCCGTCTGAAAACGGACAAATCCATTATCTCCGATCTGCCGGAAAAAATCGAAAAGAACGAATACATTTCCCTTTCTCCCTGTCAGGTGGCCTTGTACCGCAGTGAAGTCAGCCATTTCCGCACTTTGCTCCAGGAAAACGCTGAAGTCGGTGGCATCAGGCGGAAAGGTCTGGTGCTGGCCATGCTCAACAAACTGAAGCAGATCTGCAACCACCCGGACCAGTTCCTGGGTACAGGAACCTACCAGGAGGCGGAAAGCGGGAAGTTCCGGCGTCTGGACGAACTGTGCCGGAGCATCTACGAAAAACGGGAGAGGGTGCTGATCTTCACCCAGTACCGGGAGATTACCGATGCCCTGTCTGCCTTCCTGACAGAAGTATTCGGACGGCCCGGACTGGTCATCCACGGGGGCATCCCGGTGAAGAAACGGCAGGCCATGGTGGACGCCTTCAATGGGGAAGACTATGTGCCTTATATGGTCCTGTCCCTGAAGGCTGCCGGCACCGGTCTGAACCTGACCCGTGCCAGCCATGTGATCCATTTCGACCGCTGGTGGAACCCGGCCGTGGAAAACCAGGCCACCGACCGTGCCTACCGGATCGGGCAGACCCGGAACGTGATCGTCCACAAATTCATCTGCGCCGGTACCATCAAGGAACGGATCGATGCCATGATCAACAGTAAAAAAGACCTGGCGGAACAGGTCATTGGAGGCAGCACCACCTGGATCACCGAGCTTTCCGACCGAGAGCTCCTGGATCTGATGAAGCTGGACCTTCCGGAAAAGAGGTGGTAGTCCATGAGTGCCAAAAGAAAATATTCCTGGGGATTTTCCTATGCAAAATATCCCCAGCCTACCATCGAAGCCCTGCAGCAGCAGGCGGAACAGACCCTGCGGAAGGCCGGTGAAAAAAGCCGGGAGTATCAGCCGGTCCACGTAACCGGGACCCAGCTCTGCCGCCACTGGTGGGGCAAAACCTGGTGCAGGGCCATCGAATCCTATTCGGATATCAGCAACCGTCTGGCCCGGGGCCGCCGGTACCTCAAGGCAGATACCTTACTGGATCTGCGTCTTGCACCGGGAGAAATCCATGCCCTGGTCCAGGGATCTCGAGTCAAGCCCTACAAATTCCAGATCACCCTGATCCCTCTTTCGGATCAGAGCCGAAAAAAATCGAGGAAGCCTGTGTGGGTTCCCTCCCCAATATGGAAGCCCGGCTCAACGGAGAACTGCCCCCGACAGTAGCAGAAGTATTTACCCAGGAAGGCGGTCTTTTCCCACGGCCCTGGGAACTCCAGATCCGCTGCAGCTGCCCCGACGATGCGACTCTGTGCAAGCATGCGGTCGCCGTACTGTACGGCGTCGGTGTGCGCATCGACGAAAATCCCTTTCTTTTTTTCCGGCTCCGGGGCCTATCGGTGCAGGATCTGATCGCCCAGAAACTGGAAAGCCGGGTAGAAGAAATGCTGTCCCATGCCCACGACGCCCCTTCTGACCGCACCCTGCCGGAGGAAGAAATCGGGAAGCTGTTCGGGGTGTAAAATGGAAAGAAAGAAGTCAGAACGGACCTTACGGACCTTTCAAAAGTCAGATGTCAGCTTGCCCCATGACAAACAGTTCGGTCCTGCATCTAAATCGTACAAAGCTGACGTCTCAAGGTCCCCTTGGAGAGACTGTATCTGACTTCTTACCAGGCTGAATGTCTTGTAAGACTCGACCGGAGGCCGGGAAGGGCTCCCCTGCGGGCAGCCCCTACGCCGTCGCTGTACAACAACCGATAACAACGGAATTCTCCGACAGCGCATCATTCTTCTATATATCCGCCCTTTTCAAGGGCGGGGGACCAGCCGCAAGGCTGGTGGTGGGTTAGTAGCCCGCAGGGGCTGCGTTTCCCTTCAACACCATCTGCTCCCCGGCAGATGGTCTCCATTAGCATGAGACGTGAGACGCCTGGCGCGAGACGGAAAAGCGGCCCCGCCGTCCTCCTCTTCCCTCTTCACTTTTCCTTCTTCACCCGTGCCACCACGCCCCGGCCGGTGATCAGTTCCACTCTGGCATAGGCTTTTTTGCCGATTTTATCCCAGATCCGCCCGGCACTCCAGGTATCCCCCAGCACAGTATGGGGGCTGTTGGCCACATAGCCCACTTTGCCGATGCCCGGCAGTTCCACCCGGATGGCTTCCCTGTCATATTCGTTGTCCAGTTCCTTCCGTAGCACCAGCTCCATTTTCCTCCGGAACACCTCATACCCCAGATAATGATTGCAGCCGGTAATGGTAATGAAGATCTTTTTCATGTGGCTCCCACCTTTCCTTTTCTTATTTCCATTATAGAAAAGTTAGTGGGTAAAATGGGGGACAGATAAGAGGCAAAAGAAAAAACGTCAGACTGGCCTTTTGACCCCTTTCAGAAGGCAAACGTCAGCTTGGCTGTGATATGCAAAACGGACCTGATTCAACGGGGGGGGATGGAGAAATCTTCTGTTTCGCTGTTCCACAGGGCCCACCTCCCATGCTTTCGCCGGAAAACAATATCTTGGTCGGTCACCATTACCAGAGATTTCCCCAGCATTTTCAGCTGGAAAGTATTGATATCCATGAATTCCCCCCTATTCTGGCAATAAAAAAGCAG
>SFHH01000143.1 GCA_004555735.1 Acidaminococcus fermentans
AGCGGTCGCACAGCACCACGGGATCCACCACGTTTCCGATGGACTTGGACATCTTCTGCCCGTCCATCACCAGCCAGCCGTGGCCGAACACCTGCTTGGGCAGCGGCAGATCCAGCGCCATCAGGATGATGGGCCAGATGATGGTATGGAACCGGACGATTTCCTTCCCCACCAGGTGCAGGTCCGCCGGCCAGAACCGGTTGAACTTGTCCATATCCTGGCCGAAGCCGATGCCGGTGAAATAGGCCAAAAGGGCATCGAACCACACATACACCACGTGTTTGGGATCAAAAGGCACCTGGATGCCCCAGTCGAAGCTGCTCCGACTGATGCACAGGTCTTCCAACCCCTGTTTGATGAAGTTGATCATTTCATTCCGGCGGGATACGGGTTGGATGAAATCTGGATGGGTCTCGATGTATTCCAGGATCCGGTCCGCATATTTGGACATCCGGAAGAAATAGCTGCTTTCCTTCATCTTTTCCACAGGACGGCCGCAGTCCGGGCACACGCCCCCGGCTTCCTCCACCTGGTGTTCGGTCCAGAAGGATTCGCAGGGCACGCAGTACAGGCCTTCATAGTCCTTTTTGTAGATGTCCCCCTGTTTCCAGACTTTCTGGAGCAGGGTCTGGACGGTCTTTTCGTGTTCCGGGCTGGAAGTGCGGACGAAGGAGGTATAGCTGACCCCCAGCATCTCCCACAGTTTCTTGAAGTCCGCCACGATCTTGTCGGTGTATTCGATGGGCTTCACCCCGAAGGATTCCGCTTTCCGCTGGATCTTCAGGCCGTGTTCGTCGCTGCCGGTGATGAACTGGACATCAAAGCCGTTGGCCCGTTTGTACCGGGCGATGGTGTCGGCGATGGTGGTGCAGTAGGCATGTCCGATATGCAGGTCTGCGCTGGGATAGTAAATGGGCGTCGTAATATAAAAAGCAGGTTTCGTCATGGTCATTCCCCTTTAACAAAAAATAATTCACTGACTATCTATGATATCACAAAAAAGCCAGAGATGCACGGAAAAAGGGGGTATTGCACGTTCGGTGCAATACCCCCTTTTTCACCACAACCCCAGCACCTTCTGCAGGGCCAGGCTCACTGCCGTGATCCCGATCCAGCAGCAGCCTCCCAGCAGGATGGGTTTGCCGCCAGTACGGATCAGCTTCACGATATTGCTGTTCAGTCCGATGGCGGCCATGGCCATGACGATCAGGAACTTGCTCAGTGTCTTCAAAGGCGTAAAGACACCGGCGCTCACGCCCATCTGAAGGGCCAGGGTGGTCACCAGGGAAGCCAGGATGAAATACAGCACAAAGACCGGGACGGCTTTCTTCACCTGGAATTTTTGGCCCGCTGCTGTACCTTTCTTTCCATAATACACAGACAGGCCCAAGGTGATGGGGATGATGGCCAAGGTCCGGGTCAGTTTCACTGTCACCGCCTTGTCCAGGGTGGCCGTGCCCAGGTTCCACATGCTGTCCCAGGTGGCTGCGGCTGCCGTCACGGAAGATGTATCATTGACCGCCGTCCCGGCAAAGATCCCGAAGCCTTCCCCGCTGACGGTGCTGAACCCCAGGGCCGTCCCCAGGAGGGGGAACAGGATGGCAGCCAGCACGTTGAAGAAAAAGATCACGGAAATGGCCTGGGCCACTTCTTCATCGTCTGCCTGGATGGCCGGAGCAGCCGCTGCGATAGCGGACCCCCCGCAGATGGAAGACCCTACGCCCACCAAGGTGGAAATCTTCGCAGGGATCACCAGGAGACGGTGCAATACATAGGAAAGTACCAAAGAAGTGGTGATGGTGGAAAGGATGATGGGCAGGGACTGTTTTCCTGTGGCAGCCACTGCGTGGAGGTCCAGTCCGAAGCCTAGGAACACCACTGCAGCCTGGAGCACCACTTTGCTGGTCCATTGGATCCCTGGCCCGGCAGCTCCTTTTTCCTTCCAGAACAGAGTGATGACCATCCCCAGCAGGATGGCGATGACGGCACCCCCGATCACCGGGAATAATTTTCCGAAGAACCAGGCCGGCACCGCTATGGCCAGGCAGGCCAGGATCCCTTTTCCTCTTTGATACATGGTAGATTTCCCCTTTCATCATTTGGTCGCTTCCTGTATTATAAAGAAATCGGTCAAAAAGATGAAATTATGGTTTATAATAGAATGATAAAATATCGTTATGGAGGAAATGATGGATACCCAGCTGCGTACCTTTCTCTGTGTCTGCCAGACCATGAACTTCACCCAGGCCGCCCGGCAGCTCTTCCTGACCCAGCCGGCTGTCTCCCAGCACATCCATGCCCTGGAAAAACGCTACGGCCTGCCCCTGTTCACCCATCAGGGCAAGACCCTGGCCCTGACCCCTGCCGGAAGGACCCTGGCCACCTATGCCCGGCTCCTGCAGAACGATGAGAACCTGCTGGCCCGGAAGATGGAAGCCTGTCAAAAAGGGATCCGCCGGGTCATTTTCGGCGTCACCATGACCATCGGAGAATACGGCATCGCCCAGCCGGCAGCCCGTTACCTGAAGGCCCATCCGGACGTGGAACTGACCCTTATTTTCGGGAATACCCAGGATCTGCTCCACCGTCTAGACCAGGGGGAGCTGGATTTTGCCCTGGTGGAAGGCTATTATCCCCCGGGTTCCTATGACCACCTGCTGTTCCGTCTGGAACCTTTTGTCCCGGTAGCTGCGGCTTCCCACGCTTTCGCCCGGGAACCGGAACTCTGCCGGGATCTTCTGGGAGAACGGCTATTGGTGCGGGAACCCGGCTCCGGGACCCGGAACATCCTGGAGCGGAACCTGGCTCTCCAGGGCCTTACCTTAGACCAGTTCGCCCACCGGATCCAGATCGGGAACATGCACGCTCTGATCCAGCTGCTAGAAGAAGACTGCGGGATCACCTTCCTGTATCGGATCGCTGTAGAAAAAGAAATCGCAGACGGACGGATCCGCCTGCTTCCTTTGAAAGATTTTTCCATGGTGCATCCCTTCGATTTCATCTGGCCCAAAGACAGCATCTTTGCGCCAGAGTTCCAAGAAATCTGCCGGGAGCTGAAGGGGTAAAAGGGTTCATTCCCTCACCAATCGATTGTACAATTCCCGTTTGGGCACTTTATACGCCTTGGCCACCTGGGCCAGGGCTTCTTTTTTGTCCATACCCTCTTCCAGCAGGGCTTTCACCGCATCCAGGGGATCCCCTTGGGGCTCCTGTTTTTCCGTTTTTCCCTGTTCCACCACCAGGACGAATTCTCCCCGGGGCGGGTTTTCCAGCAGGTGCTGCCGGCAGGTGGAAATGGTCCCTCGGAAGAATTCTTCATGGAGCTTGGTCAGCTCCCGGCCCAGGGTCATCTTCCGATCCCCCCACACTTCTTCCATGTCCTGGAGCACGTCCAGGATCCGATGGGGCGCTTCGTACAGGACCAGGGTGGCCGGGATGCCCTTCCATTCTTCCAGTTTTTCCTTCCGGTTCTTCCGGCTCTTAGGCAGGAAGGCTCCAAAGAAGAAGGGCGTACTGGGAAGGCCGGAAGCCACCAGGGCTGTGAGACAGGCATTGGCCCCAGGTACCGGCACCACCGGGAATCCGGCGGCGATGGCCTGCTGGGCGATCAATTCCCCTGGGTCCGAGATCCCCGGAAATCCCGCATCCGTCACAAGGGCGATGTTTTTCCCTGCGGACAAAGCTTCCAGCAGCACCGGTCCCTGTTTTTCCTTATTATGTTCATGATAGCTGAGCAGCTGGCCGTGGATCCCGAAATGTGTCAGCAGCTGCCGGGTGTGCCGGGTATCTTCCGCCGCGATCAGGTCTGCTTCCTGGAGCACCCGCACCGCCCGGGGCGTCATATCTTCCAGGTTCCCGATAGGCGTAGCGCACAGATACAGGGTCCCTTTTTCATTTTCCATGGGCTGTATCCCCTTTCAACGCATAATATTCCAATGTCTGCCGGCTGAAGGAGCCGTCTTTTTCGTACATGCACAGAGGCGGCAGCACCTCCAGTCCCGGCTTCCCTCCTTTGACGAATTCCGCCAGGAAGATCCAGGCCGGCCGGTCCACATAGGCGTGGACCCATTGGAGCCGTTTCAGTTCCAGCTGGTACTGGAGCCCCAGTTTCACCGCATCAGTGAACCGCTCCGGCAGCTGGACCAGGGCGAACCGGCCCCGGGTCTTCAGGGCAAAGGAGGCGGCGGCAAAGAAATCTTCCAGGGAGGTCCCCACTTCATGACAGGCTGCCTGTCCGATCTGCCGTTTCCTCCCCCCGATCCGATAGGGCGGATTGGCCGCCACCAGGTCCATAGCATCACAGGGCAGTACCTGCCGGTAGTCACGCAGGTCTGCCATACGGGCTTCTACCCGTCCTTCCATGCCATTGTCCCGGATGCTCCGCTGGAACAGCTCCACCACATGGGGGTTGAGATCCACTCCCAGGACCTGTTCCGCTCCCCTGTTTGCCAAAAGCAGGCTCACCGCCCCGGTCCCACAGCCCAGTTCCAGTACGCTGGCCTTCCGTACCAAATGGGGAAAAGCGGCCAGGAACACCGCATCCGTGGTGAAACAGAATTCCCGGGAATCCTGCCAGATCTTCGTGACTCCATCCGGCAGGCAGTCCAGCCGTTCCGTTCCTTCCATTATTTCTCCGTCCGGGCGGATTCCACGATTTCATCCCAGGAAACCACCACCCGGTTCCCAGGGGACAGTTCCACCGTCACCGTCTGTTCCCGCCGGCTGATGTTCATGACCATCCCTTCTCCGCTGGGAGTCACCACTTTCATGCCAGGCCGGGGCACCAGGTTCTGTTCCTTTTTCTTTTCCCGTTTCTTGCAGCATTTGCCGCAGTACAGGTCGCTTTCGTATTTCAGGCAGCACAGGAGCCGGCCGCAGATCCCCGAAATCTTAGTGGGATTCAGGGACAGGTTCTGTTCCTTGGCCATTTTGATGGAAACCGGCTCGAAATCCCCCAGGAAAGTGGCACAGCACAGGGGCCGTCCGCAGCACCCGATGCCCCCCAGCATCTTGGCTTCATCCCGCACCCCGATCTGCCGCAGTTCGATCCGGGTACGGAAGACAGCTGCCAGGTCCTTCACCAGTTCCCGGAAATCGATCCGTCCGTCCGCCGTAAAGTAGAAGATGATCTTCCCTACATCAAAGGTATATTCCACATTCACCAGATGCATATCCA
>SFHH01000144.1 GCA_004555735.1 Acidaminococcus fermentans
TTTCATAGCAGTTAAATTCTAACACGAAAAAGGACTTTCGATTCACAAGAATCGAAAGTCCCTTTCGTTTTCATGGAGCTATTATTTCACAGCCCCTTTACCGCCTTGCGGCTTATCCTCACATCATCCCCGGCATCCCAGCGCCCATGGCAGGAGCAGCTGCGGCGCCCTTTTCAGCCGGTTTGTCGGCTACGACGGCTTCCGTGGTCAGGATCATGGAAGCGATGGAAGCGGCGTTCTGGAGAGCAGAACGGGTCACTTTGCAGGGATCCACGATACCAGCTTTGATCATGTCCACATATTCTTCGGTAGCAGCGTTGAAGCCGGTGCCTTTGGCAGCCTTCTTCACAGCTTCCACGATGACAGCGCCTTCCAGGCCGGCGTTGTTGGCGATTTGCCGTACCGGTGCTTCGATGGCCCGTCTCACAATATCGATACCAGTCTTTTCGTCCCCGTCAGCCTTAGCTTCCAGTTCGTCCAGTACCGGCTGTACCTGCAACAGGGCAGTGCCGCCGCCAGCTACGATACCTTCTGCCACAGCCGCACGGGTGGCGTTCAAGGCATCTTCGATACGCAGTTTCTTATCTTTCAGTTCGGTTTCGGTAGCAGCACCTACTTTGATGACAGCTACGCCGCCGGACAGTTTAGCCAGGCGTTCCTGGAGTTTTTCTTTGTCGAACTGGGAAGTGGTTTCAGGGATCTGTGCCCGGATGGAAGCGATCCGATCAGCCACAGCCTGTTTGTCACCGCCGCCGTCCACGATAGTGGTCAGGTCTTTGGTCACCCGTACCTGGCCGGCAGTACCCAGGTCAGCCAGGGTAGCGCTATCCAGTTTCCGGCCCACTTCTTCACTGATCACGGTAGCGCCGGTCAGAGTGGCGATATCCTGCAGCATGGCCTTCCGGCGATCACCGAAGCCAGGAGCCTTCACAGCCACAGCCTTGAAAGTGCCACGCAGACGGTTCACCACCAGGGTAGCCAGGGCTTCGCCTTCCACGTCTTCCGCGATGATCAACAGTTCACGGCCCTGTTGTACCACTTTTTCCAGCACAGGCATAATGTCATTGATCAGGGTGATCTTCCGGTCCGTAATGAATACGTACGGATTGCTCATGACGGCTTCCATCTTATCCGGATCCGTTACCATGTAGGGGGAAATGTACCCACGGTCGAACTGCATGCCTTTCACAGTTTCCAGGGAAGTATCCATGGTCTTGGATTCTTCTACGGTGATGACGCCGTCGTTGCCGACTTTTTCCATAGCGTCAGCGATCAGGCCGCCGATTTCTTCATCCCCAGCAGAAATGGAAGCAACCTGTGCCTTTTCTTCCTTGGTGCTGACGGTCTTGGCGCTCTTCTGGAGTTCGTCCACCAGGGCATCCGTAGCTTTCTTGATCCCTTTCTTCAGGACCATGGGGTTGGCACCGGCTACCACGTTCTTCATCCCTTCATGAACGATGGACTGAGCCAGGACCGTAGCAGTGGTGGTGCCGTCGCCGGCGATATCGTTGGTCTTGGTGGCTACTTCACGGACCAGGGCAGCGCCCATGTTTTCGAACGGATCTTCCAGTTCGATGTCCTTGGCGATGGTCACACCATCATTGGTGATGGTAGGAGAACCGAATTTCTTTTCCAGGACCACATTGCGGCCTTTGGGCCCCAGAGTTACCTTTACGGCATCAGCCAGGGCATTGACACCGCGTTCCAGGCCGCGGCGAGCGTCTTCATCAAATTTAATCAGTTTAGCCATTCTAATCGACTCCTTAATTCCAGATAATATACGGTGTGGTATTCTCTACCAAAAACGGGACGGAAGAAAGCTTTCAGTCTTCTACAACAGCCAGGATATCGCTGTCTCTCAGGATGATGTAATCTTTCCCATCCAGGGTCACATCACTGCCGGAGTATTTGGCGAACACAACTACATCCCCTGCCTTCACTTCGGAAGGGACCCGGGTGCCGTTATCTAGCAGACGGCCGGTACCTACAGCAACGACCTTCCCCGTCTGGGGTTTGTCCTTATGGGCCGTATCCGGCAGGTAAATCCCGCTGCTGGTCTTTTCTTCTTGCACAATCGGTTCAACTACAACATGGTCATCCAAAGGTTTTAACATTTTACGTATCCCCTTTCATTCTATGAGCAATGGGTTATTTTTGTTTTTATTAGCACTCATTTCACTGGAGTGCTAACTACAGTATCTATAATAGCATGTTTCCAAAAAAAATCAAGCCTTTTGACTATTTTTTGTCAAAAGGCCTGAAAACTTTTTTCTGTAAGGTCCGAATCACCCGGTCATAACTGTCCGGATCATGGGGCCAGAGGCACCGGCTGCAGTCCTTGTTCCCATCTGCCATAGGTGTGAAATCTCCGCCGCAGTCCGGGACCAGGTACAGGGGACAGAAACAGAAGAGGCAGCTGAACCGATCCGGGTCCGCCCCTTTGTGACAGGGAAAGAATTCACACTGCCGGTGGGCAAAGGACTTGTACCGGCTGCTCATGGTTCCCTGAGTTCCTGGTATGCCCGGGCCAAGTTCCCGAATTCTTCCATGGTCAGGGATTCTCCCCTGCGCTTCCCGTCGATACCCGCCGCCTCCAGCAGCTTCTGCACCTGGTCACTTGAGATCCCCAGGGTCTTCAGGCAGTTGTTGAGCATTTTCCGCCGTTGGCAAAAGGCCGCCTTCACCACCTGGAAGAACAGTTTTGCAGGTACGTCCACCGCTGGGTGTTCCCGTTTGTCGCAGACCACCACCATGGAATCCACCTTGGGAGCAGGCATGAAATCCCGGGCGGGCACCGGGATGGCCAGCCGGGGCTGGGAATAATACTGGAGGGCCAGAGAGAGGGGACCGTAGTCCTTCCCCCCCGGGGAAGCGATCATCCGCTCTGCTACTTCCTTCTGGACCATCACCACCAGCCGCTGGAGAGGCAAATCCTCTTCCAAGAGGGCAAAGATGATGGGAGTGGTGATGTAGTAGGGCAGGTTGGCGGCCACGGTGAAGGGCCGGTGTTCCGTCACTTCCCCCAGGTCCACCTTCAGCACGTCCCCAGGGACGATTTCCACATTGTCATACCCTTCCAGGGTCTTGGCCAGCACCGGCAACAAGGTCCGGTCGATCTCCACGCTCTTCACCTGGGCGCCAGTTTCCGCCAGGGCCTGGGTTAGGGTGCCGATCCCCGGGCCAATTTCCAGCACCAGGTCCCCAGACCCCACCTGAGCTTCCCGGGCGATGCCCCGGACCACCTGCTCATTGATGAGGAAATTCTGGCCGAATTTTTTCTTGGCCCGGAGGCCGAACGTATCAAGGATGTACCGGGTCACGTCCCGGCTGGCGATCACTGGATGCAGCATACCTTATTTCCCTTCCCTGTGGATCTCTGCCAGAGCGGCCTGGAATTCCTCCCGGGTCACTCCGTAATTGTTCAGCCGGGTCACCATCTGTTTGGCATTGCCGTAGCCGATGCCCAAAATGGCTCCCAGCCTGTCCCGCCGGGCCACCGCTTCCGGGGACCCGGACAGCCCGGAAACAAATAAGTCCCGAGAGGAAAATTCCTTTCGGGGCTCCATTTCCTGGAAACGGACCTTGGACAGGGCTTTCCGGATGGCCTCGGGCTGGGCCTGTTCGATGCCCACGTCATGATGGGCCAGGGCCTCCGACTTGGGCACAAAAGCCTGTCCGGCCCGGGGAAAGCGCTCCGTCAAGAACTTGCGGATCCTCTCCCCTGCACCGTCGGGATCGGTCATGATGATGATCCCCCGTTTCCTGTAGGCTGCTTCAATCAGGGCCAGGGTATGGGGCGCCAGGGTGAACCCGCCGGTCTCGATGGTTTCAGCATCCACTGCCTTCTTCACCGCCACGGTATCCATCTTGCCTTCTACTACCAGCACTTCTTTCAGCACGATTTTCTCCTGTCTGTCATTCCAAGAAATAAATGGTCACGTCCCGCCGACCCCAGGAAATGGCATCCCCATAGTCTTCCATATAAAGATCGATAGTATTGCCATTGATGGCGCCACCGCAGTCCGCTGCCACCGCAAAGCCGTAGCCAGGGATATACATCCGGGTCCCGTAGGGGATCACATCCGGATCCACGGCCACCACCCCATGATAGGGGACCACGCCCGTAGAAGTAAGCCCTGTGCCGCTGCCTTCTGCCAGGGTATAGGCGGATGCTTCCACCGTCCTGGCAGAGCGGTAACGGACGAAACCACGGGAGGTTTCGATCATATTCAGGTTGTTCCCCGTACCTACTTCCACGATCTCCGAAACAGGCTCCGTGACGACCTCCGTATGGAGTTCCTGTCTCACAGTCTCACTGCCCACTTTTACTTCCCGGTAGGTGACTTTCTCTACCCCGTTTTGGCCGGCAGAGATCACATTCTGTCTGCCCCGGGGCAGGTTGTCATTGTTCCGCATTTCCACTTCATAGGGGATCTCCCGGGTTTCCGTGGCCAGCTTGTTGGTGGGAGAAATGATATGGATGGTCATATCGGGGGTCACTTCCGTGTCCAGCCCGGGATAGACTTGGAATCCACTGTAATCCACTCCCACAGCATTCAATACGTCTCGCACAGTTTTGCGTCCGATGGTATATTCGGTGGTCCTTCCAGCCTTCCACACCTTCACAGGCATGGCCCGCACCACTTCGATGGTGGCACCGTCACTGAATCTATCATCGCCGAGGACATCATAGCCGTCAGCTTTCTGAAGAACGACACCGGCTTCTTCCAGGGCACCCTGGACCGTCAGGGCTCTGGTTTTCAGGTTGATCGTCTGTCCGTCCACTTTAATGCTTACGGTCTTCGGCTGGGATGCAAAGCCCAGGAAGTTCACGCTGGCAGCCAGCAGCAAAGAAACGACGATCCACTTATAGGAACGCTTAAAAGGTTGTGATTTTCGCAAAGTTTCGCCTCCTTAAAGTGCTTGCATCATACCATAAGGAGGCGCAAAATGAAAGAGATTTTAGGTTATCTTCCGCAGAATGGTGCGGAATCTTCTGCCATACTGCAATGGATGGAACGCTATGGCGACCAGCTGCTCACCCGCATGCCGGAGGGTCACTTCACCGCCTCCGGCTTCATATTCAACCCCGACCGCACCAAAACCCTGATGATCTACCACAACATCTACCGCTCCTGGGCGTGGACGGGCGGCCATGCCGACGGCGA
>SFHH01000145.1 GCA_004555735.1 Acidaminococcus fermentans
TTCGACATTTTTCGATTGCCTCCAGTTCTATTGTATGGATTACTTTGATTTTTAAGAATATTATATAAACCGAGCAAATAGTTGTAAAACGATTTATCTTATTTTAAAATATTAGAGAATCTAATATTTGGAGTGATTCCATGACTTTGGAAGAAATTGAAACCTTTTTGGCTGTAGTGGAACAGGGGAACATCTCTGCTGCAGCACAGTATCTCTTCGTCACCCAGGGGACGGTCAGCAACCGGATCAAATCGCTGGAAAATGAATTGAATGATCGATTGGTCATTCGGCAAAAAGGACAGAAAAATATCGATCTGACACCTTTTGGAAGGGAATTCATTCCCATTGCCCAACAGTGGACGGCGCTTTGGAAGGATACCCAGCTGCTCCATCAATCCGCTCAAAGACGCCATCTGCGGATCGGCAGCATCGATGTGATCAATAACTATACTTTTTTGCCTCTCTATCTGGAATTCATCCAAACACATCCCCAGATCCAGCTGTCCATCAATACCTTCCATTCCAATGAAATCCATTATCTGATGGAAAAAAGGCTGATCGACATGGGATTCGTATTCAGCCAGGTCCATGCTCCCAACATCATATCCATCCCCATTTATCGGGAAATCATGTATGTGGTCTGCCATAAGGACAGCCATTATCATGAAGGTCTTGCTCCGGATGAACTACCTGCAGAGAAGGAAATCTTCCTGCGCTGGGGTGCAGATTATGAAATCTGGCACGATTCTTTTTGGCCGGGCAGGAAATTCAAACTGGAAGTCAACACGGGCTCCATGCTTGCCGGGTATCTGAGCGAACCGGGATATTGGGGCGTCGCTCCCATGTCCCTGGTTGCCATGCTGCGCCAGCACTATCCCGTAGCCTTTTACCGCCTGGAAACCCCGCCTCCTCCGCGGATCTGTTACCAGATTACCCATCAATTCCCCCGAGCCAGCCTGCAGGAGCCTCTTGACTGTTTTTCTGAAGAAGTGAAACGGTTCGTGAACCGGAACGATACCATCTGCACCTTCGAACCCTGGATGATGGACACAAGAAAATGAATAAAATGACAGGAGGATGTGAAAAATTCACACCCTCCTGTCAATGGCTATTGACTGCTGTCACAGCCTCTTTTATATCCCATATTCTTCCTTGACCCGCGCCACATGTTTTGCCATTCCTTCCGGGGGCAGTTGGGCGTATTCCAGCACCAGCCGGGCTTCCGGGGCCGTCTCCTTCAGAGCCTCAAAGAAGGGGCTCCATTGTATGGTGCCGTTTCCGATGTACCGGTGCTGGTCGCCGGTACCATCGTTATCGTGGAGGTGGCAGCCTTTCAGCCGATGCCCCAGGGCCCGGACAGTGGCGGACAGGTCCCAGCCGTTTACCTGGGCATGGCCCACATCCAGCAGGAAGCCGGCTTCCGGGAAGAACTGGGGCAGTTCCAGGAATTGCTCTCGGTCGAAGAGCAGACTGCCGGCAGGCCGGAGTCCCACATTTTCGATGACGGGAGTGACGCCCATTTCTTTTCCCAATTGGAGCAGCAACTCCAGTTTTCGGACTACTCTCCGGCGGAGCACAAAGGGATCCTCCTTCGGTAGGGCTTCGTTGGTGTGGACGACCACAAATTCCGCTCCGATCTTTTGGGCATAGCGGAAGGTATCCAGGAATACTTCTAGGAACCGGACGTTTTCGTCCAGCGCCAGATTCACTTGGACACAGGGACCATGGACGCTGACTCCGTTCTGCCGGTCTTTCAGCATCAATGGCAGCACCGTATCCCAGTAGGCGGGAGTGCCGAATTCGTAGAAAAATTCCAGTCCGCAGGTTTTGGGCAGTCCACAGAAATCGTGATACCGGAACCCAGCATAGGCCAGGTCGCTGATGGAAAGCTTCATAACAGTTCCTCCTTTGTTCCGTCAAAGAAACAGGCATCTTCCCAGTTAAAGACGATGCCCTGGGCGTCTTCCGGCATGGGCGCAGGGCTGCTTACCTGGAGCTTTTCGCCGGTGGGCAGTTCCAGATAAGTGATCCAGTGGCTCCCCAGGTCTTCCGTGTAGATCTTTTGGGCCGGGATCATGGGCTGTCCAGAAAAACGGCATTTTTCTGGGCGGATCCCTAGGATCACCTTTTCCTGGAGCCGGAGCTTTTCTTCTACAAAGGCTGGTACCGGCAGCCGATGGTCTCCCCACTGGAGGATGTCCGTATGGACCTGGGCCGGCAGCAGGTTCATGGCCGGAGTCCCGATGAACTGGGCCACAAAGGTGTTGGCTGGCCGGTGATACACTTCTTCCGGAGTACCGATCTGCTGGAGGGTCCCCTGGTTGATGATGGCAATCCGGGTGGCCACGGTCATGGCTTCCACCTGGTCGTGGGTGACATAGATCATGGTGGGGTTGTAGAGCTGATGGATCTTCACCAGCTGGGTCCGGGCCTGCTGCCGCAGCTTGGCGTCCAGGTTGGACAAAGGTTCATCCAGCAGGAAGTAAGGGGCTTTTTTCACAATGGCCCGGGCCAGGGCCACCCGCTGTTTCTGCCCTCCGGACAGTTCTTTAGGATAGCGCTGGGTCAATCCATCCAGCTGGAGAATTTCCACTGCCTGGTTAGTCCGCTGGGCGATTTCCTTGGGGTCCAGTTTCTGGATCTGCAGGCCGAAGGTGATGTTGTCCCATACGGTCATATGGGGGTATAAGGCATAGCTCTGGAACACCATGGCGATATTCCGTTCTCCAGGAGCCAGGTCATTGACCCGAGTGCCGCCCATGTACAGGTCGCCGCTGGTGATGGATTCCAGGCCGGCAATCATCCGCAAGGTGGTGGTCTTGCCACAGCCAGAAGGCCCCAAGAGAATCAGCCGTTCCCCGGGCTGGATAGAAAAATCCAGGTCCCGGACCACTTGGTTGGTGCCGTAGACCTTGGAAACATGATGGAATGTAAGACCGGAAGAAGAGGTATTTTCTTGCATGGCATTGTCCTTTCAGCCCTTCATGCCTGACTGCATGAAGGTATTGAGAATGAATTTCTGGGTGAACAGATACAGGATAAGGGGCGGCAGGGTGGTGAACATGGCTACGGCCATAGCGATGCCCCATTCGCTGCCCCCTTCAGCACTGATGAACATCTGGAGAGCCAGGGGCAGGGTGTAGTTGTCCCGGTCCGCCAAGATCAGAAGGGGCCAGAAGTATTCGTTCCAGGAATTGATGAAAAAAAAGATACTGGTGGCGAAGATGGAAGGTTTCACCAAAGGCAGGATGATCCGCCAGAGAATGGTGAAGGGAGTGGCCCCGTCCAGCCGGGACGCTTCCAGCAGAGCACGAGGGATGCCCCGCATGGTCTGACGTAGGAGGAAGATGCCCATGCCGTCTGCCAGTTCTGGCAGGATGACCCCCCAGGGATTGTTTAAAAGACCCATTTTGCTCATGAGCAGGTAGTTGGGCATGACCAGTACCGTGGTGGGGATGAAGAAGGTCAGCAGCATGGCGGAAAATAGTTTTTCCTTCCCTTTGAATTCATAATAGACGAAGGCGAAAGCGGCCAGCAGGCTGGTAGCCAGTTTCCCCAGGGTGACGACCACGGAGATGTACAGGGTGTTCCCCAGATACTGGTAAAAGGGAAATTTTTCCAGGACCACTTCATAGTTGGCCATGGTGGGAGGCCAGGAGAAGGGGTTCAGGGAAGAATGGAAAATCTGGTTCATGTCCTTGAAAGAGGTGGTGAGCATGAACAGCAGGGGATAAAGCATGAGAAAAGCGGCCAGTCCCATAACAAGGATCCAGCCTTTTTCCCGCAGGGTCGAAGCAGATTCAGGATTGTGCATGGGGGCCTCCTCAGTTTTCATAATGGACCCGTCTGTCCAGGAAACGGGCTTTCAGGAACAAGAAAATCACGTAGACGGCCATACACAGCATGGCGAAGGCGGCACTTTTCCCAGTCTGGAAGAATACCAGGGCGTACTGGTAGACGATATAGACGATGTTGGAACTTCCCTGATCCGGTCCGCCTTGGGTTAGCATGTTGGTGGGCACCAGCATGTACTGGAGGCCAAAGATGATGGTGATGGTAAAGACGTATAGGGCCGTAGGGGAAGTCATGGGGACAATGATCCTTCGGAAAATGGTCCAGTTGGAAGCGTTTTCCAGTTTCGCCGCTTCGATCAACTCTTCCGGCACCGAGGATACCCCGGAAAGCAGGATGAGAAAATTGTAGCCGAACGCTTTGTACACGGCGACAAGTGAGATCACGAAAATAACCAGATCCGCTGTCTTCGACCAACTCGGCAAGGTCCAACCGAACATTTGCACCAGATTTCCGACCGGCCCGGTGAGCGGATTGAAAATCCACTGGAAAACGATCGCGCCGACCACAAGCGAAATCATACTCGGTACAAACAGCAGCGTTTTGTACCAACCGCGTGCCTTCTGCATCAGAAACTGATTGATGAAAGCCATCACATACGGCAACAAAAACGAAAATACGACCAAGACGACCAGGTAGATCACCGTGTTGCGCATAATTTGCCAAGTCACGGGATCTTTCAGCACCGCGATGTAATTATCGATCCCGACCGCGACCATATTCGGCGAGACCATATTCCACTTGAAAAAGCTCAGATAGACCGTGTAGGCCAACGGCCAGAACATGAACAACAGGAACACGATCAGGGCCGGAGCAATCAGCGTAAACGCCAGCCAACGCTCCCGCCGAGACCGTCCGGACAGCGTGCGTCCGATTCGTGTTTGCATACATCCTCCTTCTCGTCAAAAGGAGGCTCGGCGAGCCTCCTTCCCACGAAACTATTTCAAAAGTGCATTCAGTTCATCCTGCGCACGTTGCAAGACGGTCTCGGCATCCTGACCGTTCAGGATTTCATCGCGCGCATCGGCAAACATTTTTTCCGCCCGAACTCCGACATCACCGGGGAATGCCGCCCACAGCACAAGCGTTTCCATTTCTTCAAAAGCGGCCCGCAACGGTTCGCTCTTTTCGATCTGTTCCTTAAGTGCCGGGTCGTTCATCGCCTCTTTACGCGGCGGCAGGTAACCCGTGCCGATGGTCCACTTCGCCAGATTGCTTTCTTTCATCATGAATTTCAGGAATTCCCAAGCCGCCTTTTGCTGCTCCG
>SFHH01000146.1 GCA_004555735.1 Acidaminococcus fermentans
AGCAGGCCGCATCGGAAAAGTCACGGCGGCAGGCCAGGATTTCTTCCACCGAATGACCGAAACCCTCCAGGGTCTCCCGGAGAAGGGGCTGGTCCGGATCCGTAAGCCCGGCCAGGGCCCGGCTGCCGAAAGTCCCCCCCAGGGGACTGGCTTCTTCCCCGTTGAAAGCGTACACCTCCACCGTGTGCCACAGCTTCCGCCCTTCTTCCCGGAGCCGCTGGACACAGCCGATGGCCGCCGCCACCCCGTAGGCCCCGTCGAACAGGCCCCCGGATGGCACCGTATCCAGATGGGACCCCAGGAGGATGTGCTTTGCCCCCGGGTCCTTGCTGGGCAGCATGGCCCGCAGGTTCCCCGCCGCATCCCGGCTGGTGGTGAGCCCTGCCTGTTGGAGCAGCCCTTCCGCCGCCTCCAGGGCCTGGAAGAATTCCGGGCTGTACAGCCGGCGGGTGTAGGACCCATCCGGGTTCTTTCCAAAATGGGCAATGGTTTCCAGTATATCCATGATCCGTCCCATGGAAAGACCTCCTTCACGTATATTTCTTCCATTAAACCATAAATGGGGGAAATAGGAAAGGGGGTGTTGCGCGGGCAACACCCCCTTTTCACGCCCGCACCGGCCGGTATCGTTCCTGCCCCAGAACTTCCAGCATGAAGGCCATAGGATCCAGGTTCCCTTCCCGAAGCATCTGGAAGATCTGGGGACTGCATCCGGAAACCAGCACCGCTCCCTGCTGGTTCTGAGTCACCGGCTGCTGGCGGGTCCGGCTGTCCACATTCCAGAAAACCACCTGGGGCAGTCCGTATCCCTGGGCCCGGAATTTTTCCCGGGCCCACTGGAAGTTAGTCAGCTCCCCCCTGCTGCAGGCCGCATCGAATTCCATATCCGAAATCACATACAGCCTCCGGGGCAGCTCTTCCTGGGGCATCCGTTTCCGGACGGCTTCCCGGAGGATCAGATCGAACACCGCCTGGAGATCGGTGTTGGCCACTTCATTGAAAGACATGGTGTACCGGATCTTTTCGGCGATATCCCGTCCCTTGATTTCCACCAGACGAGGATGTTCACTGAAAGTGATGAAACGATTCCGGAAGGGTCCTCGGTTCCGCTCAGCAAAATACACAGCCAGGGACTGGGCCACCGCTGCTGGCATGGGATGGGACCCGTTGTACATGGAACCGGATCCGTCCGCCACCACCAGTGCGTCCTCGCCCCGAGTGAAATCTTCCTGGGCCTTCCAAGTCACATCCAGGGACCGCCGCTGTTCTTCCGTAAGAGACTGGGCCGGCCGTCCCCAGTATCCATTGTTTTCCACCAAAGGAGCTACGATGTCATAGGGAGCCAGGGTACCGGTGTGGAGCTTCTTCTCTCCCTGTTCCACCTGGTCCAGGAAGGTTTGGTACCGTTCGCCGTCATTCCGCCAGAAAGCCGCCCTGTATTTGAACAGGGCTTTAGAAGGCTGCTGGTCATAGGCAAAGGTATAGTCCCGATTCCGGAGATGGTTCTCCAGGAGATGGATCTCCCGCCGCAGCCCGGTGAGACGCTGCCGGTACTCCCGTTCCGTCAGATGGAACTGCCGGGCCAGGTGGCGGGCCTTATTCACCGTACAGGTGCAGGAAGCATTCACCGAAGGCAGCCATTTGGTCAAAAGAGAAACCGGCCTTCCTTCTTTTGTGGCCCGTTCGTCCGCTTCCAGCAGCTGCTGGAAGAAGGAAACCACCTGTTTTTCACAAGGGGTGCCCAAAAGTTCCAGCAAATCATCATACCGGCCATAGTCCGGAACTAGGGACAGATTTTTCTCGACTGTTCCCGGGGCAAAAAGGGCCAGCCAATGGAAGATGATCCGGAACACCCGCCGTTCTCCCAAGCCTCCCCGGATATCCCGGGCAAAGAACAGGATTTTCAAGGCCAGGTCCCGGTTTTCCCCATAGGCCGCCTGGAACCGCCGGAGAATCTCCCTTTTGGTATTGTGGCGCAGGGCCCCGATCGAAGCAAACAGATCCAAGCACTGAGATCCTGTACTGGTATAAGTCAGGGCACCGTTTTCTGTACGGGTCCATTTGGTTCCTTCCTGCAGCAGTCCTGCCATGATGATTCTCCTTTCCATCCCTGCCAAGGTACCCTTCCACCTGTGGGGAACAGCTGCCGGAGCAGCTCTCCTCACCGGGCAGGATTTCGGCTTTCACAGCTTCTGAAATATAGAAAAACGCTGTAGGTACCTTTCAAGACACGTATTCCATAATGATCTTGGAAATGTTGGCTGTCCGTGTCTTCCAAAGCATCAAAGGTTTCGGGATCCCTCCCGCAGACACTTGCAAAAGTGCCCCATACCATTTTCATACTTGTTTTTGCTGTAGATGCTTTCGATGGCTCCATTTTACCCGGAAAGATGATTTCCATCATGGAAAAAAAGGTACGAACGATGTTCGCTACCGTTCATACCTTTGCTGTCTCTCCAGCCGCTCTTTGATTTTCTGTACCAGTCCGGGAGGATCCACCACCTTCAGGAAAGGACCGAAGGCCAGGATCCGGATCAGCAGTTCTGTTTCATCCGGTTTGTAGTAAAAAAGGGTCAGACGGTAGTGGTCCTCATCCAGCTGCACAGTCTCCTTTTCCAGATCAGAAAAGTGCAGCAGCGCTCGTTCCAGGGCTTTCCGCCGATCCACCAGTTCCAGCACAGTCCGTGCTTTCCAGCGTTTTCGGTCCCGCTGGCAGGCTGAACCCGCCTCCTTCAGCTGGAGGTCCCGGAGGGAAGAGACCCGGAGGGTGTACAGGGTCCCCCGGTCAGAATGGGCCAGGAGACGGAACTTGTCATCCAAGCCGGAATATTCCAGTCCGTCCGGATGGACTTCCAGGGATTGGATCCCTTTCCGGCCCTGGAACTGGACCTGGAGCTTCCGTTTCTCCCGGAGCGCCATCAGCAGCTGGCGGAAATGATCCCGATAGACCGGGTCCCCATAGGGATCCCCATCCTGATACCGGTCATAATAGACGAAGAAATCCCGGGAAAACAGCGGTTCCCCCAAAGGAAATGGCAGAACTGGCGGATGGAACAGCTGCATCCGGGGATCCTGGAGGACGGCAGCCAGCCAGCGTCTCTCCAGGATGGTCAGGGGACAGTCCGGGACACTGGCCAGGGGCGTCTTCCCCTCCCGGGTCAGAAGATGGCTTTCGGCCAGGATCCGGGGCAGTTCCAGGGTGCTTTCCCCGAAGGATCCGTCCTGGATCAATCCATAGAGCTTTTTCCGGGTCAGCGTTCCCCGGCAGGCTTCCCGGAGGACCTTTTCCAGCACCTGATAATACCGGCCGTAGATTTCGTGGAACAGCATGCTCACTCCTCCTCATACATGGCCCGGAGTCGGTCCAGGTCCCTCCAGAAACGCCGGGTCACCTGGGGATTAGAGCATTCCAGGCGCAGGATCCGGCCCATGAACGTGCGGAGCCAGGGCAGCATTTCCCGGGCATCGTACACATCGATGGAAAAGCGCCACACCGTGGAGCTTACCTGGATCACCTTTCCCTGCCGTTTTTCCCGCCGGAGCCGTTCAGGGATATAAGGCTCCTCCAGACCTGCATAGAGATCCAGTTCCACATGGTCCAGTCGGGATTTTTTCCCGGAGCCAGCTCCAATGCCCCACAGATACCGGACAAACTGCCGGCCTGATCGTTCCAGTTCCGCCCATTCCGGTTCCTGTCCGGCCTGTTCTGCTTTTTCCAATCGGTCCAACCGAAAGAACTGGGGTCGTTTCCCCTTTTCCCGGCCGGCCAGCAGATAGGTCCGTCCCGTGGCCGTGCTGCAGTAGGCTTTCAGAGGATATACTTCCTGGGTCTCCCCAGCTTTCCCGTCCTTTTTCCGGAATTCCAGCCGGACCTTCCGTTTGGCCTCATGGGCAGCGGCCAGCTGGTACAGGATCTCCTGATCCAGGGCTCCGGAAAGATAATGGTGCTTGAAAGAAAGGGAAGTGTCCTGCTCCGGGCACCGGTCCAGGAGATAGGCCCCTACGATACCCAGGGGCAGAGCCTCCGAGGCAAAACACAGGGCAGCGGCCCAGTCGGCCGGATCCCAGGGGGCATCTGCCAGTTTGTAATACAGGCTCTTCCCCACTTTCCGGCTGCAGAAGAGGCCCAGTGCCTCCCCTTCCTTCAGTTTGTTCCGGATGGTGGAAGCATCGGGCAGCGGACAGTCCGGGTCCACCTGGAGCAGAGCGGCACAGACCTGGTCCACCGCCTCTCCAAAGGAAAGTTCTCCCTGCCGGTGGAAAATGTCCAGCAGCAGGAAATGGAGAGCCGCATCCCAAGGTGTGAAGCTTTTGGCCCGGAAAGCCTCGTACAGAGGATTGTGCCGGACGGTCCGGCAGTCCACGGTCAGGAACACCACTTTCCCTTCCGGTTCCTGTCGGAAAGCCATGGCGTCCCGGAGCCAGCTTTCCACCCGGCGCCGTTCATTGTCGTAGCTCCGGAGGCTCTTCAGCCGGAAATCCCGCCGAGTATGGAAGCCCTGGACATAGAAATCCCGAAGCACGGAACGAGTGGTGTTGAAATCTTTGATCAGTTCCTGATAGGCCATGGTACGTTCTTACCTCCCTGTCCCTCTTCACTCTTGCCTCTCTGCTCTGCCCTGTTTCCGTTCCAGATCCTTCATCACCCACTGCCAGGCGCAAAAGCCGAAGATGCCGGCCACCAGCCAGGCCATAGGGTCGCAAGCGGCGGAGATGGCGTAACTGTGAGTCTCCATGCCCACCAGGGCAGTGAGCCCCCGGGCCATGAGCTCGAACACCCCGCACAGGGTGGGCGCCAGGGCGTACCCCACTCCCTGCATGGCATTCCGATAGATGAAGATCATGCTGAGGGGCAGATAGAACCACATGGCGATGTCCCCGTAGGTCTGGGCCCAGGGCAGCAGGGCCGCCGCATCCACGTCCCCGGAGAAGAAGAACCCTGTCAGGAAGGGCAGCAGGTAATGGAGTACCACCGCCGACAGCACCGAATACAGGACCATCATCTGGAGGGCTTTCTTCACTCCCTCCCGAATCCGTCCCAGGTCCCCTTTCCCGAAGTTCTGGCCCGCATAGGTAGCCATGGTCTGGCCCATGGACAGA
>SFHH01000147.1 GCA_004555735.1 Acidaminococcus fermentans
GTCCTGGACGGTTTTGCCGGTGGTGACGGAAGTCAGGTCTTTCAGATCCTTGGCCAGTTTCACCGTCAGGGTGTCGGTGCCGTTGGAGACCACGCCGATATTGCCGTCGGTGAGACTGTCTTTATTGGTCACGCCGCCATTGATGGTGGTCTTCTGGTTCAGGGTCCGGGCAAAACCGGTGCTGTCGGCCGTGCCGTCTTCCTTGATGTCCCCGGCATAAATCTGGCCGTCATCCATGGTGGCCAGTTCATAGGTATGGCCCTGGGCATCCTTGTAGTGGAGACGGGTAGCCTGGGTGTCGTTGCCGGCGGAGGTGATGTTCTGGCTGTCCGTCAGGGTCTTGGTGCCGTAAGTGGCATTGGTATCCGCCGCGGCCGCCTTGCCATCCTTGTCCGTCAGGTCCGGATTGCCGGCAAAGATCACATCGCTAGTGGTAACCGACGTAAAGGCCGGATTCTCGTCCATGAGGATGGAGATATCCCCGTTTTCCGCAATCCGGGTGGTCAGGTTGTCCGTGCTGTAACTGTGGTTAGCCGCTTCGTCGCTGGCCTTGATGGCAATGGTGTCCCCCAGTTTCCGGCTGACCACCTTGTAGCCTTTGTACTTGTCCGTAGTGTTGGAAGCATCCTTGGTGTTGGTGGTGAAGCTCAGGCCCGCCGCTTTCAGCTGGGCCACGTTCACCGCATCCGTATCCAGGGAGCCGGCTGCCACACCGGTGACCTGGCGGGTCAGCAGGCTGCCTTCCGTGTCGTTCCCCACGGCAAAGGCACTGGCATTGGAAACCCAGGCTGCAGAAGTCTCTGTGGTGACATCCCCTGTCAACACATTATAGCCCTTGGAACCGCTGGAACGGTTGGCCAGGGCCCCGCTGCCCAGAGCTACGCTGTCCGCCAGTTTGGCTTGTGCGCCGTTTCCGATGGCAGCAGCATTAGCAGCTGTTTCATCCACCGTACCGCCCAAAGCCGCCAGTGAGTTTTCTGCCGCAGCCGTGGAGTTTTCCCCGAAAGCCAGGGAATTTTTCCCGCTGGCGGTAGAATCACTGCCAAAGGCCGTGGCACTTTCTCCGCTGGCAAGGGTCCGTTCCCCAAAAGCAGTGGCATAGGTACCGCTGGCTACCGTACCGATTTTCGTTGTGGTCCCGTCCCCATTGTCAACGACTTTGTCCCCACCGCCCCAGGCAGTAGCATACATCCCAGTAGCCTGGTTCTTGTTGCCAAATGCCGTAGCACCGATTGCGGTTGCCTGAGTCAGATTGCCGAAAGCCGTAGCGTTCTGTCCGGAGGCCAGGGTATCGATGCCAAAAGCCGTGGCGTTGGACTGGGTGGCTTGGGTCCGCTGGCCAAAGGCGGTGGCCCGTTTTTCCGTTGCCTTAGTTCCTTGCCCAAAGGCAGTGGCATTGCTGCCGCTGGCTGTGGTCCGTTCACCGAAGGACAACGCATTGTCCCCGCTGGCCACATTGTTGGCCTGTTCTGCTGTGGTATCCGTCTGCTGACCGCCAAAGGCCAGGGCATAGCGGCCAGTGGCTTCGCCATACTGGCCGATGACGGTAGCGCCAAAGCCGTCTGCTTTAGCCTTATAGCCGATGGCCACGGCGTTTTCTGCATTCTTCGTGGTGGATGCACTGACACCGGCAGCCATAGAATTTTTAGCCAAGGCGCCGCCGTTAGTATAGTTAGTATCCGTTTCCGTATCGGTGGAGTTGACACTGTAGTCGTGCATATTGATCTTCTGGGTAGCAGCTTTCAGCTGGGCTACGTTGACGGCATCCGTATCCAGAGTCCCGGCAGCCAGATTGTTCAGCTGGCGGGTAATGGCATTGGCCGTGATGTTGCCGTCCTCATCCCGTTCTTCTGCCCGGCCGATGGAAACGGCTTCGTCCGTGGAATACCAGGTTGAAGTATCGTTCACAGAAGCCACCCCCGTCCGCGGATCATAGCCTTCGATATTCTTGTCCACCCCAGATTTGGAATTTTTGCCAAGGACGATGGAGTTGGCCCGCCAGGCATTGGTCCCTTCCCCGATGGCAATGGCGTTTTCTCCCCAAGCTCCGCTGTTCTGTCCCAGAGCGATGGCATGGGCCGTGGTCCCGGCTCCGGATCCCAGGGCGATGCTATAATTCCCCCAGGCTCCGCCACCACCCAAAGAGACAGCATTTTGTCCTGTAGCCATGGAACCGGCCCCTATCGCAGCGGACTGGTACCCGGAAGACTGGGCTCCATAGCCTACGGCCGTGCCGGTATTGGAGGCTTTCGTTCCCGTGCCGACGCCGGTACTCCGGTAAGCCACACTGGCATTTTGCCCCAACGCTACCCCATAGGAACCTGTGACGGAAGCATTGGATCCGATAGCCGTACCACCGGTTAAACTTTCGCTGATATGGGCGCCCCCGATGACCGTGGAATCCGAAATGGAATCGCTCCAATACCCGCCAACAGTAGAGTTCTTGCCGATAGCCGTCACATTTGTCCCTTTGGCACTGGCCCCGCCAATAGCCGTAGAATTGCTACCTTGGGCAGAAGTTCCATAGCCCAGGGCCGTGGAATTGGGACCTGAAGCCGTCGAGCTGTTGCCTACCGCCGTGGCATAGGCATAGGTGGCATTGGCTCCCTGGCCTACGGCCGTGGAATTCGTATCGCCGGCATGGCCCCCCACAGCCGTACTATATGCTCCTGTAGCGGAAGAATTACTGCCCACAGCTGTTGCTTGAGAACTTCCGGCAACACCGCCTATGGAAACAGCCTGACTCGATGTGGCGAACCCCCCCACGGCAATGGCATGACCGCCGCTGGTACCCGAACCGGCCCCGATAGCAATATCATTGGCGCTGTTGGTATGGCCTCCGATGGCGATGGAGTTATCCCCGTCGGCAGTGGCCGGATTGATATCACCCCAGTTATTCTTCGAGGAACCGATGGCAATGGAATAATTTCCACTTGCAAGGCCGCCTACAGAAGCTGAATAAGAGCCCTGGGCTGTGGATCCATACCCCACTTCCACGGAATGATCTCCTTTGGCATGGCCCCCAACCGCTACTGAGTAAGCGCTTTGGGCCGTAGAATTGGTTCCCACCTGCACCGCATGGTATCCCTGGGCATGGCCCCCTATAGCCACAGATCCTTCCTGCTGGGCGCTGGTCCCGGAACCGATGGATACGCTGTCCTTCCCCATAGCCGCAGCCCGGTATCCATACGCAGAAGCGTTCTCACCAGACGCATAAGTCTTTGTACCTACAGCCGTAGCATTGTCTCCTGTGGCCACAGCGCTGACCCCGGCGGCCAGAGCATTGTCGCCGCTGGCTCCGTCATTCAGATAGTTGTTGCTCCCGGCCGCATCCGTATCTGCCGTGGTCTTTACGCTGTAGTAATGGGTCATGGCTTCTTTCAGCTGGGCCAGGTTCACAGCATCACTGTCTTCACTGCCGGCAGCCACATTGGTGATCTGCCGGCTGGCACCGCCATTGCCGATGGAGAGAGCCCCTGCGCCGGACTGCCAGGCCACATCGCTCTTCGTTGACGTGGTGCCTGTCTTGGGGTCCCAACCGGTGACGCCGCCAGAACGTTCTGCCTGAGAACCTGTCCCCAAGGCGATGGCTCCATCCACTGCAGCTTTTGTATCTTTACCAATGGCTACGGTATTTTCTTTGGCAATGGCCGTATCGCCGATGGCAACGGCAGAACTGTCGGCACTGGAGCTGTAGCCCACAGCCACGGCCTTGCTTCCCTGCGCTGAAACATTGGACCCGGCAGCGATGGAGTCGTTGGACGCCTGATAGAGGGTAACCGAATAGAGTTTGTCCAGATTGTCAGATTTCTGATAGTTATACACCGGCGTCCCATCCGTATTCTTGTCGGCCAGGGACGCATCGGCTGTCACTTCTTTTTTAGTGACTTCCTCTTTGGTGTCCGGATCTATTTCTGTATAGGTATGGATATACTGAGGCATAGCGGTGGTGTTCCCGTCTGCATCCCGGAAGACCTGGGGCATCTTAGTGGGCTTGCCATCTTTATCTTTATACCAGGCTGCATCATCCTGGGATGTAGTCTTGTTGCCATCTGCATCAGCGTAATAGACCACTGGCTTATCAGTGATCTGGGCCTGATTGCCGATAGCCGTCGACCGTGCCCCTTCGGCCCGGCTTTGATAGCCTACGGCTGTGGAGCCTTCTGCCTCCGTGGAAACAGTCAGATCGTTCGCCTGCCCTTCCCCCTTTACCAGTTGTTTATTGTCCTCATCCATGGGCTGTCCCTTGGTGGAATCTTTCGTATCCTGGCGCAAGGTATCGGTCTCCGTACCGATGGCTGTATTGTTCTTCCCTACTTTCTTTTCCCCTTCCCCGTGGACCTGGTTCCCCATGGTCAGATTGCCGTTATCATCATAAGCCACAGTTCCCCCATTGCCCAAATCGATTGGATCAGCCGCCCAGGCTCCTGCTGGCCAGGTAAGTCCCAGAGCCAGAGTCAGAGTCAGGACATATACCCCCCCCGGTATACTTTTCCGGCTGGCATGTTCCTTCCCGTGGTTCCGGGCGATTTCCGATACTACCACCCAGCTGTTCCGGACCTTGCTCCAGATGACTTTGTAAATGCGATTCATGATACTCCCCCCATGATATAGTATCAGCCCAAAAGAAAATGATTCTTCACACAAGGTTGTCATTCTTATTGACTAAGCATAGTTCTACTGCAATTACCATTTTTACTGTATCACAGGACAACTGTCCGTTCAATATGCAATCTTTCTGTGCCTTTCAAATTCCATGGAAGCAAAAAACAGCAGGAAAAAAAGTGAGAAAGACACGTAAATATTATAATTTTGGTCTGTAACAAGCTGTAATAAGCTGTAATAAGCTGTAATCATTGTAACAAGTTCTATTACCGCTCTTTCTTTTTTGCCTAAGGTAAACCGTTTCTCTATCCAGCACGGTCCTGGTTCTGCACCTTCAAAAGGACCTGGCCGCAGGACAGGTCCTTTCCAACGGCCCGCGACTCACGACCCGCGACTCGTGGCCAAAGGGGCTGTTGCA
>SFHH01000148.1 GCA_004555735.1 Acidaminococcus fermentans
GATACCATGGGGGACTGGGGTGGCTACCAGCTCTATGAATGGTTCAAACTGTTCCCGGAACAGCGGGAAACGGCCCTGCGGGAATACATCTATCTGAAGGCCCATCTGATCCGGGGCTGTATGGCAGCTCTCCAGAAAAAGCTGACCCCGGAAGAATGGAATGATTTCTACCTGGCCTTGGGCCGGCAGATGGAAAGCACCCCGGATTACAGCTATGGGGCCACCTATGAAGGGATGATGGAAGCTCTCCACAGCTACGAGGGCCAAGGACTGGCCCAGCAAAAAGCCATCTTCGCCAAGCGGAGCACCATTGACAGCACGGTGTATTCCCAGCAATTTGTAAAAGAATTAACAAATTTCTTCAGCCGGACCCAGGCAGAGCTGCGGAAAAGTCTCCGTGATTGAAAAAATTTCAAAAGGCATTGGAATAAAGGTTGACAAGATAGGCAGAAACTCCTATACTGTAACCATAATTGAACAAAAAGATAGAGGCGCGGAAAACATCAGTAATTCCCGGAGGGACACCGAGGAAGGGAACGAAAGGGGAACCGCCGAAGCAGAGCTGCGGGTGCGCGCTTATGCTGGGATGCAGGTGAACAACCTGCAGACTGTCGCCTTTGGGTGGAGAGCTATCAATGGGAACGGAACCAAGTCCCCTGCGGGAGCAGGAGCGGCTTCTTTTGTTGCAGGTCATTGGGCTCACCTCAATGACCTGCTTTTTTTGTCTCCCAAAGGAAATCAAAGGAGAGATGGAGAAAATGATCAGAGTAATGGTAAACGGTGCCCTGGGCAGAATGGGGCATACCGTGGTGCAGACCATCCTGCAGCAGGAGGATATGGAACTGGTAGGCGCCGTGGATGTATTCGGCAAAGACAAAACCGTGGAAGGCTGTCCGGTAGATACGGACCTGGCCCAGGCCCTGGAAACCCGGAAGCCTGATGTGGTGGTGGATTTCACCCGGCCGGACGTGGTCATGGGGAATCTGCGAACCATCCTGAACGCTGGCGTCAATGCCGTAGTAGGGACCACCGGTTTCACCCAAGAGAACCTGGACGAACTGAAGGGCCTTGCGGAAAAGAATAATGTGGGTGTCCTGGTATGCCCCAACTTCTCCATGGGAGCTGTCCTAATGATGAAGATTGCTGCCGAAGTGGCCAAATACTTCCCCCAGGTAGAAATCATCGAGATGCATCATGACAAAAAACTGGATGCCCCCAGCGGTACGGCCATCCTCACCGCCCAGAAACTAGCGGAAGTCCGGGGTGGCTTCGTCCAGCAGGGGAACCCGGATGAAGAAGAGAAACTGCCCCATGCCAGAGGCAGCGAATATGAAGGGATGCGGATCCACAGCGTGCGGCTGCCTGGATTCGTGGCCAGCCAGGAAATCATCTTCGGCAGCATGGGCGAGACCCTCACCGTGCGCAATGATCCGGTGAGCCGGGAATGCTACATGCCCGGAGTGATGCGGGGCTGCCGGACCATGGTAAAACGCAAAGGCCTGGTATACGGACTGGATCAGATTTTGGACTGACGAGCCGAAAAAAGGAGACGAGGACAATGAAAGAATACAATTTGGCAATTCTGGGTGCTACAGGCGCCGTGGGACAAGAATTCATTAATCTGCTGAACGAACGGGATTTCCCCTTCAAGAACCTGAAGCTGCTGGCTTCTGCTCGCAGTGCTGGCAAGGAACTCACCGTCCGGGGCAAGACCTATAAAGTGGAAGAAGCCAAAGCCGATTCCTTCAATGGAGTGGATGTGGCCCTGTTCGCCGGCGGCAGCATCTCCAAGACCTTCGCTCCTATTGCTGTGAAGGCCGGTGCCGTGGTCATCGACAACTCCAGCACCTACCGGATGGATCCGGATGTGCCCCTGATTGTCCCGGAAGTGAACCCCCAGGATATCACCAAACATCACGGGATCATCGCCAACCCCAACTGCTCCACCATCATCATGGTGATGGCCCTGAAACCCATCTACGACTTGGCCCGGATCAAACGGATCATCGTCTCCACGTATCAGGCAGCTTCCGGCGCCGGCAAAGACGGGCTGGACGAACTGGAAAACCAGATCAAACAAGCCGCCCGGGGCGAAGAAATGACCGCCAAGATCTTCCCCAGCGCCAGTGCAGAAAAGCATTTCCCTCTGGCTCTGAACCTGGTGCCCCAGATCGATATCTTCCTGGATAACCTGTATACCAAAGAAGAAATGAAGATGGTCAACGAAACCAAGAAGATCTTCTCCGATCCGGACCTGCGGGTCACTGCTACCACCGTCCGGGTGCCGGTTTACCGGAGCCACAGTGAATCGGTCAACGTGGAACTGGAACATGATGTGGAGCTGGAAGACATCCGCAAGGCCCTGGCCAACTTCCCTGGCGTGGTGCTCCAGGACGATCCTTCCCAGCAGATCTATCCTATGCCCCTGTACACTTCCGGCAAGAACGATGTGTATGTAGGCCGTCTGAGACGGGACGAATCCGCTGCCAACAGCTTCAATTTCTGGTGCGTAGGGGATCAGATCCGCAAAGGGGCCGCCCTGAACACCCTGCAGATTGCAGAAACCATGGTGAAGAACGGCTGGCTGTAAGAAAGAGAAGAACGACGAGAATTTTGAGGGGAGCCTGAGGTTAATATGAAAATCATTGTACAAAAGTTCGGAGGAACGTCCGTAGCAACGCCCGTATCCCGGGAAAAAGTGGTAGGTAAAGTCCAGGAAGCCATCGATCAGGGGTATGCCCCTATCGTGGTTGTCTCTGCCATGGGCCGGAGAGGGGATCCCTTTGCTACAGATACCATGATCGATATGCTGAAAAGCGTGAATCCCAACCCAGCTCCCCATGAATTGGATCTCTTGATGGCCTGCGGAGAAATCATTTCTTCCACGGTCATGGCTTCCACCCTGCAGGAACACGGCCTGAAAGCCAAAGCCCTTACCGGGGGCCAGGCCGGCATGATCACCGATGAAGAATACGGCAATGCCAAGATCCGCACCGTGGAACCGGACAATCTGCTGGAACTGGTGGAACAGGGGATCATCCCTGTGGTCTGCGGCTTCCAGGGGGTGACGGCTGACCATAAGAACGTGACTACCCTGGGCCGGGGAGGCAGCGATACCTCCGCTGCTGCCTTCGGTGTAGCTGTCCATGCGGACAAAGTGGAAATCTACACGGACGTGGACGGGGTCATGACCGCCGATCCCCGGATCGTGAAAGATGCCCACATCATCAAGCAGATTTCCTATGATGAAATCCGGGAAATGGCCCATCAGGGCGCCAAGGTCATCCATCCCCGGGCGGTGGAGATTGTCATGCGCTACGGCGTCCCCATGGTAGTGAAGAGCACCTTCTCCGAAGCCCCTGGGACCCTGATCAGCAAAGACGATCAGCCTAAGGAAATGGAAGAGACCGATTCCCTGGAACAGAACCATGCCTGTGGGGTGGCCAGCAAAGGAAACATCGCCTTCTTCTCGGTAAACCTGGAAAGTAAGAATGGAGCGGACCTTTTCGATACCCTGGCCAAGAATGGCGTCAGCATCGGTACCATGAGCCTCCAGCCCCATTCCCTGATGTTCGCTGTCTACAGTGCCGCTACGGCGGATGCGGAAAAAGTCCTGCAGGCAGAACACTGCGTGTACACCAAAGTGGAAAACTGTGCCAAGGTCACCGTGGTGGGTTCCCATATGGGCGGTGTCCCTGGCATCATGGCCCGTTTCATTAATGCCTTGGCGAAAGCCGGCATCGAGATCCTGCAAACAACAGATTCTGACAACCTGATTTCCGCCATCGTACGGGAAGAACAGGTAAAAGAAGCAGTCAATGCCCTGCACGCTGCTTTCCAATCGTAAAAAGGTGGTTAGCATGAACAAGAAACCTTATTTCGGAAGACTCATTACAGCCATGGTGACCTTCTTCCATGAAGACGGATCCCTGAATGCGGACGGGACGGCAGAATTCGCCTCCTGGCTGCTGGATCACGGCTCCGACGCCATCCTGGTCAGCGGGACCAGCGGCGAAGCCCCCACCATGACCTACGCAGAAAAAGAAGAACTCTTCACAAAAGTCATCGCCAAAGTCAATGGCAGAGGTCCGGTAATCGTTGGCACCGGATCCAACAATACGGCCGATGTGCTGGAAATGAACAAGCTGGCCGAAAAAGTGGGCGCCGACGGTGTCCTGGTGGTAGGGCCCTATTACAACAAACCTTCTCAGGAAGGGTATTACCGCCACTATAAGACCATCGCCGAAAACACTCGCCTGCCCATCGTGATCTACAACGTGCCGGGGCGGACTGGCAGCAACATCCAGCCGGCTACCATCGCCCGGCTGGCCCGGGACTGCAAGAACATCGTGGCCATCAAGGAAGCAGCCGGCAATGTGGCCCAGACCGCAGAGCTGTACCGCCTGGTGCCGGAGGACTTCTCCATCTACAGTGGCGACGACGGCCTGATCCTGCCCTTTATGAGTGTAGGCGCTGTGGGGCTGATCTCCGTGCTCAGCAATGTGAACGGCCAGATCCTCCAGGACCTGATGCAGAGCTACGAACGGGGCGAAGTCCAAAAAGCCCGGGACCTGAACAAGGTGATGGTGCCCCAGGCTCGGAGCATGTTCCTGGTGAGCAACCCCATCCCCATCAAGGAAGCCGTCACCCGGATGACTCCCTTCAACGCCGGCCCCTATCGGCTACCCCTGTGTCCCATGACCGATGAAGAAAGAGAAAAAGTGACCCGCGTCTGGAAAGAAAGCGGACTGCTGGAGTAAGAGCCATTAATCTGAAAGATGGCGATGAATTAACTAACTTAGTATTAACCAATGATCAGGATAATCTTGCCATTATTACTCAACGTGGTGCGTTTAAGGAAATGGCAGCAAGTGAATTAGAATTAGGAAGACGTGCGCGACGTGGAGTCTTAGTTCTTCATAAACTAAAGAAGAATCCACACGAAGTGGTTGACTTTATTGCATATTCACCTGAATTCC
>SFHH01000149.1 GCA_004555735.1 Acidaminococcus fermentans
ATCCAGGGAGGTTTCATCATGATCCGTTTCAATAACGACTACAACCACGGGGCCCATCCCAACATCCTGGAAGCCCTGACCCGTACCAATGATACCCAGTTCAGCGGGTATGGCACTGATGAATGGTGTGACAAAGCAGAAAGACTGATCCTGGACCAGTGCCAATGTCCCCAGGGGAAAGTGCATTTTTTCCCGGGGGCTACCCAGGCCAATCTGGTGACCATCGCTGCTTTCTTAGGTTCCTGTGACAGTGTGATCTGCGCTTCCACCGGCCACATCAACGGCCATGAATGTGCTTCCATCGAAAATACGGGCCATAAGATCTTGGCCCTGCCCCAAAAGGACGGGAAAATCACCGCTGCCCAGATCGAAGAGGAAGTCCGATCCTATTATGATGCCGGCGAAGCTGAATGGCTCACCCGGCCCGCCCTGGTCTACGTTTCCTTCACCACCGAATACGGCACCCTCTATTCCAAAGCGGAACTCACTGCCATTTCAGAAGTCTGCCGGAAATACGGCATGGCTCTTTTTGTGGATGGGGCCCGGCTGGCCTATGGATTGGCTTCTCCTGAAAACGATCTGGCTCTGCCGGACCTGGCCCGGCTCGCCGACGCCTTCTACCTGGGAGGGACCAAATGCGGCGCCCTCTTCGGGGAAGCCCTGGTCCTCACCCATCCGGAAGCCGTCCACCGGTTCAAGGCCCATATGAAGCAGAGCGGAGCCGTCCTGGCTAAAGGCTGGCTCCTGGGCCTCCAGTTCTATACCCTGCTCCAGGACGGCCTGTATTTCAAACTGGCTGCCCGGGCGGATGCCTTTGCCCTCCGGCTCCGGGATGCCTTCCGGAAAAAGGGGATCCCGGAATACGTAGTCAGCCCCACCAACCAGCAGTTCGTGATCCTGACCCCGGAACAGGCCGCCCATCTGGAAAAGAAATATGCCTTTGAAAGAGAAGGAAAATTGGAAGATGGCCGGCTGATCGTCCGGTTCTGCACTTCCTGGAGTACGCAGGAGGGGGAGGTGGAGGCGCTAGTCGCCGACATCGCTGACGCATAACCCAGGCGCACGATATGGGCCCATCTGCTTTGTCAGCGGGGATTTTGGTCCGCGGCATGTACGTCCATGTACTATGCCACGAACCAAAATCCCCGCTTTCGCGCATCTGGCCCCATCTCGTGCGCCTGGCCGGAATCCATGGGATATTGCACCCTTCTACTTTGTCAGCGGGAGATTTGGTCCGCGGCATATACGTCTATGTACTATGCCACGAACCAAAATCTTCGCTTTCGCGCATCTGGGTGCATCTCCCGCGTCTGGAGAGAGTCGGAGCTATCTGCTTCAGGGGATCAAAATTTAATTCAGTATTTACTAAATCAAAACCATCGATTATAATTAAGTAAATACTAAATCAAAGGAGGTGGAACGATGGAACTTGACCGTATATTGAAAGCACTGGGAGAACCCATGCGGCTGAAAATCTATCAGGCACTTTTGGAAAGGAAGCACTGCGTCCGGTCTCTTTCCAAAAAGTTCGGGATCTCGGAATCGGCCATTTCCCAGCATCTGAAGATCATGAGGGAAGCAGGTTTGGTCTATGGAGAAAAGTACGGCTATCATATGCACTATCTGCCGGACCAAGGAGCCATCGACTTCCTGGCGGAGCAGGTGGAACGGATGCGGAGGGCTTCTCTGCAGGTGGACCGTGAGCAAAAAGCCTGCCAATGTGAATATCGGGGGAGAAAAGCATGAAACGGGATCAGCTCAGGGATTTGTTTTTGACTTTTGCCCAAATCGGACTGTTTACCTTTGGGGGCGGGTATGCCATGATTTCCATGATCGAGCACAGCTGTGTGGAAGAAAAGAACTGGATCACCCATGAGGAACTGATGGATATCACCGTGATCGCAGAATCCACGCCCGGTCCCATCGCCATCAACTGTGCCACCTTTACCGGATATAAGCAGGCTGGAATGGCGGGAGCTCTGGCGGCTACTTTTGGGATCGTCCTCCCTCCTTTTCTGGTCATTCTGGCCGCTTCGCTGTTCCTGTATGATTTCTTTACGTGGAAACTGCTGGCTGCCGCTTTCCAAGGAATCAAGATCGCTGTAGGGCTTTTGATCTTGGAGGCAGCCATGATGCTGCTGAGAAAGGGCGCCAGGACGAGGCTGTCACGGGGCATCCTCTTAGGTTCCTGCTTGGCCATGCTCTGCAGCGATATCTTTGGCCTGCCGCTTTCTTCCATCCGGCTGATGCTCCTGGCAGCAGGGGTCAGTCCCTCCCATCAAGAAAGCGGTGGTGGAAAATGATCTATCTGGAGTTATTTGCAGGATTTTTGAAAGTCGGATGTTTTGCCTTCGGAGGTGCATACGGTGCGATCCCTCTGATCCGGGACGTGGTCCTGTCCTACGGCTGGCTGAATGACGACATGCTGACCTATATGATTGCTGTCAGTGAAAGTACACCGGGACCGATCATGGTCAATCTGGCGACTTATGTGGGGAGCAGCCAGGGGGGCTTCCTGGGAGCCGTCATCGCCACAGCCGCCGTTGTCCTGCCTTCGTTCCTGATCATCCTCCTGGTCACGGCGCTGCTCCATCACCTGCTGGACAACCGGTATATCCAGAGCCTTCTCCGAGGGATGAAACCCTGCGTGACGGGTATCGTATTGGCGACCGGTCTCTATATGACTTTCCAGCATTGCCTCGGCCCCGGGAAGCAGCCCCAACAGGCGTTCCAGGCACTTTTCGTGATCTTTGGCCTGGTTTTGGGAAAAAAGGGTTACCAACGGGTCACGAAAAAGAAGCTCTCTCCCATTGGGCTGATTATGGCTTCCGCTGTCTTGGGCGTCATCGTCTATGGAGGGTAGAAAGGAGGGCAAGACGCTGCGGAACTGGACAGCTCCCTTCCAGCCACTCATCCGACCGATGGATCCATTGTCTTTCCCCTCCACTTCCCCCGCCGGTATTCCCAGCCGGAAAGCAGGAAATTGGCCAGCCAGCCCAGAGGGACGGCATACCAGACGAAGGGGATGCCGAAGCGGGGAGCCAGGGCCATGGCCAGGCTGACCCGGAGTCCCAGGTTGACCAAGTTGGCGATAGTGAACATCTGCATATCGCCGGCCCCTCGGAGGACCCCATCTACGGACATCTTCATGCCGATGAAGCAGAAGAAAAAGCCCATGAAGCGGAAATAACCTTCCGCTGTCTGGAAAGCGACAGGGGACCCTTCGCTGCCCAGGAAAAAGACGGAAAGGGAATGGCTCCCCAGCTCCATGAGCAGGCAGTTCAGGAAGGCAAAGATAAAGACCAGGCGGAAGGCAGCTTTGAGGCCGGCGGGGATCCGTTCCGGCTGTCCAGCTCCCAGATTTTGGGCCGTATAGGGGCTCATGGCGTTGCCGATGGCGGACATGGGGACCACACACAGTCCTTCCACCCGCATGGCAGCGGAAAAGCCCGCCAGGGCTTCCGAACCGAACCCGTTGACCACCGACTGGACCAGCATCATGCCGATGGAGACCGTGGACTGCTGGAGGATGGAAGGCAGAGCGATCCGGGCCATGGGCAGCAGTTCTTCCGGGGCGAAGAGACGGGGCCTTTCGGAAGGCATGTGCCCGAGTACCCAGGTGAGGACCCCGAAGGAGAGGACGGCGGCGATCCCCTGGGCGATGAGGGTGGCCCAGGCCACGCCGGCGACTCCCAGGCCGTACCGGGTAACCAGGATCCAATCCAGTACCACATTGAACAATGAAGAAAAAATCAGGAAGAACAGGGGGATCCGGGATTTCCCCAGGGCATTGAACATGGCGGACAGGACGGAATACATGAACAGGAAGGGAAGACCCAGGAAATACACCCGGAGATACACATCGGCCAGCCCCAGGACATCTGCCGGGGTATCCAGGAGTTCCATGATGTCCAGGCTGAACCAGAGGCCGATGCCCCCCAGCACCAGGCTCAGGAGCAGGAAAGCCAGGAGGGCCGTATATAAAGCTTCCTTCATCTTTTTATATTGTCCGGCCCCAAAATACCGGCTGACCTTGACGGAAGCTCCGATGCCTCCCCCGATGGCGATCCAGATGAAGATGTTGGTGAACGCATAGGAAGCGCCCACCGCAGCCAGGGCCTGTTCCCCCACATACCGGCCCACGATGGCGGAATCGGCCATGGTATAGGTCTGCTGGAAGAAATTCCCGATGATCATGGGGAGCGCGAAATAGAGCAGGGCCTTTAGGGGATTTTCGGTGATCAGATAGTCGCTTTTCATAGGATTCACTCCTCCGCCAGCTTCAGGAACAGGGAAACCGGGGTCCGGAGGATATGATCATTGAAGTCATATTCCGGGCGGTGGGGAATGGGCCAGTTTTCGCCATTGCCGATGTAAAAAATCGCGCCCGGGCAGACCTTTAGATACCAGCCGAAATCTTCGGAAGGCCGCCAGGGCTTTTCCATAGGCGCCAGCTCCAGGCCCAGGCTCTGGGCGGCAGCACGGACCCGTCCGGCACAGCGGGGGTCATTGACCGTAGCCGGAAACGGATCGGATTCAGTGAAGGCAACTGAGAGAGCAGCCATTTTGCCCAACCGGAGTGCTTCCTCTCGGAGACGGTTTTCCATCTGGGCCAGGTCTTCTTCCGCATCCGCCCGGAAGGTGAAGGAAATCTCCCCTTCGCCTGGCGAAATGCCGAAATTGCGGCCTCCCAGATTGACCCCTACAATGGTGAGGAGGAGCGTCCTGTCCTGCCCGTTTTGGGCCTCTTCTGCCAGATGATCGGCCAAAAGGATCATCCGGGCTAGAGCAGGAGCCGGGTTTTTGCCATTTTCCGGAGCACCGGCATGGGTCTCCTTGCCCAGGAATCGGATGGTGAGTCCTTTGGAGGCGCACTGGGTCAGTCCATCCCGGACCATCACGGCATTTTCCGGATAGCCGCTGAGATTGTGGAAGGCGTAGACTTCTCCGATCCCTGCGTCCTGGAGAAAGTCTGCACAGGGCTTTCCCCCGGCACCGGTTTCCTCCGCTGACTGGAAGATGAGATACACTGGCCGCTGGATCTTCCTGTCGTGTTCCAGGAGCAGAGAAAGGGCCGCCAGCGCAGCAGAATGGCCGTCGTGGCCGCATTTATGGGCGACGCCTTCAGCCTGGGACCCATAGGGCAGGGACCGGGTCTCCGGGATGGGCAGGGCGTCCATATCCGCTCGGAATCCGATGGGCGGCTTCCCGTTCTGCACAGCTGGCTCGTACAATGCGCAGAACCAGTCTCCCTGGTCGATTACTTGCAAATCTGTATGTTCCCTGATGAAATCCATCAGGCTTTTTTTTGTCTCTCTTTCCTGTCCGGACAGTTCCGGATGGGCGTGGAGGGCATGGCGCAAAGCAATGATCTGTTCCCAGTCCAGCTGGGATGAAGCTTCCTGATCCATGGTCGTTTTTCCTTTCTGAGGGGCTGCTGCAGCCTCTTTTTGTTTCATTTCCTAATGGTACTACAAATCCAGCAGAAAAAAAATAAAAAAAGATGTAATAAAAATATTGACAATAAAATAAAAATCATGTATGATACATCATGTAAGAAGTAATATAAAATATTACAACAACAAAAACAACTGGTTGAAGGGTCGCCCCCTTCTGAAAGGAGAATTTCAAATGAAAAAGATCGCTGTTGTCGCTGCCAATGGTCGTGTTGCCAAAAAGGTGATTGCCGAAGCCCTGGATCGGGGAGATGAAGTGGTGGCTTTTGGCCGCCATGCGGAAAACGATACAGCTGCCAAAACCTACATCCGGAAAGATATCCTGGATCTGACCCAAGAAGATCTGGCTGGGTTCGATGCGGTGGTGGACGCCTTCGGAGCCTGGACTCCGGAAGCCCTGCCTGGCCATTCCACCACCCTGGAGCACCTGTGCGATGTACTCTCCAGTACGGATGTGCGGCTGGTGATCGTGGGCGGGGCTGGTTCCCTGTACCTGGATAAAGAACACAAGACCCAGCTGGTGGAAAGCCCGGACTTCCCGGATGCTTTCAAACCCCTGGCCACGGCCATGGGCAAGGCTTTGGCCGGACTGCGCCAGAGAAAAGACGTGAAATGGACGTATATCAGTCCGGCGGCTGATTTCCAGGCTGACGGAGAACGGACTGGGAAATACATCCTGGCCGGAGAAGAATTGACGGTGAATGCCAAAGGAGAATCCATCATCTCTTACACCGATTACGCCATCGCCCTGGTGGACGAAATCGAAAAAGGGAATCACATCCAGCAGCGGATCTCCGTGGTAAGGGAATAAATATCTGCGCTGCACCGGTCGTTGGCCAGGCATAAAACCGTAGGGGACTGTTGCCTGCGCGACAGTCCCCGTCATACGTCATAGGTCATACGCCGATAGAAGCCTGCTTTGCTGGCAATGAACGCAAAAAACTATTGAATTCTAGGGCAGGTTTTGAAATTTCAAAATCAATTTAGAAAAATTGATTTCCAAAAGCGTATGACGTGTGACCTATGACGAAAGGGTTGCTGCACTTTGACGTGTAACAAACCCGCTTTCCAGAAATTTTGTTTGAGGAGGGATAGAAATGACGGGAAATATCACAGATGCAAACATCGCCCGGCTGGGGGAGGAAATCTCCCAGGCGGAAGCCATCCTCATCGGCGCCGGGGCTGGGCTGTCTACGGCGGCCGGGTTCACCTATTCCGGCAAACGGTTCCACCAGTGGTTCTTCGATTTCGAGCAGGCCTATGGCATCCGGGATATGTATTCCGGTGGGTTCTATCCCTTCCCCAGCCGGGAAATCTACTGGGCCTGGTGGAGCCGGCAGATCTACCTGAACCGCTATGTAAAGGCGCCTCTGCCAGTCTATGCTCAGCTGCTGGAGCTGGTCCGGGGCAAAGAGTATTTTGTCCTCACCACCAACGTGGATCACCAGTTCCAACGGGCGGGTTTCGACAAAAAACGGCTGTTCTACACCCAAGGGGATTACGGCCTCTTCCAGAAGGAACGGCCGGACGGTCAAAAAGAAACTTGGGACAACGAAGCTTTGGTGTATCGGATGCTGGAAGCCCAGGGCTTCGTAAAAGACCGGGATGGCCGGTATCAGGTGCCTGCTGACGGACAGATCCGGAGAACCGTGCCGGCAGATCTGGTGCCCAAAGCCCCCGATGATGGTTCTCCTCTGGTGATGAACCTGCGCTGTGATGATACCTTTGTGGAAGATGCCGGGTGGCATCGGGCGGCCGGGCTCCAGGATAAGAAGATCCTATATCTGGAACTGGGCGTGGGGATGAATACCCCGGTCATCATCAAATATCCCTTCTGGCAGCGGACCGCGGACAATCCCCGGAGCTTCTATGTGTGCATCAACAAAGGGGCAGCCTGGTGTCCGGAAGAAATCCGCAGCCGGAGCCTGTGCCTGGACGGGGATATCGCTCCGGTAGTGGAAAAACTTGTGGCAGGAAAGGAGAAATGACCATGGAACAGCAGGAAAGGATCACCTGGCTCATTGGGGAACTGCAGAAGGAAATGCCGGAATACGCCGGGATCGCCCTGCCCGGTGATCCAGAAGGACGGTGGCAGCTGTTCCGGGGATTGTGCAATCTGCGGCCGCCCCGGAAAGCGACGGCAGGATTTTTAAAGATGCAGGACGCTTTCCTCCGGGAAATGACCCGGGAAAAAGGGATCGTACCGGTGGATAGCTTGCAGCCGTCCCAGCTTGACAGCCGGCTTTTCCTCTGGCAGGGGGATATCACCCGGCTCCAGGCCGATGCCATCGTGAACGCCGCCAACAGTCAGCTGCTGGGCTGTTTCCGGCCCAACCACAACTGCATCGACAATCTGATCCAGACCATGGCCGGGGTCCAGCTCCGGTATGCCTGCTGGCAGCTGATGGAGGAACAGGGCCATCCGGAACCGGCAGGAGGGGCCAAGATCACCCAAGGCTACAACCTGCCGGCCCGAAATGTGCTCCATACGGTGGGCCCCATCGTCCAGGGGAAAGTCACGGAACGGGATCGGCAGCTGCTGGCTTCCTGTTACCGGTCCTGTCTGGAACTGGCCAGCTCTGCCGGTCTCCACAGCCTTGCTTTCTGCTGCATTTCAACGGGGGTATTTGGCTATCCCCAGGCAGAAGCGGCCCGGACAGCAGTGAAGACCGTCCGGGAATGGCTGGCGGAGCACCCCAGGACCAGTCTGGATAAAATCGTCTTCGATGTGTATAAAGACCAGGACCAGGCATTGTATAAAGCACTGCTGGAAAAGGTCTCATTTGCCATTCCGGGCCCTGGCTTGCTATAATAAAGACAGAAAAAGGAAGCCCCGCTGGAACAGGACTTCCCATACAAGCCGCTTTAAAGGCGGTGGCCTAGATTACAAAACTATATTGTCGCCCTGTAACCGACCAAAGTTACGCAGGGCGGCTTTTTTATTTGTTCCTTTTGTCGATGTATGTTAGCAACGCCAAAATAAACATTGCAAACAGCAACATCAACGAGAGTGTCTGGAAGACGCTCATTGACTGTGAAACCTTTCTGAAGATTATTCCATGTTCCCATGGGCCTCACCTCGCAAGGGAAAAGACAGCCACCGCCCTTAAAACTTCTTGCTTGGTCTATTATACAGAAAACTTGTATAGGAAGAAA
>SFHH01000150.1 GCA_004555735.1 Acidaminococcus fermentans
GACCGGTATCAAGATTACTTGCCCATTGTGGAGACCCTGGAAAAAGACTACGATATCCAGGATATCGCAGCCGCCGCTCTGAAGTTCATGCAGGAAGGGGCCAAAGCCCTGGAAGAGCCGGAAGCAGAAGGGGAAACCCTGCCGGATTCCCTGGCTAATACCGGGGCCAAACCGGGCATGGTCCGTCTGTTCATCAATATCGGCCGTTCCAGCCGGGTCACCGTCCGGGATATCATCCAGAGCATTGCCATCGAAGCGGAGATTCCCGCTCGGAGCATCGGACGGATCAGCATCTATGACAAGTTCAGCTTTGTGGAAGTGCCCATGGAATATGCGGAAAAAGTCCTGGGTGTCATGCACAGGAACACCATCCGGGGCTGCCGGGTAAATATGGAACCGGCGAAAGCACGGGAATAAACATAAAGGAGTTCTCTTATGACTCAAATGATCTACGGAAGGACGGAGGGCCTGAAAAAACAGGTCCTCACCCAGTTGGAAGCGATCTATGAGCTGAGAGTGGACGAGGGCCAACTGATCAGTCAGGAGTTGGCCCTCCTTTTGCGGGACCTGACCGAAGCCATCAATCGGGAAATCTCCCTGTATATCGACCGGAAGGGGCAGGTGACGGCTGTGGCCGTGGGCAGCGACTGCTATGTGGAATTGCCCCGTACTGATTCCCGGAGGAGCCAGAACCGGCTCTGCGGAGCGGCCTGCATCCATACCCATCCTTCGGGCGCTCCCCGTCTCAGCGGGGTGGATCTGTCCGCTCTCCGGGACCTGCGCTTCGATGCCATGGCTGCCATGGCTTGGGAAACACCCCAGAGTGAACCGCTCCTGAGCTTCGGGATGATCACGGACCTGGATGAGGAACAGCAGCCCGTGCTCCAGGAATTCGGCCCTTTCAAAGTGAAGGATGTGGCTGCCATGCCTTTCGGGAATGTGGTCCACACAGTGGAGAAAATCCTGGCCAAACGGTCCCGAGGCCATAACCTGGCGGAGGGGCCGGAACGGGCCATGCTGATTTCCCTGGCCTGGGGAGACACTGCTTCCCGCTGGAGTGCCCAAGATTCAGTGGAAGAACTGGCCCAGCTGGCGGAAACAGCAGGGGCCGAAGTGGTAGGGAAATTCATCCAGTCTCGGCCGAAACCTGATCCGGTGTTCTTCATCGGCAAGGGGAAAGTCCAGGAAATGGCCCTCTTTGCCCAGCAGGAAGACATCGACCTGTGCCTCTTCGATGATGAACTTTCCCCGGCTCAGCAGCGGAACCTGGAACGGGCCTTAGGCGTCCGGATCATCGACCGGACCGGGCTGATCCTGGATATCTTCGCCAAACGGGCCCGGACCAGCGAAGGGAAGCTCCAAGTGGAGCTGGCCCAGCTCCAGTACATGCTGCCCCGGATCATGGGGCAGGGGACCAGCCTGTCCCGTCTGGGCGGGGGCATCGGTACCCGGGGCCCTGGGGAAACCAAACTGGAAATGGAACGGCGGCGGATCCGGGACCGGATCGCCTTCCTGGAAGAACAGATCCGCCGGATGAAGGGCAGCCGGCAGCAACAGCAAAGGGCCCGGAACAAGAATGAAGTGAAGCAGATCTGTCTGGTAGGCTATACCAACGCAGGCAAGAGCACCCTGCTCAATACCCTGACCCATTCGGACATCTATGCCCAGGATCAGCTGTTCGCCACCCTGGACCCCACCACTCGGCAGCTGGGTCTGCCCGACGGCAGCAGCTGTACCCTGACGGACACCGTAGGATTCATCCAACGGCTCCCCCATCAGCTGGTAGCAGCCTTCAAATCCACCTTGGAAGTGGTCAAAGATGCGGATCTGCTGCTCCATGTGATCGATAGTTCCCATGAATTGTATCAGGAGCAGACCGAGGCCGTGTATCAGGTGCTCCGGGAACTGGAAGTCACGGACAAACCCATCTTGACCGTCTACAACAAAGTGGATCGGCTCCGGCAGCATGAAGGGCTGCGCCATCGCCTGGAACAGACGGAAGACAGCCTCTGTGTCTCGGCCAAGACCGGGGAAGGGATCCCGGAACTCCTGGAGACCTTGGCCCGGCTCCTGGGCCAGGATATAACAGAAGCAATGTTCTCCATTCCTTATGGAGAAAGCCGCCTGGCCGCTCGGCTCCACGAAGAAGCCAAGGTCCTGGAAGAAAACTACGGCGAAACCGGGATCCTGATGAAGGTCAAACTGAAAAAAACGCTGGCGGATCAGCTGAAAAAATATATCCAGTAGTAACAAAGGAGGAACTTGAACCCAATGACCATCCAATGGGACGAAATCGAACAGAAAGCACTGGACACCGTTGCCCAGCATACCAAAAGCCATGAAGCAGCCGCCCTGGCCAATACCAAAAAGGTGCTGGACGCCTTTGCCAAGTACCAGGTGGCAGATTATTACCTGAAACCCACCACGGGCTACGGCTATTCCGATACCGGTCGGGATCAACTGGATCTGATCTACGCCGATATCTTCAAGACGGAAGCCGCTCTAGTCCGTTCTCAGTTCGTTTCCGGCACCCATGCCCTGGCCGTGGCACTCCTGGGGAACCTGCATCCCGGAGACGAAATGATCGGCGCTACGGGAGAACCCTATGATACCATGCAGACCATCATCGGCTATCCGGTGAAGACTCCTGGGTCCCTGACGGACCTGGGCGTTGCCTATAAAGAGATCCCTATGGAAGAGGACCATCCGGATATCCCTTCCCTCCTGGCAGCCCTGACGCCCCGGACCCGCCTGATCCATGTGCAGCGTTCCTGTGGCTACAGCAGCAAACGGAAGACCCTGACCGTGGCAGAGATTGGGGAGATCTTCCAGGCCGTGAAAGCCGTCCGTCCGGATATCATCTGCTTCGTGGACAACTGCTACGGCGAATTCATTGAAGACAAGGAACCTACGGAAGTGGGTGCCGACCTGATGGCCGGTTCTCTGATCAAGAACTTGGGAGGCGGTTTTGCTCCCACCGGCGGCTATATCGTAGGGAAAAAGGATCTGGTGGAACAGGCTTCTTATCGGCTCACCGCCCCCGGTCTGGGCGGCGAGATGGGCTGCACCCTGGGGGATACGGCACGGGAATTCTACCAGGGGCTGTTCATGGCTCCCCATGTGGCCCTCCAAGCAGTGAAGACCTCTCTGTTCGCCGCTTCCGTGTTCCAGTCCCTGGGATTTGAAGTCTCTCCTCTCCCGGATGACGTCCGGAGCGACATCATCCAGACCATCACCCTGGATACACCGGAGAACCTTTGTGCCTTCTGTGAAGCCATCCAGGCCCATTCTCCCATCGATTCCCATGTGACGCCGGTTCCCTCGCCGCTTCCTGGCTATCAGGACGACATCATCATGGCTGCAGGGACCTTCGTCCAGGGAGCTTCCATCGAACTCAGTGCAGATGGACCGATGCGGGCTCCTTACAAGGTTTTCATGCAGGGAGGGCTGACTTTCGAACATGGCCGGATCGCCGTCATGGCAGCAGCCCGTCAGATCATGGCCAAAAAATAAAGGTCCTTTGGCAAAGGTTGGGGGATGTTGCACAGGACGTGCAACATCCCCCTATTTTTCCTATTTGTCAAAAAAGTCCAAAACCTGTACTTTAGTACAGTGTGCTTATTTTGAATATTTAGTAAAATGACAATACGGGAGAAAATGCAGCTATGAAAGAAAGAATGGCCGCCCAGGATATGGAGAACGCTGTCATGAGAGAAAAACTGGCGGCCCAGGATAAGGAAATCGGTGCGCTGAAAGCAGCTTTGGCCCGGCTGGAAGCAAAAATGGAGAAATGACGCACAGTAGCTATGAAGCTAGAAAAACAGCCTCTGAATTCTATTTCAGAGGCTGTTTTTATATAGCCCGCAAGTAAGGATAGCAGAAATGGGAAAAGACGCTCAAATCGAAAATTTGAGCGTCTTAGAAAGAATTGCCGGTTTTGGGTAGCTCAACTTAGAGAGTCCGGAACACCGCGATCACTTTTCCCTTGATTTCAATGTTGTCCGTACCCACAATGGCAGGATAAGAATCATTTTCCGGCTGGAGACGGATCTGTTTTAGCTCCCGGAAATACCGCTTGATGGTGGTTTCCTCACCATTGATCAGTGCCACTACGATATCTCCATTGGTCGCATAATTCTGCTTCCGGACGAACACATAATCCCGGTCCAGGATCCCAGCATTTTTCATGCTGTCGCCCTCGACGACCATCATGAACACATCTTCTTTGCAGCCGATCAGATCCAAAGGGATGGGGTAGGTGTCTTCGATGTTCTCCACTGCGAGGATCGGATCACCGGCATGGACAGCGCCAACTAAAGGCACAGAAACCATGCTTTTCTTCCGCCAGCTGATCTCATCGGTCAGGCCGTAGGTACGAGGCTTTTCTGGATCCCAGCTGACAAAGCCAGCCTCCGCCAGCTTCTTGAGATTGTTATGGACAGAAGCACTGGAAGAAAGCCCGACTGCCTTGCCGATTTCACGGACAGAGGGGGGATATCCATTGGAAAAGATGTATTGTTTGATATATTCCAGGATCTGGCTCTGGCGAGCATTGATGGATCGAGGATTCTTTTTATTCATTTCAGGTTCAGTCATAGGATCAGACTCCTTTATATAGGATGGATGAGCGGTACACAGATCCAGTTTCGTTAATTTAGTATAACAAGAAAACAGCTGTGTGTCAAACAAGCGTTTGATGAAGGAGATTTTATCGGATAAGGACACTGAGACCCAATCAAAAATAGCGACAGCCTGGATCCCAGAAATGGTCCACGGATTTGAAGAACGATTTAAAAGGAAACGCAACTGCAGATGAGCCGGGTTTTGATAGGGAAAGAAAGTGGAGCCAGCAATCCAGCTGCCATGGACAGTCGATTTTCAACAAAATTATACGTCCGATAATATATATTATGTAAAATATTGTGGATAACTTTGTGAATTGGGGGTGGAAGCCTTGTGTAAGCAGTGTG
>SFHH01000151.1 GCA_004555735.1 Acidaminococcus fermentans
GCTCCAGGATGTGGTCAGCAAGATCAAGAACGGGGACATTTCCGGCGGTGCCCTGACTTCTGTCAGCCAGGGTTCTAATATCACCGTTTCCAGCACGCCCAGTACGGATGGGAAGAAGACCGATTACCAGGTGAGCCTGGCCAAGGATCTTTCCGACCTTTCCAGTGCGGCCTTCACCAACGGGAAGACTGGTAGCGATGCGCAGGCAGCGGTAGTGGATGCCACTGGCCTGTCCTTAGGACAGGGAGAGGAGGCGGCCCGTTTCACCCGCAGCGGCATCAGCGCCGGCGGCCAACAGGTGACGAAAGTGGGCAGCGGCCTGAAGAAAGTTTCTGATACCTCCTATCTCTATGATGATACGGTGGCAGGCCAGGAAAATTACAACCACGCCGCCAATATCGGAGATGTGCGCACCATGCTCAGCGATGCCCGGGACGTGTTCTCCGGGAACAACGGCACCACCGCTACCCTGACCCTGGGCAAGACGGCTGCCTTCCAGGGATCGGACGTGGCCCTGACGGGCAGCCAGACCCTGGAGGAAGCCCTGGCCGCTGACTACTCGAAAGCCAACCTGACGGCCCGGACTGTGGGGAACAGTGACGGTTCCGTGACCACCAGCCTGTACATGAAGCAGGATATGGTGGGCCGTTCCCTGAGCCTGGGGAACATCGGCACTGATGGTACGGTAGCAGATCCGGCCGCCCGGCTGTATACCCAGCCAGTGAGCGATACGGACAGCACCCTGACCGGCCATCTGAAGCTGACCGGAACCAAGGAGGCCAAGGACGGGCAAACTAGTTCTACCTCTGCGGACATCTATGTAAAGGACGTTCTGGGGTCCGACCTGACGAATAAAGAACGGGCTGTGACCCGGCTGATGTACCAGGATGGGGTGGACCAGCGGAATCATACTGTTGCTACTCTGGATGATGGATTCTATGTCCAGGGGGATGCCAATCAGGGGGATACTCTGCACCTGCCTCTTACCAGTACCCTGAAGATCCAGGGGAACACCACGGACGGATTCAGCCTGACGGCAGGGAACATCGGAGTGGTTTCCGATGGAAAAGATACCCTGAAGGTCCAGCTGGCGGATACCTTGACGGGGCTGAAGCAGATCAGCTTCGCCGGTTCCAATGTCAGCATTGGCCAGGAGGGAATCAACGCCGGCGGCAAGGCCATCAGTGGGGTAGCAGCCGGTTTGATAGATACTGATGCGGTGAACGTGAAGCAACTGGGTGAAGCCAAGGCGGCCGCTTCTGCGGAAGTGAAAGCCGGAAAGAACGTGACCGTGAGCAAAGACACGACAAGCGCCCAAGACGGCCATGCCATCTATACGGTGGCTGCCGACTTCCAGGGAGCTGATGTGAGCGGTTCCAATGCGGTGGTCTACGACAATGGCGACAAGAACCTGGTGACCCTGGGCGGATCCAGCTCCACCACGCCGGTGAAACTGACCAACCTGGCAGACGGGGACATCAGTTCCACCTCCACCGATGCGGTGACGGGCAAACAGTTGAACGATGTGATCGCCTATCGGAACCAGACCATCGATGTGGCCGGGGACAGTGGTTCTGCGGTGAAGCTGAACCATGGCAATACCCTGAAGATTGCCGGGGATTCCAATATCAGCACCAGTTCTTCCGGCAGCGATACGGCCAAGGATGGCACGCTGCAGGTTTCCCTGGCGGATAACGTGTACCTGCAGGGGCTCCATATCGGCAGCACCTATCCCACCCACGACGATACTAGTGTGGACAGTGTGGCCCTCACAGCCGACGGTACCAACCAGACGGGCATCCTGACCCTGCGGGGTGATGCCACCCATGTTAGCGATGCCTATCCCCGGGCCCAGGCGGATATTTCCGTCCTCAGCGCCGCTCCGGGGCAGACGTATATGGCAACTCCATTCCTGCAGGAGGTGTACCAGACCAGCAGTTCCGGTACTACCACCAAGAACCAGCCGGTGCGCCTGGCCTATCGGGACAATTACAACACGGCCCACCAGATCGCTACCTTGGACGACGGCTATGTTTTCTCCGGTGACAACGGGGACAAGAACCTGACGGAAAAGCTGAACGGCACCGTGGCGCTGCGGGGCATGGATAACGCACATGCATCCCAGATTACATCGGATACGGCCAACACGTATCTGACGAAGAACAACATCGGCGTGGTGACGAAGCCTAAGGTCCTGAACGAAGACGGCTCTACCCAGGGCGGGGAAGTGGAAATCCGGCTGGCCAAGGAACTGACGGGCCTGACCAGTGCCACCTTCACCAACGACAACGGCGATACGGCGGTGATTGATGCAAAGAACCTGAAGCTGACGCTGAACGCCCAGGCGGAGGGCAAATCGCCTGTGAGCCTGACCAGCAACGGCCTGGACAATGGCAAGAATAAAATCACCAATGTGGCTGCCGGGACCAGCGACACCGATGCGGTGAACTACGGCCAGATCAAGTCCATCATCAATGCCGATGACGGAAATATCAAGGGGCTGACCTTCGCGGCTGGGGACAACACATCGGCTACGGTGCATCTGGGGGATACCCTGAAGATCGCCGGTGCCACAGATCAGGATGGGGCCCAGAATATCCATACTACGGTGAAGGATGGGACGATGACTCTCCAGCTGGACCGGAAAGTCCAGGTGGACGAGCTCCATGTGGGCCAGAAAGGCAGCGATGCCGCTTCTCTGACGGCTGTGAAAATGGATGGAGAGACTGGTTCCATCGGTCAGCTGCATCTGCAAGGGATGGGAAATGCCCAGGCCAATATCATGACCAAGATGGGTACTGCTTCCCTGGCTAGCACCGACGCTACCACCACCCGGCTGACCTACAACAACGGCAATGTGGGCAATGCCCATGAAGTCGCCATCCTGGAAGACGGGCTGCGGTTCACTGGGGACAACTATGTGGCAGCCAGCGGCAGCACGCTGGAACAGAACGTGGTGAAGACCCAGCTGGACCAGACCCTTTCCATTACCGGCGGACAGTCCGATACAGGCGCCCTCACAGCCCTGACGGATAAGAACATCGGGGTAGTGGCGGAAGACGGCGGCCTCAGCGTGCGCCTGTCCAAAGTCCTGGATGGGATGACGGACATCTACATGGGGAACAACCGGGAAAATGCGTCCCATCTGACCAAGACCGGTCTCTATCTGATCCCCAAGAGCAGTACGGAATATGTGGCGAAGTTTACCGCCGATGACGGGATCTCTGCCGGCAGCCAGACCATCAATGATGTGGCAGATGGAGTGAAGGACAGTGATGCGGCTACTGTCGGCCAGCTGAAAAATGTGGAAGCCAAGGCCAACAATGCCACCAAGCTGACCGTGAACCACGGACAGTCGGAGGGCAATCTGACTCTGACGGATACTCTGGATAAGGACGGCATCCATCATACCTATGATGTGGCCCTCAGCGACAAGGTGACCGTAGGCAGTGCCGGCCAATCCATTACCCTGGATGGGACGGCCAACACCATCAATGGCGGCAGCTATGTGCAGTTCGGCGGGCAGACTTCTTCTACCGGCAATGTGATTGCCAATCCGTTGTCCATTGGCTGGCAGTCGGCAGCTCTGCAGGATGTGATCACGGAAGAAGCCAAAGGTTCCCAGACCGGGAATTTCATCGACGGTCTCAGCAATACTAGCTGGAATCCGGTGAATGTGGGTTACAGCCCCAACCGGGCCGCTACGGAAGGCCAGCTGCGGGATTTGGAAAAACAGGTCTGGGAGAATCCCATCACCTTCTTGGGGAACCATGATGCGGACAAGACGGCGGAAGAAAGCCAGGGTATTACGGCTGAATTGGGCTCTAAAGTCCGGATCATCGGCACCGGGACTGGCGAAGCGGGAGATTTCGATGCATCCAACCTCAATGTCATCGCCGGCAAGACGCCGGATGGAAAGAGCGACGCCCTCATCATCCAGATGAAGAAGGCGCCCAGCTTCACCACGGTCCATGCCGGTACTCCTGATGCACAGGGAGTCTATCCTGTGAGTGTGGGACAAGTGACGGTTACCCGGGATGGCAAGACGGAGACCGTGGATGGAGTGGTCATCACCGATGGTCCCATGATCACCAAAGACGGGATCAACAACTACGGGAAACAGATCACCCATATGAAGAGCGGCGGTATTTATAACGAAGAAGATAAGAAATATCATTACGAAAGTGATGAAGTAGGTACTAACGCCGCTACCATTCAGGACGTCAAGAATATTGCCAATGCAGCAGCCCAGTCCGAAGTGGAAGCTAAACGGGTGACCGTCAGCGGTGTCAATGACAATATCACGGTAACGCCTGCGGCAGACAATCCCAACCACTATCAGGTCAAACTCAGTGATACTCTGAAACTGGGACAGGACTCCAAGAGCAACCCGAATATCCTCATTGATGGACAGAATGGAAAAGTGACGGTGGGCAGCGGTTCCACTGGGAACAATTCCGTCATCATCGATGGGAACGGCGGGACGGTGACTATCGGCAACGGCACCAGCGGCCACCAGAAGGTGACCATCAGCGGCAATGATGGCACGATCAGCGGTCTTACCAACAGGACTATCAATGCCCCGGACTTTGCCACCAAGGGACGGGCGGCCACGGAAGAACAGTTGAAACTGGTGGCTGACAATGTAAGTGACCTGAAGAAGAACAATTCCGACTTCCAGCTGGTGGGAGAAAAGGACAAGGAGGGGAACTACACCGGGGACTACAAGGTTTCTGATGACAACAAAGTGAATCTCCATGTCCAGGATCAGATGCATCCGGACCAGGTGAAGGATATCACCATCGACAATGTGGCCAAGGCTTCGGATCTGGGCGATGTTTCCCAGATCAGCGAAGACATCCGGAACAAGGAGAACAACAATGT
>SFHH01000152.1 GCA_004555735.1 Acidaminococcus fermentans
GACCCCCAGCGGCGGTTTCAAGAGGATGCCCTGCGGGTGCTGCGGGCGGTGCGCTTTGCCGCGGTGCTGGACTTTGCCTTGGAGGAGGAGACCGAGACTGCGGCCCGTCAGTGGGCTGGCCGTCTCAGGGAGGTCTCCGCCGAGCGGGTGTTCCAGGAGCTGAGCAAGCTGCTGTGCGGCCCCGGAGCGGGACGGGTGCTGCGGGACTATCCCGACATCCTGGGTCAGATGATCCCCGAGCTGCTGCCCATGGTGGGGTTTGAGCACCGCAACCGGCATCACTGCTATGATGTCTATACCCACACCGTCGTGGCAGTGGACCATGTGCCCCCCCGCCTGCCCCTGCGCCTGGCTATGCTGCTGCACGACGTGGGCAAGCCGGAGACCTTTTCCATGGGAGAGGACGGCCAGGGGCATTTTTATGGCCATGCCCGGCGCAGTGAGGCGCTGACCCGGCAGATTCTCACCCGACTGCGGGCCCCCAAAAAGCTCCTGGAAGAGGTGATAGCGTTGGTGCGCTGGCACGATGTGCCCCTTTCAGAGGACCCTCGGCAGATTCGCCGGTGGCTGAACCGGCTGGGGTCGGGCCGCTTTTTGGATCTGCTGGAGATCCAGCGGGGGGACGCGGCCGGCCAGGCTCCGGCATATTGTACAAGAATTGACCAGGCAAACCGCCTGGAGAACCTGGCCCGGGAGATCCTTGCCCAGGCGCCCTGCCTGACGGTAAGGGATCTGGCGGTGGACGGAAGGGACCTTTTGGCCCTGGGATACCGGGGCCCCGCCATTGGCGCAGGCCTGCAGGCAATGCTGGAGCAGGTCCTGGAAGGGGTCCTGCCCAACGAGAAAGGCCCCCTTTTGCAATGGCTGAGGGAAAAAGATGCAAAAAAAGCGGAGTAAAAAAGTGTCATAAATAAGGTGAAAACCTGTAAAAGAAAGGAAAAAATGTTCCTGCGTGATAATTTTGCTAAAAAACTAAATTTTCTCTTTATTTTTTCTATACAGTGTGATATAATGAAGCCACTCAAAAAGTCCGCGGCTTCGTCGAAAAGACGAAAAAGCGGTACGGGAGTACGGCTCAAGCAAACTTGAGAAGGAGGGATGCGGTGACCCAGGCTGATGAGGTAAGCTTCACAAAGAAGGAAAATGTGAACGGATTTTCCTCAGATGAAGGAAGACATTCGAAGAAAGTCCATTCAATCCCCAAGAAGAATTTCGATCTGGCGCATGAATGAGCCACCCGCTGGATCGGAGACCGCGTGCGAATGATAGTTGAGATTAGACAACGACATTTCAACAAGAAACGAGGTAAAATGTATGAGTAATCAGGGAGAGAAAAAAGGCGTCAGCGCCATTGACTTTTTCTGTCTTGGATTCGGCGCTATCGTCGGTGTCGGCTGGGCCGTCACCATCAATGGCTGGATGTCCGGCAGTGGCGGTCCTGTGCCCGCGGCCATCGGCTACATTCTTTGCTTAGTTATCATGATCCCCATCGGCTTGGCCTATGCTGAGCTGGTCCCCATGCTTCCTGTCGCTGGCGGCGGCGCAGCCTTTGCCCACGCAGCCTTTGGTGAAGTGGTTTCCTTCATCTCCGGCTGGTCGGCCTTCGGCGCGTTTGTGGCCATCATTCCTTGGGAAGCTATTCAGATCACCGACGTTCTGAGCTATCTGATCCCGTCCCTGCGGACTGGTGACGCTCTGTATAGCATCATGGGCTCTGATGTCCGCCTGAAGGTGGTTATCATCGGTATCGTCTTCTCCATCTTGCTGTTCCTGCTGAACATGCGCGGCCTGTCCGCCGCCGCTGGCGTGCAGAAGTTCCTGTGCATCTTCCTGGTGGCAGCCGGTATCATCGGTGCTATCGCAGCCCTGGTTGGCGGCGACCCCCAGAACCTGCAGCCCCTGTATGACGGCAGCGTGGCAGACGTTACCCCCAACAACATGCTGGGCGGTGCTTTCGGTATCCTCTGTACCGCAGCCTTCTTCCTTGCCGGCTTTGAGACCATTCCTCAGGGCGTTGAGGACGCTGGCGGCGACATCAAGAGCGTTGGCCGTACCGTCGTGATCTCCGTTACCGCAGCCTGCGTGTTCTATGCTATCCTGCTCTTCTGCTTCGGCTATGGCTATGACTGGGAGAAGTTCATTGGCATGGAGAACCCCGCCGCTGCCAACATGTTCAAGGAAGTGTTCCCCGGTGCTGGTGGTACTGCCCTGTACTGGATCATCCTCGTCGGCGCTGTGGCTGGCCTGTTCACCACTTGGAACGGCTTCTTCACCGCTTCCGCCAACCTGATGATGGCTCTGGCTCGTGGCCGTATGGTGCCCCAGCTGTTTGCCAAGCAGAACAAGGACGGCGTGGCTGTCAATGGCCTGATCCTGGTGCTGATCCTCTCCTGCGCTGGCCCCTTCCTCGGCGCTAACATGATTGAGACCGTTACCGCATTCTCCGCAACGGCATTCATCCTCTCCTGGATGATCACCACCTGGAGCTTGCTGAAGCTGCGTAAGACGATGCCCAACGCCAATCGTCCTTATAAGATGCCTACCGGCCTCGCTTACTTCGGCGCTGTGGTGACCACCATCTACTTCGTCGGCTGCTTCATCCCCGTCTGCCCCTGGTTCGCTACCTGGCCTGCTATCTGGGCCTTCCTGGGCTACCTGGTCATCGGTGCGATCCTGTATGCGGCTTCCGCTGGTCAGAGAAAGCAGCTCACTCCTGCCGAGCGCGAGAAGGCCATGTTTGGCGCCTCGACCTGGAGAAGATGAAGGGCTGATCGGACAACTCGTCCCACAATAGATAAGATCGTACATGAAAAGTATTTCCCAATGATTGGATAGAAGGTGAAACCGAATGAATGGGTCAGATATGATAATGGAGGCCAGTTCCTCCGTGATCTTAACGGAGATCATGATCTATCTTTTGGCCAGCATCCTGTTGATCGTCTTGATTGACTGGTACGCCATGAAGAAGATCGGAGGTAAGCGGATGTGGGGCTACCGGGTCCTGCGGCCGCACAAGGCACTGTCGCTGTTGATCGTGACCTTCTTTACCTTGGTGATTGGCATTCTGTGTTTGTACAAAGACTTGACCGTAAGTCGGTACACGCTGACCTATTTCGGGTTACCCTACTACCTGTCTGTGTTGTACTTTTTGATTAAGGTGCTGCGTAGAGTACGGGCTGAGACAAAAGGTCGTCAGTTATAAAGCACCAGCCTAAGATCTTAAAACGGCGCCGGAGCATTGCTCCGGCGCCGTTTCCTATGGTGGACCCTGGCAGATATGGCCGTTAGCATCCACCAGAAGGTTTCCTTCCGTTGGAAAAACCTGCCCAACAACGAAAAAGTCCGGACGCATCCCGCGCCCGGACTTTTTCGTTGTTGTAATATTGAAAGAGAGAAAAGAGAGAGAAAAAAGGAGATGCTATTGTTTGCTTCCTGATTGCAACGATAGAATACCATAGCCGGCGGAAAAAATCGTGGACGGATTGCAAACGATGGATGAACAAGTTGTAAATCCTAGACAGGGGAGAGAAGACGAAAGGAGGGCCGGGTGCCAGAAGCACCCGGCCCTCCTTGCTATTAAAGAGAGAAACGAGAAAAAGAGAGAGAAAAAGAGGTGTTGTGGATGGTTTCCTGATTGCAAGAATAGAATACCATGTTTCAGAAAAAAAGTCGTGGACGGATTGCTAACCATGGATGAATAAATTGTAAACCCGGTGGGGGAGGGGTAGAGAACGAAAAATGCCGGACACAAAATAGGTCCGGCATTTTTCATGGAAAAGCGTATAAAAAGAAAAGAGAGAGAAAAGGGAGGTATCACTGTTCGTTTTTCAATTGCAAATACAGCATAGCATGTCTGGGGCGAAAAGTCATGGACGGACTGCAAACGAATGATGAACAAGTTGTAAAGTTTGAGGCGGGGTTTCCAAAGACGTAAAAAACCGAACGCGAAAGCGTTCGGCTTTTTACGGTATTGTGTATTGTATAAGGAAGAGAGAAAAGAGAGAGGTAATGTCGTTTCTTTTAAGTTCAATAGTAGCATATCATACCTTGGGGGAGAAATCGTGGATAATTTACTAATTTTAAATGAACAATTTATGAACACTTGCGATTAGGCGAGAGCAACGAATTCTGAGGCCACATATCCTGTCTGATCGCCCACCTGGACCAGGTACCAGCCGTTGAATTCATTGATGACCGTCAAGGCTGCGCCGTCGTAGATTTGGGCAATGGGTGTGGACTCCGGGTCCGGCCGGCTGTAGAGGTCCACCACGCCGGCTTCCACCTGGACCACGCCTTCCCGGGAGAGGGAGGCAGCGAAGAAGGGGATGCCGAAGTATTCGGTCAGCGACAGCACGATGCTCTGGGCCATGGCGTCGATGTGGGAGACGATCCACTGGGCATCGGAACTATTGTCGTGAAAGCCCAGTTCCAGCAGGACGGCGGGAGCCCGGACCCGGCGGACCTCTCCAATGGTGGTGGTGGGCTCGATGCGCACCAGATTGGGTTGGGGATAGATGGTCTTTAACCCGTTGGCCAGAAACTGGGCCGCCCGCATGCCCCGGGCGCTGCCGGGGAAGTAAAAGGCGATGATCCCCTGGTTCTCCCCCGCTTCCTCCGGGCCGGAGGCGTTGGAGTGGAGGGCCAGGTGCAGGTCGTAATTGCCCGCGTTGGAGTCTCGGATGGAGGAAGCC
>SFHH01000153.1 GCA_004555735.1 Acidaminococcus fermentans
CTGATGGGATGGTCCACATTATCCGTGGTAGCAAAAGGCGTCTTCTTCTGATTCCCGTACACAGAAGAACTGGAAGCGAACAGCAGATGCTCCGGCTGGAAACGGCGGCAGGCCTCCAGGATATTGAAGAATCCTACAATATTAGAGTCGATGTATTCCCGGGGATGGTCGATGCTGTAGCGGACTCCGGCCTGGGCCGCCAGATTCACCACGATATCCGGCCGGAATCCCTCAAAGATCCGATCCACCGTTGCCCCATCTGCTAAGTCTCCCTGGGTGAAGGAAAAGGCTGGGTACAGCTCCAGCTGGGCCAGCCGGTCCTTTTTCAGCTGCACATCGTAATATGCGTTCATTTTATCCAAACCGGCCACCTGCACCCCCAGGGACAGCAGCCGTTTGGCCAGATGGTAGCCAATGAAACCGGCTGCCCCGGTAATGAGGATTTTTTTGTTGGCATCAAAAGGTTCCATACCTGCTCCTTAGTCCCGGTCAAATAGATCCCGGGTATAAACTTTTTCTTTCACATCCGCCAGATCTTCCGACCAGCGGTTGGCCACGATCAGGTCACATTCCTTCTTGAACCGGTCCAAATCTTGGCACACGGGGGAGCGGAAGAACTCCGGCTCCTTCAAGGTCGGTTCATAGACCACCACCGGGATGCCCTTGGCTTTGATCCGTTTCATGACCCCCTGGATGGCAGAAGAACGGAAATTGTCCGAAGCGCTCTTCATGGTCAGCCGATAGATTCCCACGATCTTGGGGTCCCGGGCCAGGATCTCATCGGCAATGTGGTCCTTCCGGGTCCGGTTGGCTGCTACGATGGCTGAGATCAGGTTCTGGGGCACATCCTGGTAATTGGCCAGCAGCTGCTTGGTATCCTTGGGCAGGCAGTACCCGCCATAGCCAAAAGAAGGATTGTTGTAGAAATCCCCGATTCGGGGATCCAAAGAGACTCCCTTGATGATCTGGGCTGTGGAAAGGCCCCGCATTTCCGCATAAGAATCCAGTTCATTGAAATAGGCCACCCGGAGAGCCAGATAGGTGTTGGCAAAGAGTTTGATGGCTTCCGCTTCCGTGGAACCGGTAAACAGCATAGGGATGTCCTTTTTCTCTGCTCCTTCCGCCAAAAGAGCTGCAAACTTCCGGCCACGGGGAGAATCTTCTCCCACCACGATCCGGGAGGGATGGAGATTATCGTACAGGGCCTTCCCTTCCCGCAGGAACTCTGGAGAAAAAATGATGTTGTCCGTATGGTACCGTTCCGAAGACGTGTCGAAGAAATTTTTCTGGGGGTCATAGTTGGTGGGAGTGGAGATGATGATATAGGCAGCGTCTGTAAAGGCATCCTGGGGATCCAAAGTAGCTCGGAACCGGATATCCTTCCGCTGAAGGAAACGAGTGATATCTGCATCCACCAAAGGGGATCGGCCTGCGTTGAGCATCTGTACTTTTTCCGGCACAATGTCCAGCGCCACCACTTCCTGGTGCTGGGCCAGCAGGAGCCCGTTGGAAAGGCCCACATAGCCAGTGCCTGCAATCGCGATTTTCATAAGAACGGCTCCTTTCCTGCAATAGGATTATTATACCATAAAAAAAGGGGGTGCCGCACATTGCGTGCGATACCCCGTCAACGGTCAGCTGTCAGGCTTTATCTCCCCAACACCTCCGGATGCCGTACCAGATATCCTGTGAGATCCATCCAGGCTTCCCGTTCTTCCGTGTAGGGTTTAGAGCCCTCCTTCAGGTCTTCTGGTCCGTACTGCTGACCCAGGGACTGGTAGAAGTCCTGGCTGTAGCTGCCGTAGGCATCTTTCCGCAGCCAATGGTAAGGAGACACCACATGGTCGATAGGTTCCAGCAGGGACGGATACAGGGAATAATAGGTGAACCCTTTGGGAGCGATCAGTTCGAAGATGGTAGGCGCGATATTCATATGGCTCCCGATGGTATTCCCAGCCAGGCTGTGAGGATCCAATTCCTGATGGTTCATTAAGAGCACCGGGCTGTGCCGTTCCCGCAGATTGCAGTCCCGTCCCATCAGCGAAGTCTTGCTTAAAATCGCACTCATATCAACGGAATGGTCTCCGGTCAAGATGAACAGGCAGTCCGGATAGGCCTCCCGCATGGTCCGGATGAATTTTCCCAAAGCCTGATCCGAGAACCAGAAGGTCCCCAGATTTTTCTGGATTTCCTTGTTCCGCCGGATGTCCCGGGGGGCTTCCGGCATCACCTTCTCCGGATCATACCCATAATCTGCTAGAGGGATCTTGAAGGGGCCATGGTAACTGGTGGTATACAGGAAGTGGAACTGATAAGGTCCATTGGCTTTTTCTTGCTGTTGGATCAGTTCCGCTGCTTTTTCCAGGAACACATTGTCATAGATTCCCACCCAGGTCTTAGGCGCATCCTTGCCGCAGAAATCCGTGGCAGTCATCACCTGGTCGAACCCACAGGCCGGGGCAAACTGGTTGAAGTTCCCGTAGGTCACGTTGCCCCCGTACCAGTAGGTGGAATGGTAGCCCAGCTTCTTCAGCTGCCGGGGCAGGGCCGTGGGCAGGTTGTTGTGCCAGAAGCTTTCCTTTTCATTCAGTTCCAACCCTGCATCGAAGATCCCGCTCATCAGGCTCACAATGGAAGGCCGGGAAATGATGCCCGCCGAAAGAGCACTGGTCAGAGAAGCGGTATGGGGATCCTCCATCAGCTGTCTGCCCCCCTCCACCAAGTTCAGACAAGCGAACTGGGGATCGAAGAACTGCTGGAGATAACTTTCTCCCACAAAGAGGAAAATATGGGTGGGTTTAGTGATCCGGGCGCCCTGGGCCGTCCGCTTGAATCCATAGGCCAGGTTGGGCAGGTGATCTGCCAGGACTTTTTCCGTAAAGAAAGGCTGGACAGCCGCCAGGTCCTGGGCATCCGTATGCTCATAGGCTGGGTTCAGTTTGTGCTTCATCACTTGCTCCAGGGCCACCAGATCGTCCACTGTAGCCTTGGCAAAAAAGATATCCTTTTTCACCACACTGGGGATGGTGTCCCATTCCGGCTTATCGTCATGCCAGAAGGTCCCCCCGTACCGGAACCAGTAAAAAGCGGCAATGGCCCCCAAGAAAATCACCGTGTTGTATCCGTAGTGGAGGATGGGATTGAAGAAGTACAGATACTGGAAGCTGGGCAGCTGGAGCAGGCCCTGGATACAGACCCCGCACAAGGCCAGGTAGGGCAGGATGCCCAAAAGAATCCAGGCCCCACGGTCCTGATGGAAGAAAATATCAACCAGATTGTGCTTTTCGGCTTTGGCCCCCAGCTTCATAGTCTGGTTAAAGATGTCGTGGAAATGCTTGTAGAACAGCATCTTTCCCGCAAAAGCCAGGTACAGCACCAGGCTGTAAACAACCCCACCTGCCAGCCGCAGGTTATCCCCCCAATGGTGCCACACCGGTAAAAAAGCCCCGGGCAGGCTCAGGAGGACCATCGGAATCAAAAACACATAAGCGTTGAAATCCATCCCCCACCAGAAGCCGTACCGGAAACAGTGCCATACCACCGCCCCCTTTCCCTTCAGGCTCCGGTAAGGATTGTACACCGCAATGAAAATCAGACGAAAGACCGCGCACAGGATGGGGAAAAACAAAAACAGCTTCCCGTCCTGCTGCAGTGATGCGTAGAATAGACTGAACAAAATTTTCCTCCTTTTGGATTACTGCCGCTGGTAGCGGGTACCCCGGCCTTTGCCTACTTTCAGCACGGCCTTTTTCCCCACCAGCCGGTTCAGCAGACGGATGACTTTGGTCTTTTCTAAACCGGTGGCCTGTTCGATTTCCTGCCGGCTTAGCAGGCCATTTTCCGGAAACACGTCACAGATCCGCTGTTCCTCCTGATCCAAAGGCGGCATGGCATCTACAAGAGGCAACATCACCTGGATAATGTGGTCCGTCACCTGAAAATCCGGTTTGACCCGGCTTTGGCGGTAGGCATAAAGGATCCGCTGGATGCCCGTTCCAAAGGCTTCAATATATCCCAGCCGGTAAAACACATTGGCCAGTTTGGGATTCCGCAGAATGAAAATCTGATGATAGAGGTATTCTTCCTGGCTGATGCCGGCCGGCAGTCCTCCCGGCGAAGTAATTTCCACCTTGTCCGGATACATAGCCACCCGGATGGCAGTGGGAATATCCCAAGTCCGGTGGACCAGGGCATTGGCCACGGCTTCTCTGATAGCCTGGCTGGGAATCTTTTCCACCATCCGCCGTTCCACTCCATCGATTTTCTCTACCTGGTACTCTCGGGCAATCCGTTCCACAGACTGTTGGAACAAGGACAAAACCGAACATCCCTGGATTTTGATCCGTTCCCGGATTTCATTGATGGACCGGCCAAAGACCATCATATCCACTCCCGGAAAAGGATTCTGATCAGATAAAAGTTCCGCCACATGGGAGAACTTTCCTTCTGCCGTATAAAATCCCAAGGTCTTCAATACATCCGTATCCACCTGGGAAACACCCAGCTGTTTTTCCATTTCCCGGGCCAGGACAGAAAAAGTCAAGGGAGCAGTACCAGCCGGTAAATCCTCATAATACCGATGGGAGCCTTCCAGAATCAGACGATTCAGAGCAACACGGTCTACTTCAAGAGAGGCGGAATCGCTCCGTCGATACGCTTTATTTTTGTACAGATATGGTGGATTGTCTCCTTTTTTCACCGTCAGGACAATGGTCTGGTTATCCTCATTGATTTTCAACATATAATCAGGCTGCGGTGAAATACTGTCATTGATTTTATTTTCTATATCCAGACATTTTTGCACGGCTTGGGGAATCCCCTTGACCGTGCCATCATCCCGAACGCCAAATATGATTTTCCCATCCTGATAATTGGCAAAAGCACTGACGGTCTTCAAAAAGGTATTGGTGATATCTTCCTTATATTCCAACGTACTGCTTTCCCGTTCCACAAAATTCCGCCTCCTTTTCTTTTCGATTCATTTGCGTTGCATTAATTATAACAATGATTGCAACGTAAATGCAACGTAAATTTTGCGTTGCATTTGCAACGAAAAAAGCCATGACGAAAAGATGATGCATTCCGTCACAGCCCTTTGTCAACCTGTCCCAGCCAAAACTGCAGCAGTGGATCATAGCTGCGGATCCGTTCCACCACATAAAGATATTCCTTGGCACACTTCCACAATAGTTCAAAAGAAAATTCGAACCGCTGGATCAGGGCATCCCGTTCCACCTCAGATAGGTCCGGTTTGACTGCCAGTTCGTGGAGTTTGGTAAGGATTCTTTGTGTTGTATTGATTCTTAATTTCATTTTGGCTGTACGCATTCTTTAATTCCTCTTGCCTATGAACTGAGAATCGTCATTTATATCTTTTTTCAAAAATTCATGAAAAATCTATAATTGAAATGTTCTGTACCGCCCATTTCATATTTATAACGTTCATCACCTCGAGATAAATCTAAGCCTCTGAGATTACTATGGATTTGAAGCCATTTAACACTTTCGCTAATCATTAATTTTCCAGGTGCAAATTTAGAAAACGCACTATTCATCGCAACTCTGGGAAATACGATCTCTCCAAAATTAGTTTGAAACCCACTCATAAATGCTGCAAGCGAATGATGTAAAAACAAGCAAAAAGTATATTGCGACTGCATTTTTTCTGCATTCCATGATAATACCGAAAAATAGCGATTTTTAATGAAGCTGAAAAAATCGAGTTTTCTATTTTTCCTTTCAGACTCTCTATGCGCATATACACGCATCATCGAAGATAATAAATTTGGGTCTTGAATGGGACCTTGAACCACTTTTAAATTCATATCAGCATTTGTCTTGGC
>SFHH01000003.1 GCA_004555735.1 Acidaminococcus fermentans
GGTAATTCCGCAGCTGGACCCCATTGTCCTTATTGGCGTTGATAAACCCGCCCCCGGTCACAAAGACAATGGCCGGCATGGGAGTCTTTTTCTGAGGCTGGAGCAGATCCATGGCCATGGGCACATTGGGATAGCCCCGGCTGGGTACCTGTTCATAGACCACTCCGGAAATTTGCTTCACTTCCGTTTTCACCGGAGTCACGTCCAGAGTCTTACTAGGATAATGTTCCGCCGCTTCTGCCCCGGAAAATCCCGTCATGCCCAACAAAAGCAAACTGGACAGTACCAGCCGGCTCATTTTTCCATTGATTTCCATGGCAATAACCTCCTGCTTGATCAAACAGCCTTCCGTTCATCAGAATCCAAAAAAGATGTAAATATTTACATATTCGTCTGTTGCCATGAGTGTAGCACGGACCAGATATACTGTCAATATTTACAGTTCAAATTTATTCTATGATATAATACATCCAGAGAAAGGAGCGGTTCCATGGCAAAAGAAAACACACTCCGGTATGTGCTGCTAGGCCTTTTGGCCAAACAAGACCTGACCGGTTACGACATCAAGAAACTCTTTGAACAGGAAGTGGGGGATTTCTGGTGTGCCCGGCACAGCCAGGTGTATCCGGAACTCCGGAAACTGGAAGAAAGCGGGCAGATTACCAGCTATACCGGCACCGTGGGCACAAAGCTCCAGAAAAAATACTACCGCCTGGCCCCAACCGGCGAAAAACGGCTCCAGGAATGGCTGGTTCAGCCTTTGGGAGATATGATGCCCACCCGGGATGAATTCACCATGAAGCTGTATCTGATCCGCAGCCGGAAGGATCCCCAGCTTCGTCAGCTGTTCCAGGCAGACATCCGCCGCCACGAAGAGCACTTGGCTCACCTCCGACTCCGCTGGCAGCTGCTGTTTTCCACCCAAAAAGCTCAGGAAAAAGACTGGGGCCACGCCTTGATCCTGCAGGAAGCCATCCAGCGGGAAACCCAGAAGCTGGCATGGGAAAAGAAGCAGTTGGCAGAGATTTAACAATTTGTAAATTTTTTGGGTAAACAGTTGAAGGCTCCAGATTTTCGCGCTAAAATATTGACTCGGTAGTCAAAGTGTGCAGAACAATCGAAGAGTTGTACAGGACGTGCCGCTGGCACGTCCTGTTTGTAAGGAGCAGGTATGGAAAAGAAAGAACTGAAGGAAAAATTGAAAGGATTCCTCCCTTCCGGCCATCTGGTGGGAGCCGGTTTCTCTTTCCAGTGGAAGGATGCCGACGGCCAGATCCAGGAATTCCAGGCGGGGCCCAAGCTGCTGATGGGCTTCTGCGGGGCCTTCCTGGCCAGTCTCATGGGACTGGCAGTATGTGCCGGACTGCTGTTCAAGGCCTGGGATGAACAGACGGAACTGGCCAACTACCGGGCGGACTATGGAGTCTATACGGAACGGCTGGCCAAGCTCATGGACGACAATGAAAAACTCCAGCGGGAACTGGCCCAGGTGGTCCAGGTGGAAAACGCCGTCCGGGAAAAGCTGTCCAAGGACGGAGTCAAGATCGGTGAACAGGCCGTGGACAAAAAATCCAAGGAACTGGACAAAGGGGGCCAGGGTGGCTCCACCACAGCGGACCAGCTGACGGTGCTGGAAGTCCAGGATGAAATCAACTGGAAGAAGCTGGCCTACAAGAAGGAGAACCTCACCAACATGCTGCTGGCCCTTTCCAATACCGGGGACGGCACCTACGGCTGGCCCGTCAGCGGAGGGGAGATCAGCTCCTTCTTCGGTCTCCGGGCGGATCCTTTCGGCGGTGGCAGTGATTACCATCCGGGCATCGACATTGCCGTAGATTACGGGACACCCATCAAGGCGTCCTCCACCGGGACCGTAGAAGAGGCCCAGTGGAACGGGGGCTACGGCCGGTTCGTCAGCATCGACCACGGCAACGGACTCACCACCTGCTACGGCCACATGAGTGCCATTGCCGTGCAGCCGGGACAGACCGTCCGCCGGGGAGATGTGATCGGCTATGCCGGCAGCAGCGGCTACAGTACCGGCCCCCATGTACATTTCGAAATCCGTCAGAACGGGAACCCTGTGAACCCGCTGAATTTTGCCAGACCGGTGGGATAAAAAAGCTGTGAAAAAATGATTGCTTATTTTTTCACAGCTTTTTTTATAACAATTTCAGTTTCTTCCCCAGCGCCACCATTCTCCTTCCCAGGAAGGGGATCTGGTACAGCTCTTCTTCCGGCATGGTCTTCAGCACTAGGAGTAGGATTCCATAGACAGGGATGGCTACAGCCATGCCTCCCAGGATGCTCCAAGCCCCCCAGTTGGGGACCAGGGCCAGGAATCCCTTCACCGCCGCCCCCATGGACGCTGCCGCCAGAGCAGTTTTCCCCAGCTGCTTCAATTCCAGGGAGAAGCCGGTGTACTTTTTAATGAAGAAAAGGTTCAGGACGGCAGCGATCCCGATATCGGCCACCGTAGCCCAGGAAGACCCCACGATTCCCAAAGAAGGAGTCAGGTTCCAGTTCAGCAGTACTTTGGATACTGCCGCCAAGATCATATTGAACACGGGGATCTTGGTCTTGCCCAGTCCCTGGAGGATCCCGGTACTCACCTGATGGAGTCCCAGGAGGAAAATGGCCCAGCTCATGGTCGCGATGGAAGGTCCAGCTTTGGGAGCGTTGTAGATCAGAGCCGCCACCCGGCCGCCCAGTACATGGAGGCCGATGCTGCAGGGGATGGTGATCACTGCCGCCACAGAAAAGGCCGTAGCCACTTTTTCCCGGATCCCTTCCGTATCTTCCAGTACCCGGGATTCACTGATGGCCGGCACCAGACTGATGGACAGCGCCGCCGTCAGGATGGTGGACATATTGATGAGAGGCACCGCCATACCGGTCAGATACCCGAACAGGGTGGTGGCTTCGGACATGGACCAGCCCCCCACCATCAGCCGCCGGGGCACGATCATCATATCCAGATTAGACACGATGGGCAGCATCAGGCTGGACATGGAAACCGGCAGAGCCAAGGCAATCAGACGTTTGATGATCTTTCCGGCCGGTTCCTGCTCCGCCTCAGGAACTTTTTGTTCTCCTTGAGGGAAGAACTTATGCTTCAGCCGGAAATAGAACACCTGGAGGAGCAGCAGGCCGCACAAAGCGCCGGCCCCGGCTCCCATGCTGGCTCCAGCTGCCGCATAGGTCAGGCCGTAGGGCATCAGCAGGTAGGAAAAAGCGATCATGGTGACCACCCGCACCAGCTGTTCCGTGATTTCCGAGCAGGCCGTAGGCGTCATGATCTGCCAGCCCTGGAAGTACCCCCGGAAGCTGGACAGGAAGGTTACGAAGAACACCGCCGGAGCCAGGGCGATGATGGAATAATAGGCTCGGGGATCGGGAATGATCCCGGAGGTGACCAGCCAGTGAGCCATCCCCAGGAGACACAGGGAAAAGAAGAGCCCAGTGCAGAAAAGCATCCGCAGGGAGACCCGGAACACCCGCTGGGCCCCGGTATAGTCTTCTTTGGCCACTTTTTCCGCGGTGATGATGGAAATGGCCACCGGGATCCCAGCGGAAGAAACGGTGATGGCCATCAAATAGATGGGGAAACCCATCTGGTACAAGCCGATGCCTTCGCCTCCCATGACTCGGGAGAGGATGACCCAGTTCAGGGCTCCGATGACCTTCACCACGATACTGGAAATGGTCAGGATCAGAGTCCCTTTCAGGAATTTTTTTGTTTTGCTGTTGGCGGGAGTTTGTCCTTGCTGCTCCATGCTATCCATCCTTTATACCGCCAGCTGGAGGGAAAATCCCTATGCGGCTCCTTCCAGCCTGCGTTGTTTCACTGTAATTGTATTATTTTATCATATTTTGGCAGCTAATGGGCATTTCTCCCATTGCTCAGGGAAATAAATGTTCTCCATCCAACTGGTATACATCTTCTCGGCCCTGATCTTCTGGGCTGTAGCGGATCTTGACGAAGATATCCGGCCGAACTCCCGGATGCAGCCATACACCAAAAGAAGCCAGTGTCTGCGGTCCGTCCGGCCGGCTCCCCAGCCGCCAGAGGCTGTTATCCGGTCCTTCCGTCCTATTCTGGCTGTAGCGGATCAAATCTTCCAATATATAAGGGGTCTGTTGGCTTTCCAAGAGATCTTCGATCCGCTGATACCGATGTCGGGCCGAAACGGTCTCTTTCAAGTTCAGCCGCTGGAACTCTGGGCTCAGATAAAAATTGGTATGGGCTAAAGTCCCGTTGCAGACCCGGCGCACCGCCACTTGGTCCTGATCCCCCACTTCCACCCAGGCCAATTCAGAAGCATCCGCCAGCAGCAGGAATTTTGGGCCGCCCAAATCTGTCCCGCTGGCCAGGGCTTCCTCCACCGTACCGCAACTGCCCAGCAGCCGTTTCAGCGCTCCTTTTCCCCAAGGGCCCATGGCCAATCGTTCCTTCCGGGGGATACTGCTGGCAGAAGCGGAAAATACAGCCAATCCTGCCTCATTTACCCCGCCCTTGAGAGCCATATGGCCTTCCGTTCCCCCATAGATCCCGTAATACCGGTAACGGGGACCCTGGACCAGCCGCATTTCCTGATACTCCGGACGCCAGTCCCGATTCTTCACAAGCAAACTGCCTCCTCCTTGGACCCGGCTGCCCTGGGCTCCGAACAGCGTACACCCCCAGACAGTGGCCGCCGGGATCCAAACGCTCAAAAAAATTAGGATGATCCTTTTTACGGAAAAATCCACGTTCCCCACATCTCCTTCCTTTTTCCCTTCCGTAATTGTATCACAGCCTTCCCTTGATTCCTACGGAAACCCTCAGGCCACTCTGGATTTTTACCCCATATGTGCTATAATGGATACACTTTAAGATGAGGTGCATTATGAGTACGTATCGTGTAGGTTTAGACATCGGGTCCACCACGTGCAAGATCGTCGTGCTGGACAATCATTCCCATGTGGTGTTTTCCCGCTACAAGCGGCACCAGGCCAATGTAGCCAGGGTCCTGCGGGAAGAACTGAAGACTTTGCGTTCCCAGATCGGCGGTGCCAGCCTGAAGCTGAAGATCACCGGTTCCGTGGGCATGGGAGTGGCGGAAAAATTCCAGATTCCCTTTGAACAGGAAGTGATCGCCGCCACTAAATTCGTCAAAGCCAAATATCCGGACGTGGCCACCCTGATCGACATTGGCGGAGAAGACGCCAAAATCGTGTACATCAAGGCCGATGGAAGCTGCGACCTGCGGATGAACGGCAACTGCGCAGGCGGCACTGGGGCCTTCCTGGACCAGATGGCCGTGCTCCTGGGGATTCCCATCGAACAGCTGGACGGCTTGGCAGAAAAGGCCCAGCATGTCCATTACATTGCCTCCCGCTGCGGCGTTTTTGCCAAAACAGACATCCAGAACCTGCTGGCCAAGAACGTGAGCCGGGAAGATATCGCCATTTCCATTTTCCACGCAGTGGCGGTCCAGGTGATCTCCACCCTGAGCCACGGCTGCACCATCGAGCCCAAGATCCTGCTCTGCGGTGGTCCTCTGACCTTTATGCCCGCCCTGCGGAAAGCCCTGATGGACTGCCTCCAGATTCCCTATGTGAATTTCGTTGTGCCGGAAAACGCCAATCTGATCCCGGCCTACGGGACTGCCCTCAGTGCGGCAGATGCCCCGTCCATCTCCTTTGACCAGCTGGTAGAAAAATTGGAAAGCGCTCCCAAAGTGGCCGTCCGTTCCGATGACATCCTGCCCCCCATCTTCCAGTCTCCGGAAGACTATGCCACCTGGAAAAAGGCCAAGGAAGCGGATGCCATCCAGCTGACGCCCCTTACGGCGAAAACGGACGGGGTCTATGTGGGCATCGACTCCGGCTCCACCACCACCAAGCTAGTGGTCACTGATGATCAGGACCGGATCCTCTTCACCCATTATGGACCCAACAGTGGCAATCCCATCGGCGCCGTCCAGGACGCCTTTGAAGCCTTTTATGCGGAATGCCTGAAGGTGGGAGTCAATCCCCGGATCCTGGGCAGCTGCTCTACTGGCTACGGGGAAGACCTGATCAAAGCCGCCTTCGACCTGAAGACGGGCATCATCGAAACCATCGCCCATTATCTGGCGGCCCGGAAGATCCACCAGGACGTTTCCTTTATCCTGGACATCGGAGGCCAGGACATGAAGGCCATTTTCGTGGACCACGGTGTCCTGAATCGGATGGAACTGAACGAATCCTGTTCCTCCGGCTGCGGCACTTTCCTGGAAACCTTTGCCAAGGGGCTGAATTATTCCGTCAGCGATTTTGCCAAACTGGCCTGCGAAGCCAAGGAACCCTGTGACCTAGGTACCCGGTGCACGGTGTTCATGAACTCCAAAGTGAAGCAGAGCCTCCGGGAAGGGGTCACCATCGGGGATATTTCTGCCGGTCTGGCCTATTCCGTCATCAAGAACTGCCTGTACAAGGTGCTGAAGCTCCAGAACACCCATGACCTGGGGAACGATATCGTCCTCCAGGGGGGCACCATGAAAAACGACGCCGTGGTCCGGGCCTTCGAACTTCTGACCGGCACTACCGTCCACCGGAGCAACATCCCGGAAATCATGGGAGCCTACGGCTGCGCCCTGTTTGCCCGGAGCCGGGCAGAAGGAGAAGCCACCCTGGACGATATGATCCACGTGGCCAATTATACCGACAGTCAGCTCCAATGCCACGGCTGCGAAAACAACTGCCTGATCAAGAAATATAATTTCAGCAACGGCAGCATCTACTATTCCGGGAACAAATGTGAAAAATTCTTCACCAACAATGGGGAAGACCATAAACCTGGGGAAAACATCTACGACTACAAATACAAACTGCTCTTCGACCGTCCGGTGAAAGAGGATGCCCAGCGGGTCATCGGGATCCCCCGGTGCCTGAACATCTACGAAGACTACCCCTTCTGGCATGCCCTGTTCACCACCTGCGGGCTGAAAGTCCAGCTGTCCGACCCCTCTACCTTCAAGAATTATGAAGGAGGGATCCACGATGTAATGAGCGACAACATCTGTTTTCCGGCCAAGCTGGTCCACGGCCACGTCAACAACCTGATCCGGAAGCGGGTGAACCGGATCTTCATGCCCTATGTGATCTACGAACGGCAGGATGACAAGCGGCAGCTGAACAGCTACAACTGCCCGGTGGTCTCTGGCTATTCCGACGTGATCAAAAGCGTGGTGGATACGGAGATTCCCATCGATTCCCCGCCCATCAACTTCCAGGATGAATCCCTTCTGAAGAAACAGATCCGGAAATACCTGAGCTACATCGGCTTCGACCGTTTCACCGCGGACAAAGCCCTGAAGGCAGCCCTGAAAGCCCAGGAGGAATACGGCCGGGCCATCAAGGCCAAAAATGAGGAGATCCTCCAGAAGAGCCGGGCCAACAAACAACTGACCATCCTGCTGGCTGGCCGGCCCTACCATACGGACCCTCTGATCCAGCACAAACTCAGCGAATCCATTGCAGCCATGGGCATCAACGTGATCAACGAGGACCTGGTCCGGGACGACAGTTCCATCACCATCGACGATTCCTATCTAGTCCGGCAGTGGGCCTACATCAACCGGATCTCCAAGGCGGCCGACTGGGTGGCCCGCCAGGACAACAGCGTCCACTTCATGGAAATGACTTCCTTCGGCTGCGGTCCGGATGCCTTCCTCCAGGACGAAGTCCGGGGCATCCTCCAGCGCCATGGCAAGGCCCTGACCCTGCTGAAAATCGATGATGTATCCAACATCGGCTCCCTGAAACTTCGGGTCCGGTCCGTGGTGGAAAGCATCCGGTACAACCGGGATGCCAAATTCGAAGCTACCCCCTTTGAACAGCCGCCCCGTTTTGAAAAGAACATGCGGGACTACACCATCCTGGCTCCTTATTTCACCCCGTTCATTTCTCCCCTCATCCCTTCGGTGATGAAGAATGCCGGGTTCCATGTGGAAACCCTGCCAGAAAGCACGGTCCAGAGCGCGGACCTGGGGCTGAAATTCGCCAACAACGAAGTCTGCTATCCGGCCACCCTGGTGGTAGGGGACTTTATCCGTGCCCTCCAGTCCGGGAAATACGATCCCGCCCATACAGCCGTGGCCATTACCCAGACTGGTGGCCAGTGCCGGGCCTCCAACTACTTCGGGCTGATCAAGCATGCCCTGATTGCTGCGGGCTTTAAAGACACTCCGGTGCTGTCCCTGGCCACCAGCAAGAATATCCAGAATGACCAGCCGGGCTTTGCCATCAACTGGTTGAAGATTTCCCGGATCACCGTTTCCACCGTGCTGTTCTCCGACTGCCTGGCCAAGTTCTTCAACGCCTCCGTAGTCCGGGAAACCGTCAAAGGCAAAGCTGCGGAACTGAAGGACAAATACCTGGAACTAGCCAAGAAGGAAATCGAAGCCAACAGCCCCAGCGGTCTCCAGAGACTGCTGAAGGAAGCGGCGGCAGAATTCAACGCTTTGGCCAAGCCGGACGTGCATCTGCCCCAGGTGGGGATCGTAGGGGAAATCTACCTGAAGTTCAACGCCTTCGCCCACAAGAACATCACCAGCTGGCTGATGGATCACTCCATTGAAGTGATGCCTCCTCTGCTGACCCCTTTCTTCATGCAGGCTTTCGTAAACCGAATCACCAACCGGAAGTTCGGCCTGGAACGGCATCACATGCCGAACCTGATCGTAGATGCCCTGTACATGTGGGTCACCAAACAGGTGAAGAAATTCAATGAAATCGGGGAAGAGTTCCGGTACTTCACCCCCATCGAGGACATCTTCGACCTGGCCAATGACGGGAAAACCATCATCAACATGGCCGCCCAGTTCGGGGAAGGCTGGCTGCTGCCAGCAGAAGTGGTGAACTTCGCCAAGCACGGCATCGAGAATGTGATCAGCCTCCAGCCTTTCGGCTGCATTGCCAACCACATCATCTCCAAAGGGATCGAAAAGAAGATCAAATCCCTGTATCCTCACATGAACCTGCTGAGCCTGGACTTCGACAGCGGGGTCAGTGACGTGAACGTAACCAACCGGCTGCTGCTGTTTGTGGAAAACATCCGCACCAGCGCGGCTCCGGTACCGGTTGAAAAGAAAAAGAAAGAAGAAAGTTTCTTTGACGAGAACCTGGCAAGACGGGAGATTATGATTTAAGGAAAAGGCCTGCTGCGCCGGCAGCAGGCCTTTTTGCTATTCCCTCAAGCTATAGCAACTGGTTTCTTTTCTGTATTATCCAAATTCCCATGACCGTGGTATACTTTCCCCATGGACAAAACCTGAATGTATGGGAGGATATAGACCATGACCAAAAACAAACCGCCTTTTCGCTATGATATCGTGGGCAGTTTCCTGCGTCCTGCCGCTTTGAAAGAAAAGCGGGAAGCTTTTGCCGCCGGGACCATCCCTGCCTCTGACTTGAAGGCCGCTGAAGACGAAGCCATCCGGGACTTGGTGGCCAAGGAAAAAGAAGTGGGACTCCAAGCCGTCACCGATGGAGAATTCCGCCGCCGATACTGGCACCTGGATTTCCTGACAGAACTGGAAGGAGTTACGGAGATTTCCGCGGAAAACTGGTCCGTCCATTTCAAAGGGGCCCAGCCCAAAGCCCGGACCGCCAAAATCACCGGACCCATCGGCTTTGGAAGGCATCCCTTCCTGGACCATTTCCGGTTCCTGAAAGAAACCGCAGGAGAAACCCTGGCCAAGATGACCATCCCTTCCCCCAGCATGCTGCACCTGATCTGCTGCGTCCGGGAAAAACACTATGAACCCATTCCCCGCTATCAGGACCAGAACCGGCTGTTCACGGACATCGCCCTGGCCTACCAGCAGGCCATCCGTTCCTTCTACGCCGCCGGCTGCCGGTATCTGCAGCTGGATGACACCAGCTGGGGGGAATTCTGCGACGCCGACAAACGGAAGGCGTATGCCGAACGGGGCTTCGACTTGGATGAACTGGCCGATCACTATGTAGACATGATCAACCGGGCCCTGGAAGCCAAACCCGATGACATGACCATCACCATGCACATCTGCCGGGGGAACTTCCGTTCCACCTGGTTCTCCAGCGGCGGCTACGAACCGGTGGCGGAAACCCTCTTCGGCCGCTGCCGTGTGGACGGATTCTTCCTGGAATACGACAGTGACCGGGCCGGTGGCTTCGAACCCCTCCGGTTCATCAAAGGCCAGCAGGTGGTCCTGGGACTGGTGACCTCCAAGACCCCGGAACTGGAAAAAGAAGAAGACATCATCGCCCGGATCCGGGAGGCGGAAAAATACGTTCCCCTGGACCAGCTGTGCCTGAGTCCCCAGTGCGGGTTCTCCTCCACCGAAGAAGGGAACCTGCTGACGGAAAAAGAACAGTGGGCCAAGCTCCGGCTGATCCGGTCCATCGCAGAAAAAGTCTGGGAAGATGCATAAAACAAAGGTCTGTCGCACAGGCGGCAGACCTTTGTTTTATGCATTCTTCCTATTGGATCCGGGATCCGTAGACATCCCGAGATTCTTGTTTCTCTTTGCTGTTTTCACTGTTGACCCTTACCCGCTCCACTTTATGCCGGTCATTGTCTTTCCCGGAGATCCGGTCCACCCGGAACCGTTCAGCTTCCTGGATCTGGGTCAGTTCTGGTTTGAATTCTTCTACGGATCTGGCCATGTCAGCATCCACCGGTGCTCCATTCTGCAGTGCCCGATAGATGACGGCCGCATATTCGTACCGGGTCATGGTCCGGTCTCCCTTGAATTCTCCATCCGGATAACCTTCCAGATAGCCCCGTTTCCGAAGTTCTTCCACATATCGGCAGGCCCAGTGAGTTTCCGGCACATCGCTGAATTTCCCAACCAGCGGGCTGGCTGCTGGTGTCCCCTGGAGTTTCAGGGTCTGGAGAATCTGGGCATTCTGGTTCTTCAGCATTTCCACGGTGGCCCGCAGGTCGATGATTTCCTTGGCCATGGCCACTTTAGACCTTGTCACATGGTTCCCCTGCCCCAGTTTGAAGGTCACTCCGGCGTTCACCATGTTTTCTCCTCCTCCGAAGGAGCCGCCCACACTGAACATCATATCTTCCGTCGGCCGGTAGTAGGCTCCGATGGCTACCGCATGGGCACCGGCATAATTCCCATAGCCGGCGGCAAAGTCCCATTTGTCATCCGGATCAAAGTCCAGGGGCTGGAGCGCAGCCAGGGCGGCTGCTCCGGCTCCCACCCGGTTCACCCGGGCGTCCAGCTTGTTCAGGGAATTCCCCAGCTGGGTGATGTTCTGCCGGTTCTCCTGGACCATCTGGTTGGTGGCGTGGAGCTGGCTGCCGTTCACCGCATCCATGGAAGTGGCTGACACCTCGCCCGGCGCCAGTCCGGTAATGGAAAGCCCTTTCATATCCATGCCTTCTCCATTCAGGATCGGCCCCTTTTCCCCGATGGTCACACTGTCTACGGTAATATCCTTATCCAGGTGGATATGGATATTGTCCACGGTCCGGCCATTGGCGTCAGTCGTAGAACTGGATGCCGTATGGATATTGTCCCCGCCCAGTACATTGACGACTCCTCCGTCGTTGAGCCGGGCCGTATTCCCATCGTCCGTGGCAAAATCCACTTCATTGGACACATAGCCTACATGAACCGGTCCGCCGTCATCGACTTCCGGCTGCTCTGCCATCACCCGCCGGGGAGCAGGCCTGGGAGCTGGAGAGGGCTGATCGGGAGCGGCATCCAGCTGCTCCAGATTGTACGGGAATTCTTCTGGATTGGACAGGATGTGTACCGTTCCGTGTTCGTTGCTCAATCCGTTCAGATTGGCTTTGATAGTGTATTCCGAGCCCAGTTTCTCCACGATGATCCCCTCTCCGGCATGGATGGAAATCCGGGCATCGCTCATGGCTTCCTTCAGCTGGGCCACGTTCACCGCGTCGGTGTCTTCCGTGCCGGCGGCCAGATTGATGATCTGCCGGGTCCGCTGGGGAATCAGCCTGCCATCTTCATCCTGGGAAGGACCGGCCCCTACGGACACGGCACCCCAGCTGGACTGCCAGGCAGGAGAATCGTCCTGCATCCAGCCGTACACCGGATGGTACCCCTGTCGTCCGGCTTCCCGGTCGGCCACGGAGCTCATACCCAGAGCCACGGACCCAGTAACGGAAGCGCTGCTCAAGAGACCTATCGCCGTACCCCCTTTACCGGTAACCTGGCTGGCAGCCCCTACGGCCGTGCCCTGAAGGACGGCTTGGCTGTTATACCCCAGGGCAGAGGCGAAGTTATCAGTGGCTTTGCTGAAGCTGCCCAGGGCCACGGAAGCCAGTCCGGAGGATTCGGAATGGGCCCCTACGGCAGTGGAATGTTCACCAGCCGTTCCGCCTTCATTCATGCCATTGGCCATGATGCCGATGCTGGTGCTGTATACGCCTTTGCTCTTGGCCTGCTGGCCCAGGGCCACGGCCCCTTCTGCAGTGGCTTCGGAATAACTGCCCACCGCAGTCGTATACAGGCCTACCGCATGGCTTTGTTCCCCGATGGCAATGGCATTGGTTCCGTTGGCTTCTCCCTGGGATCCGGTTCCGATGGCAATGGCATCCAGCCCCGTGGCCCGAGATCCGTTCCCTATGGCCAGAGCCCGTTCTCCATCCGCCTTGGCATCATTGCCCAGAGCCGTAGCGCCCATGGTCCCATCGGCATAAGCCCCGGCTCCAACAGCCAGAGAATCCGTTCCCACCGCACCATCGTTCAGGTAATTTCGATTCCGGTTGCCATCTTCCGGGTTCACACTGAAATAGTGGACAGCAGCAGGAGGACTTTCTGCACTTTCTCCCGCCTCTGCCGCCAGAACAGGTCCGCCATGCAGCAGCGTCAGTCCGCAGAAAGCCGCCAGCAGCAGCTTTTTCAACCCGCCTCCCTGCCGGTTCCGGGCTTCACTGCGGCATCCGGAACAGCGTGAAATCAGTTCAGAACCCACCATATAGCAGTTCCGGGTTTCGTTCCACACTACCTTAAAGATCCTGTTCATACCATGGCACCTCCTGACAAAACTATAGTTGGAGTAAAAAATTGAATTTTCCGTCTTTATCCTGCGTTTTCTTTTCTCTTTTCTCCTTTAGGTGCTTTTATTATACAAAAATCAGCAGTACTTGACACTGTACTATAGTACAGGTTTTCAGAAGATTTCTTCTGTCTTGACTTAAGCGGACAGCAAAAAAAAGAGGCCGCCGCACAAAACATGCAGCAGCCCTTTTGTCAGCGTCTGACAGGCAACGGTTCTTTGGGTTCCCGACGGCATTCCACCCCCAAAAGATCTTCATAAAACCGGATCATAGCCCCTTTGTACAGGTCGCCTTCCCCATGGCGGAGGGCCAGCTGATAGGTCTGCATGGTTCCCTGCAAGGTAGGCAGTGGGACCTGGAACCGGGTGGTCAGTTCTGCCATATGAGCCATGTCTTTGTAAGCCCGTGCCAGGGAAAATCCGTAGGCGAAATCCCCTTCCAGCACCTTGGGAATCAGGTGACAGGAAGCATAACTGGATCCGGAAGCTGTCATTAGGACTTTGCCCAGTTTCTCCGGAGACAGCCCCAGTTTCGCTCCCAGAGGCATCAATTCACAAAAAGCTGCTGTGCAGATATTCAGGCAACAATTGTTGATCATCTTGGTCAGCTGCCCGCTGCCGCTTTCCCCCATATACAGGATGGTGCTTCCTACCGCTTCCAGAAGGGGCTTCACTTGGAGAAAAGCTTCTTCCTCCCCGCCCACCATAATGGTCAGTGTGCCATCGTCGGCCTTGGCCTGATGGCCGGAAATGGGAGCATCCAGATAAGCCACCTCCCGTTCACGGCAGCTTTCTGCCAATTCCTGGGCTTCCAGATAACTCAGGGTACTGCAGTCCACCAAGATCGTACCTGGAGCCAGGCACTCCAGCAGTCCCTCTTCTTCCAAAAGGACCTGTCTGACCGCCGCTCCATCCGGCAGGCAGAAGAAAATGACCGAACTGTCCGCCGCATCCCGGTTCCAGGTACTGATGGCAGCCCCCGCCTGCTGGAAAGGGATCAGATGCTCTTTTTTCCTGGCAATGGCCCGGACCTCCAGTCCCTTTTTCAGCAGATTCCGGCACATCCCGCCGCCCATGACGCCTACCCCGATAAAACTGATCTTCATTGTTTCTCCACCCTTTCTGTCTGCTGCCTACACCACCATCCATGATGCCCTGCAACAGGAACGTTTTTGCAATGATTGCTCTTTTTTCCTTCTTTTACAAGATTTTTATCCTTTTCTTTTCCTTTGTTTAAGATTCCTTTATGTTCGCCTCCTATACTGGAAACAGCAAACAGGAGGAGGGATATTCCATGGAATACTGGGAAAATGACAAGGCGCCTCTGCCGCGGGTCTACCACAGGCACTGGCCAGCTTTTTTGCTGTTCCTCCTTTGCCTGATCCTGTTCTTTGCAGCCAACAGCCAGCTGCTGATCACGGACCCGGTGGAATCCAACTATACCCTCACTGCTAAGGAAATGCTGGCCTCCGGAGACTGGCTCTCTCCCCGGATCTACGGGAACTATTGGTACGACAAACCCTGGCTGTTTTACGGCGAACTGCTGTTGGCCTTCCAGCTTTTCGGAGAGACTTCCTTCGCAGCCCGTTTCTTCTCTGCGGTCTTTGGTACCATCGGGGTCCTCCAGACCTATTGGTTCGCCCAGAAACTGTACAACCGGAATATCGGATTCCTCAGTGGCCTGATCATGGCTACCAGTGTGGAATATTTCTATCTGGCCAAAGCGGTGATCACTGATATGACCCTTTTCGTCACCCTGGACGGCGCTTTGATGCTGTTTTACGTAGCCAAAAGAGAAAGCCGCCCCCGTCTCTTTTACGGAGCCTATGCCCTGGCCGGCCTGGCCATCCTCACCAAGGGACCTCTGGGCCTGGTGCTGCCGGGGCTGATCATCCTGGCCTATCTGGCCGGGAACCGGGATTTCCATACCCTGACCCACATGAAACTGGTCCGGGGGCTCCTGCTGGCCCTGGGGATCGCCGCCCTGTGGTACGGTCCCATGATTCTTCTCCACGGCACCGATTTCCTCACCGGCTTCATCGGGGTCCACAATGTACTCCGGGCCACGGTATCCGAGCATCCCCGGAACAACACCTGGTGGTATTATTTCCTGGTTTTCCTCATAGGCTGCTTCCCCTGGAGCCTGAGCCTGCCCTGGCTGTGGAAGGAATATAGAAAGAGACTGACGGACCGGATCAAATACCGGATCTTCTGGAAAAGCCTGGATGATCAGCAGCGGTTCCTGTTCCTATGGGGATCCGTCACCTGGCTGTTCTTTGAATGCATGGCCACCAAATACCCCACGTACACCTTCCCCAATCTGCCGCCTTTGGCCATAGGCCTGGCCTGTGCTTTCCCGACTCTGGAACAACAGTACTGGATCAAACGGACTGCCCTGTCCATGGCCCTGCTGCTCACAGTCCTTTCTTTTGTCCTAGCTCCCCAGCTGTGCCAGCAGTCTTCCGCTTGGGGGGCGGCTCAGGTGGTCACGGCCCTCCCTATGCCGGAAGTCCTGGTATATGTCTATGGAGGCCGGTATCCCGTATCCTTCACCTATTACAGCGGAATCCCGGCCCCCCGGCTGGTGACCCGGCAGCGGCTCCGAGAACTGCGGCTGGAAGGGATCAGCTGGAACGCCAAGAATATGATGCCTTTCGCAACTCTGGAAGACCTGCCGGACAAAGGCCCTCTCGTGGTCCTGGTGGACCGGAGCAGCCAAAAGGACTTTCTCCAGGCTCTCCCGGGCAACTGGGAAAAGCATGGGGAAGGCGGCCGTTGGGTCATCTGGACAAGAGAATAAAACCGCTACCGCAGGGACTGCCTCTTTTACAAGGCAGTCCCTTTTTTTGGTATAGTGAAGCCGGAGGCTTCCAGATCGATGCCTTCATGTTCCAGCAGCCACACCTTCCGGGGCATGCCGCCTCCGTATCCAGTCAGGCTTCCGCTGGATCCCACCACCCGGTGGCAGGGAATGATCAGGCTGATGGGATTGTGGCCCACGGCTCCCCCTACCGCTTGGGCCGACATCTGTTTCTTCCCCATCTTTCCAGCCATCTGCCGGGCGATGGCCCCATAGGTCAGGGTCTTTCCGTAAGGGATGGTCAGCATGATCCGTCCCACCTGCTGCCGGAAATCACTGCCGGACAGTTCAAGAGGAGGGGTGAAACCAGGATCTTTCCCCTGGAAATACAAATCCAGCCAGTGGCGAGTCTCCTGGAATACAGGGAGATCCGGCTCTCTCCGGGCACCATCCAGTTCCTGCTCCCCAGGCTCATATCTTTCCCCCTGGAACCACAGCCCATAGAGAGCCTCTCCATAGCTGGTCATGATCATGTCTCCCAGAGGCGTCGCCACCCGATCCATGTACAATACTTTTTCGTCCATGTTTTCCCCTCCTTTTCTGCCTATATTATACCAAAAAGGGCTGTTGCATAGGTAACAGCCCTTTTCGGAGGTCTCGAGACTCGAGACCGGGGTGTTGCACATAACGTGCAACACCCACTCTCAATGATTCCCCAGATACCACTGGACGAACTGTTTGGCGATCCGGCCGTTCCGACCGGAATGTTCCATTTCCCAGCGCACGCCCTGGATCCGCAGTTCTTCCGGGGACAGCTTGATACCTTCTTTCTGGAGCTCGTGGTCGATGATGGCCAGATATTCCTGCTGGGTGGGAGCTCCGAAATGGAGGATCAGTCCGAATCGGTCGGACAGGGATATGGATTCATTGGTAGCATCCTCCCGGTACACTTCCGCTTCCAGCTCGTCACTCCGATCCGCCCAGGTTTCCTTCAGCAGATGGCGCCGGTTACTGGTGGCGCACAGCATCACATTGTCCGGCTGAGGAGCAGCCCCACCGTCAATAGCAGATTTCAGGTATTTGTATTCTTTTTCATTTTCATCAAAGGACAGATCATCGAAAAAAAATAAGAACCGGTGGCTGCGGATCTTTCCCGCCCGTTCCATGGCAGCCGCCAACAGATGGAGCTGATCCCGTTTGATCTGGACCAGCCGCAGTCCCTGGGCGCTGAACAGAGGGATCAGTGCCTTGATAGAAGTGGATTTCCCTGTGCCCCGGCTGCCCGTCGCAAGGACATTGTTGCATCCCCGTCCGGCCATGAACTGCCGGGTATTGGCCAGGAGCTTTTCTTTCTGTTCTGCATATCCCAAGATATCTTCCCATGCGTAATGAGGGAAATCGGTGATTCCCTGGAAGCGCCCCTTGGCATCCAGGCAGAAAGCTTCGTACCGGGCCATTTTTCCCCGCCCATACCGTTTATAATGCTGGAGTAGGATCCCGGCCTGCTGGGCGGCTTCTGGGGTCTCCAGCAGCTGACGGGCCAGCTGGTTTTCCAGGCTCTCCTGGGAGGCCGGACAGATTGAGGCATAATGATCATAGAACCCGTCCCCCAGCACATCGCTGCCAGTAAGGGTCAGGAAGGAGCGCAGTCTTTCCATATCCCGCGTCAGGGCCGCCAGCAGTCCGCTCCCCGTATCCCCCTTGGATTCTACCATCTGACCCGCCAGGTTATTCCCTTCACTCAGGAGATGGAAGAAATACCCCTGCCACAAGTTCCCGGAAAGCCCCAGCTCTTCTGCCTGTTCCAGCAGAGCTTCCCGGGCCCGGGCCAGATATTTCTCCCGTTCCGGATGCTGCTGGGCCTTCCGCAGATTGATGATCACCGGATCCCGGTGCAGGGGCCGGAGCACTGTCAGCGTAGAAAAAAGCCGGAAATCAGCAACTGTTTCCGAAATCGTCTGTTTCATGGCTGTCCTCCTTCCGTTCCCTGGGGCACCAGCAGACTGTCCTTGACGGTCTGGGGACCTCGTCCCAAGGCGATTTGACCGGTGGTTGCGATTTCCAAGACGGTATAGTTCTGGAGCATCTGCCGCAGGGCCTGGATATGGTCCTGCCGCCCGGTCAGGCGGAGGATCAGGGAATCCGGGTACACATCTACGATCTTGGCATGGAACAATCCGGCGATATTGGTCAGTTCTTCCCGGATCTGGGGCGTGGGCGCACTGACCTTGATCATGGTCAGCTCGTAGCTGACAAAAGGTGCATCATCCAGGTTCACCACCTTGATCACATCGATCAGATGGCTCAGCTGATGGATGGCCTGATCCAGCTGGAACCGGCTTTCCACTCCCACCACCAGATTGATCCGGCTGATTTCCGGAATTTCCGTATAGCCTACGTTCAGGCATTCGATATTGATGTTCCGGCGGGCAATGAGCCCCGCCACATGGGATAGGACACCCGGCCGGTTATTGACCAGGAGTGCTATATGCTGCCATTTCATGATTTTTCTCCTTTATGCTTGGTCTGTACTTCCGCTGCTTCGCCTTCAATCCTCTCGTCCCAGGATCATCTGGTCCAGTCCCTTGCTCCCCGGCACCACCGGGTAGACCCGTTCATCTTCCGGGATGGTGATTTCCAAAAGGGCAGAATCCTCTGTACCGAACAGGAAATCCAGCCCTTCTCCCAGTTCTTCTGGACAGGAAATGCTCCGGGATGGAATGCCCATGGCTTCCGCGATTTTTGCCATAGAAGGTTTCCGGATCAGTTTCGTTTGGGAATACCGCCCACCCCGGAACAAACCCTGGAGCTGGCGCACCATGCCCAGCTGGCCGTTTTTCAGGACGATGGTCTTCACCTGGATGCCATAGGTAGGCAGGGTCGTGAATTCCTGACAGTTCATCAGGATGCTTCCGTCCCCGGTGATCAGCAGAACCGTTTTATCCGGTTCTCCCACTTTGGCCCCCAGGGCAGCCGGCAGACCGAAGCCCATGGTCCCCAGCCCTCCAGAAGTGATGAAATGCCGGGCTTCCAACGTGGGGAAGAATTGGGCTGCCCACATCTGGTGCTGGCCCACATCAGTGACCACGATGGTATCCCGGGGAGCCCGGGCTGCCGCTTTTTTCAAGGCGGTTTCCGGAGAGATCCCGCCAGCGCAGGCATGAGCAACACAAGGGACTTCCGCTTTCATAGCTTCCGCCTGTTCCCGCCAGGGAGCTACCTGTTCCCGGAAATCTTCTGCCAAGGGATCCACCAGCTGGCTGAACAGAGGCAGGGATTCCCGTAAATCTCCAGGCACAGCCACCTGGACCGGGATAATCTTATTGATTTCCCCCGGTTCCACATTGAAATGGACGATCCGGGCTGCTGGAGCAAACAGACTGGCTTTGGCTGTGGAGCGTTCGTCGAACCGGACCCCGAAGGCCAGCAGCAGATCACATCCGGACACAGCCATATTGGCCGCATAGCTGCCGTGCATCCCCAGCATACCCAGATGCTGGTCCAAGGTATCCGGCACGGCCCCTTTCCCCATCAGGGTGGTGACCACCGGGATCCCGGTCTTTTCTGCCAGATAGGTCAGCACCCGTCCGGTATCCGAGAGAATCACCCCGCCTCCAGCCATGATCACCGGCCGGCGGGCCCGGCGCAGAGCTTCTGCTGCCCGCTGCACATCGGCCTGGCGGGGATGCTGGCTGCCCTGGTAGCCCAGCAGATGGACTTCTTTAGGATACTGGAAGTCCAGTTTGGCATCGAACACATCGGTCACGATGTCGATGAGTACCGGACCCGGCCGTCCGGTCCGGGCAATGTAAAAAGCCTCCTTCAGCACCTGGGGCAAGTTTTCTGCCTTCCGGACCAAATAGTTGTACTTGGTGATGGGGGTGGTGATCCCGGCGGTGTCCGCTTCCTGGAAGGCATCCTGCCCGATCAGGGAGGTGGCCACCTGGCCGCTGATGATCACCAGGGGGATGGAATCCATATTGGCGGTGGCAATGCCCGTCACCATGTTGCAGACCCCGGGGCCGCTGGTAGCAATACAGACCCCCACTTTCCCCGTAGCCCGAGCATAGCCGTCCGCTGCATGAATGGCCCCCTGTTCATGGCCGGTGAGGATATGGGGGAAGCCGGTTTTGTAAATGGCATCATACAGGCCCAAGACGGCTCCGCCGGGGTATCCAAAGACCACCGGGACCTGTTCTTCTTTTAAACTTGCAAGGATGGCTTCTGCGCCGGTCATTTCCATACGGTTCCTCCTTTAACGATTCCTGTCCTTTTCAAATGGGCTCTGGTATCGAAGCCCTCATCCTTTTCAAATGGGTCCTGGTATCGTGACCCGCGGTCTTTGGAAAGTTGATTTGACGGTGCCGCAGAAATAAAAAATCCGTCCCTGAAAAGGGACGGAAAATCCGCGGTACCACCCTGATTCCCCGGGCATTGCTGCGCCGGGACACTTTGCCACGTACAATCATACGCGCTTCCTATAACGGGGAATGCCGTCCAGACCTACTGCCAAAAGGTTCAGCCTGTCTCCTCCGGGACCAGTTTCCTCCTGCCCGGTCTGGCAGCTTCCACCGTCCGCTGCCTCTCTGCAAAACCCTTCAGAAGTACTCATTCCCATCCTGGGATTGGGGATTTAAAATTGTGAATTGGATTTATTTTATCTTCCACATGGACGTATGTCAACCGTTTTCACGAAGAAAGTTGCATTTCTCCTGTTTTTCACGATTTATTGTAATGTATTATACAGATCCTTCACGGGAAGATGATCCATTTGGTGCGGGACGGCCAGTGTAAGACAATGGTATAATAAGAGACGATATGAAAGAAAGGAGTATCCTGCTTCGCAAGGCAGGATGTGGACTCTATGCGCTGGAAAGATCTGCCCATCCGGAAACGACTGCTGGCCGCCAACTACCTGATGATCCTGACGCCCGTCCTTTGTTTCACCTTGCTCAGTCTGGGGATCTTCTGGATCTTTGGCCTGGAGAACCTGAACCGCAGCAGCATCATTTCCTTTATCTGGCCGGAAAGCGGCCCCACTCTGACCATCCAGTTCGAACTGACCCGGCTCCGGGTCCGCTCGGACCATTTCAAGCCGGACAATCCCCACCCGCTGATGCGGGTCACCGAACATCTGGAAGACCAAGGTCTCCAAGTCCTTTTGGTCCGAAATGGCGTTCCTTTCCATGTAACTCCAGGCAGAGAAGCTGAAGCCATCCGCTCCGCCACTCTCCAGCAGGTGCCGGAAGGACAAGGGGGCATCAGCTGGGGCAGAAAGGGCCTGGCTTTCCATTACCGCTCCCTCCAGACAGGGGTGGAAGCCTGGGTAAAGGGGCCGGCCCCGCTGGTGGAAGGAGATGACCTGTTCACTCTCCATTCCAAAGAACTGTTCAAAGGCAGCTTCATCGGTGCTTTCCTCCTAGTGCTGCTGGCTGCCGCTCTGGCAGGTCTGACTCTCAGCCGGCTCATGGCCCGGCAGCTGCTGAAACCCCTGGGAAAACTGCGCCGGGTGGCTGCCCAGGTCAGCCGGGGGGATCTGGACACTCCCATCCAGGCGGACAGCCGGGATGAAATCGGGGACACCTTACGGGCTTTTGAAAAGAGCCGCCGGGAACTGTTCCGGGCCCGGCAAAAACGCGAGCAGGATGAACGGAGCCGGAAGGAAATGCTGGCCGGGATCGCCCATGACCTGGCCACGCCCTTGACCAAGATCCAGGGCTATGCCTCCGGAATCCAGGACGGCATTGCAGATACCCCGGAAAAACGGCAGCGCTATCTCCAAAAGATCCTGGAAACCACGGAAAACATGGCCCAGCTGAACCAGACCCTCTTTCTCTTTTCCAAGCTGGACCTGGACCAGATCCCCTTCCACTGGGAAACCGTGGATCTTTGTTCCTATATGAAGGATTACGTAGAAGGGCAGCGGGATCACTGGGAACAGAACGGGCTCCAGCTGACCTTTTCCACCGCCCTGGCCGCTGCCCCTATCCGGATGGACCGGGATCAGTTTGCCCGGGTGCTGGACAACCTGGTGAGCAACAGCTGGAAATACAAAACGGGAAAAGCCGGTACCCTGGCTATTGTCCTGGAATCCCAAGGGAAGAAGCAGGTCCGGCTGGAACTAACGGACGACGGTCCCGGCGTGGCTCCGGAGCAGCTGGAACGGATCTTCGAAAGCTTCTACCGGACGGACCGGGCCCGGAGCCATGTAGCTGCCGGCAGCGGCCTGGGACTGGCCGTGGTCCGAAAAATCGTGGAAACCATGAAAGGAAGGATTTGGGCCGAGGCCAACAAGCCCCGGGGCCTTAAAATCCACATGGAATTTTCTTTGGAGGAATCAATCTAATGCAAAAGATCTTGATAGTGGAAGATGACCGGGATATCGCAGAACTGGAACGGGATTATCTGGAAGCCAACGGCTTTGCCGTGGAAATCGCCGGAGACGGCCTGACAGGAGAAAAGGCCGCTCTGGATGAAAAAGTGGATCTGTTGCTCCTGGACATCATGCTCCCAGGGCAGGACGGATTCCAGGTCTGCCGGAGGATCCGGGAAAAGCGCAATATCCCCATCCTGCTGGTATCCGCCCGGCAGGAGGATGTGGACAAGATCCGGGGTCTGGGCCTGGGGGCGGATGACTACATCGTCAAGCCCTTCAGCCCCGGAGAGCTGGTAGCCCGGGTCAAATCCCATCTCAGCCGATATCAGCAGCTGACCGGACAAGAAACAGGGCGGCAGCTGCTCCAGCGAGGAGACCTGTCCATCGATCGGGAGGGACACCGAGTCTATCTCAAGGGAAAAGAAGTCCCCATGCCCAACAAGGAGTTCTCTCTGCTGCTGTTCCTGGCCGAAAATCCCGGTGTCGTATTCAGCAAGGAAACTTTGTTCGAACGGATCTGGGGAGAAGATTCTCTGGGAGACACGGCCACGGTATCCGTCCATGTGAACCGGATCCGGGAAAAAATCGAGGCCACGGCCAAACCGGAATACATCGAAACGGTGTGGGGCGTAGGCTATCGGTTCAGGAAATAGGTCATACTGACTATTTCAATCGTTACATTTTTTGTTATGCATATGCTATTTTGAAACTTTTTTAAAATTCTTGTTGACAACTGTTCACGTACAATGTATACTGACACCATCCTTTTCAAACCAAGTGAACAAGGCAAATCCCATGAAGGGAACGAGTACTTTGCCTCCCGTTTCTCCCAGAGAGCTGACGATGGTGCGAGCCAGCAGAAACCGGCAAACGAAAATCCTCCCCCAGGAGCCTGCTGAAAGTCAGTAAGCATGGACGGTCTTCCCCCGTTAGCCGGAACGCGTATGTTAGTACGTAGCAGAGTGCTTCGCGCCAGCAATGGCCGGAGAAGCAGGGTGGTATCGCGGAAATGTTTCCGTCCCTATTTCTATAGGGACGGATTTTTTTTACGAGAAACCGGCTCTGCCACGTATCCCCCATTTTATTTCTATTTTCAAAGGAGATGTTTCCCATGGCAAAAGTATTTTATGACAAGGACGTTAACTGGAGCGTACTCAAGGACAAGACGGTGGCTATCATCGGCTACGGCAGCCAGGGCCATGCCCATGCCCTGAACCTGAAAGAAAGCGGCGTCAACGTGGTAGTCGGCCTGTACAAAGGCAGCAAATCCGCCGATGTAGCCCGGGCCGCCGGTCTGGAAGTCAAGACCGTACCAGAGGCCGTTGCGGCAGCCGATGTGACCATGGTCCTGATCCCGGATGAAAAACAGGCCGATGTGTATAAAGCCGAAATCGCTCCCAACCTGAAGAGCGGCAGCGCCCTGGCTTTTGCCCATGGCTTCAACATCCATTTCAAACAGATCGTCCCTCCGGCAGATGTGGACGTATTCATGGTCGCTCCCAAAGGCCCGGGCCATCTGGTCCGCCGGACTTTCGTTGAAGGTGGCGGCGTACCTGATGTATTCGCCGTAGAACAAGATGCCACCGGCAAATGCTTCGACCTGGCCCTGGCCTATGCCAGAGGGATCGGCGGCACCCGTGCGGGAGTCATCCAGACCACTTTCCAAGAAGAAACGGAAACCGACCTGTTCGGGGAACAGGCTGTCCTGTGCGGCGGCATCTGCCAGCTGATCACCAACGGGTTCGAAACTCTGTGCGAAGCCGGCTACCAGCCTGAAATCGCTTATTTCGAAACCTTCCATGAAATGAAACTGATTGTAGACCTGATGTACGAAGGCGGCATGGCCAAGATGCGCAAATCCATCTCCGACACCGCTGAATACGGGGACTACACCGCCGGCCCAAAAGTGGTGACCCAGGATTCCAAGGCTGCTATGAAGCAGGTCCTGAAAGACATCCAGGATGGCACCTTCGCCAAAGACTGGCTGCTGGAAAACCGTGCCGGAGGCCGGGCTCACTTCCTGGCTATGCGCCGTCAGCATGCCGAACATCCTATCGAAAAAGTCGGGGAAAAACTGCGCAGCATGATGCCCTGGCTGCATGAAAACGACAAAAACGAGTAATCTGAAAGAATCCAGTTTTAAAGGAGGCAGGGGGAAACTATGAAAATCACCGGTGCAGAAGCCGTCATCGAAAGTTTGCGAAAGGAACAGGTCCAGGTTGTCTTTGGATACCCTGGAGGAGCCGTACTGAGCCTGTATGATGCTCTGTACCGGATGGAATTCCCCCATATCCTCACCGGCCATGAACAGGGAGCCGTCCACGCAGCAGACGGCTATGCCCGGGCCACCGGCAAGGTAGGTGTCTGTTTTGCCACCAGCGGTCCTGGGGTCTGCAATATGGTCACCGGCATCGCAACCGCCAATATCGATTCCATCCCGATGGTAGTGATCAGCGGCCAGGTGGCTACCCCTCTAATCGGCCGGGATTCCTTCCAGGAAGCAGATATTTCCGGCATCACCACCCCCATCACCAAGCACAATTACCTGGTGAAGAAAGTCCAGGACCTGCCCCGGGTATTGAAGGAAGCTTTCTACATCGCCCGGAGCGGCCGTCCCGGACCGGTGCTGGTGGACGTGGCTAAGGATGTATTCGATACTCCCTTTGACTACGAATATCCAGAAACGGTCTCTCTCCGGGGCTACCAGCCCCTCCAGGAAGGCCGGGAAGAAGAAGTGGAGAAGGCCCTGGATGCCCTGCGGCAGGCCCACCGGCCTCTGGTAATGGTAGGTGGCGGCGTGGTCCTGTCCAATACGGCAGAACCGCTGCGGCAGATTGTCCGGGCCGCCAGCCTGCCGGTGGTGTACACCCTCATGGGCAAAGGCGCCATCCCTGACAGCTGGGAAGAGAATTTGGGCATGGCCGGGATGCACGGCACCTGGACCGCCAATATGGCCATCACCCAGTGTGATCTGCTGCTGACCGTGGGAGCCCGGTTCGATGACCGGGTCACGGGATCCGTAGCCAACTTTGCGCCTAAAGCCCGGATCGTCCATTTCGACATCGACCAAGTAGAGATCAACAAGATCGTCCATGCGGACCTCAGTGTCAATGGAGATCTCCGCTGGTCCCTGCCGGCCTTCTGGAAAAAGCTGGAAGCCAATCCCATTCCGGCCGTCCAGACCGTTACCTGGCGCCAGGAACTCCAGGAAATGAAAGCCGGCCACCCGGCGGGGACCCGGCCTTCTTCCGAGAAAGGCCTGTCGCCTCAGGTAGTGCTGGAAGAAACGGCGAAAAAAGCGGGTCCGGACGCCCTGGTGGCTACGGATGTGGGCCAGCACCAGATGTGGGCGGCCCAGTTCTATCCGGTCTCCCAGCCCCATCATTTCATCACCTCCGGCGGCCTGGGCACCATGGGCTACGGCCTGCCCGCCGCCCTGGGCGCCCAGCTGGGTGAACCGGACAAACCGGTAGTGCTGATCACGGGGGATGGCAGCATCATGATGAACTGCCAGGAATTCGCCACCCTCCACAAATACGGCATCGCCGTCAAGACCGTGGTCCTGCGGAACAATACCCTGGGCATGGTCCATCAGTGGCAGGGGATGTTCTACAAAGGCCATTTTGCCGAATCCGACCTGACGGCCAACCCGTCCATTGCCGGCGTAGCCCGGTCCATGGGGGTGCCAGCTTGGACAGTAGAAAAAGAAGACCAGCTGCCAGAGGCCCTGGACAAGCTCTTTGCCCAGGAAGGGCTGGCTCTCTTGGAAGTGACCATCCCACCGGACGAAAATGTCTATCCCATGGTCCCTGGCGGAAAGAAACTGGATGAAATGGTAACAGGAGGCGACAACGCATGATCCGACAACATCTGGCCATCCTGGCCGACAACAAGCCCGGGGTCCTGACCCATGTAGCCGGACTCATCAGCCGCCGGGCCATCAACATCGAGTTCATCAACGCCGGCTACACGGAAGAGAGGGACGTGACCCGGATCAACATCGTGGTATCGGTGGAAGACCGATATGAACTGGACCAGGCCATCAAACAGCTGGCCAAGCTCATCGACGTGATCAAGGTGGTGAACCTGGATGACGCTCCCTTCGTCAGCTATGAGCTGGCCATGATCAAGGTCAGCGCCCCCACCCCTCAGGTGCGGGAAGAAGTAGCCAGCCTGGCAGAACTCTTCCATGCCAAAGTGGTGGACGTCCAGAAACAATCCCTGGTGCTCCGGCTCACCGGCCGGGAAGACCATATCGACGCCCTGCTGGAAGTCTTGGAGGACTATGAAATCATCGAAATCGCCCGGACCGGGCAGATTTCCCTGAGTCGAGGATTGGTTCCGGTGAAAAAGATGTAAATGGAAAAGCAGGTTTCGCCAAAGGCAGAACCTGCTTTTTTCTCACTCCAAAAAACAGCCCTTCTCGTGGCTCCAGATGACCCCTACGGCTTGGAGGAAGGAGTAGACCACTGTGGTTCCCACAAATTTCATGCCCCGTTTCTTCAGGTCTTTGGAAATTGCATCGGACAGGGGCGAATGGGTGAGATCAGTTTCCCGGAGGGTCTTTCCCTCTGTCCAGTGCCACAGATACCGGTCGAAGGTGCCCCATTCCCGGCGGATGGCCAGGAACACCCGAGCGTTGGTCACCGCAGCCCGGATCTTCAGCTGGTTCCGGATGATGGCAGGATCCTGCCGGAGGGCTTCCCATTTTTCTTCCGTGTACCCAGCGATGGTTTCCGGATCGAAGTCATCAAAGGCCCGCCGGAACCCTTCCCGTTTGTTCAGCACACATTCCCAGGAAAGACCGGCCTGGAAAGTTTCCAACAGCAGCATTTCGAACAGCTTCCGGTCTTCATGGACCGGCTGCCCCCATTCCTCATCATGGTACCGGATGTACCGGGGATTCTTGGGATTGGCCCAGCAGCACCGCATTTTCCCATCCGCCCATTGATTCATGATGATTTTCCTCCTTGACTGGTGCTGTCAATTTGGATTGAAATCCAAATTGAGATGATTTTCGATGTCACTTTGCATTCTAATGCAAAAACTATGATTTTACCAGTCAAAAAGGGTTTGTTGCACGTGTATGGCCTTCACACGTGCAACAAACCCTTCTTTTTCTCCTTCGGCCGCTGACAGTCTGCTGCCCTCGCAGCAGACCCCTTATCTTCTCACTGCTTCTGCCACCAATTGGCCCATTTTCTTCGTGCCTACGGTGGTCAGGCCTTCCCCAGCCAGGTCCGGTGTCCGGTAGCCGGCCTGCATCACATCGTCCACGGCCTTTTCGATGGCCCGGGCGGCGTCTTCCTGATGGAGGGAATACCGCAGCAGCATGGCGGCGGACAGGATGGTCCCCAGAGGGTTGGCGATATCCTTTCCGGCAATATCCGGCGCACTGCCATGGATGGGTTCATAGAGCCCGGTGCCGTCCCCTAAGCTGGCAGAGGGCAGGAGCCCGATGCTGCCGGCAATGGTGGAGGCTTCGTCGCTCAGGATGTCCCCGAAAATGTTGTTGGTGAGGATCACGTCGAACTGTTTCGGATTCAGCACCAGCTGCATAGCGCAGTTGTCCACATAGAAATGGTTCAGCTCCACATCGGGATACTTGGCCTCATGGATTTCTTCCACGATTTTCCGCCACATCCGAGAAGACCCCAGCACATTGGCTTTATCCACGCTGGTCACCTTCCCCCGGCGCAGCCGGGCAGCCTCGAAAGCTTTGACAGCGATCCGTTCCACTTCCGGACGGGTGTATTTCTCCACATCGGAGGCCGTTTCCACCCCATCCACTAGAGCAGCTTCCTTGTGTTCCCCGAAATAGATGCCCCCGGTGAGTTCCCTGACGATGACCAGGTCCGCCCCTTCTGCCCGTTCCGTCTTCAACGGAGACAGATGGGCCATATACGGCCGTACCTGGACCGGCCGCAGGTTGCAGTAGAGTCCCAGGGCCTTCCGGATGCCCAGGAGGCCCTTTTCCGGCCGTTTGGTCACGTCTTCGATATGATCCCATTTGGGTCCGCCTACGGCCCCCAGCAGCACCCCATCGGCTGCTTTGGCGCTGGCAATGGTTTCTTCTGGTAGGGGAGTGCCGAACTGATCGTAAGCACAGCCTCCCATGAGTTTATGATCATAGGAAATATCCAATCCGAATACTTCCGCGGTTTTTTCCATGACAGCCAGAGCCGCATCAGTGATCTCGGGCCCGATGCCGTCTCCTGCTAATACTGTGATTTTCATCAATCCTGCGCTCCTTTCACATAATTGACCAGACCGCCGGCTTCCGCGATTTTCCGGACGAAGGCCGGCAGCGGATGGGTCTTGATGGTCAGATTCTTATTGACCACATGGATCTCGCCTTTGTCGAAGTCCACTTCCACCTGGTCCCCCGCCTGGATCTTTTTGGCTTCTTCCCCGATTTCCAGCACCGGCAGGCCGATATTGATGGCATTCCGGTAGAAGATCCGGGCAAAGCTTTCCGCAATGATGCAGGCCACGCCCTTCTGCTGGATGACGATAGGGGCATGCTCCCGGGAAGACCCGCAGCCGAAGTTCCGGCCGGCCACGATGATGTCCCCAGGCTGCACGTGAGGGGCAAAGGTGGTGTCGATGTCTTCCATAGCATGTTCGCTCAATTCTTTGAAATCGGAGATGTTCAGGTAGCGGGCGGGGATGATCACGTCCGTATCCACATGGTCTCCATAACGCCATACTTTACTCATTTCAGTACCTCCCTGGGATCAGTGATATGGCCGGTTACTGCACTGGCAGCTGCCGTCAGCGGGCTGGCCAGATAGACTTCGCTGTCCACATGGCCCATACGGCCCCGGAAATTCCGGTTGGTGGTGGAAACGCACCGTTCCCCTGCAGCCAGGATGCCCATATAGCCCCCCAGGCAGGGACCGCAAGTGGGGGTGGACACCGCCGCACCCGCTTCGATGAAGATATCCAGCAGACCGTTGTCCATGGCCCGTTTATAGATTTCCTGGGTAGCGGGGATGATGATGCAGCGCACCCGAGGATCCACTTTCCGTCCCTTCAGGATCCGGGCTGCAGCAGCCAGATCTTCATACCGCCCATTGGTACAGGATCCGATCACCACTTGATCGATGGCGATGTCTTTGCCCTCTGCCGCCGGGTGGGTGTTTTCCGGCAGATGGGGATAGGCCACTACCGGCACCAGTTTATCCAGTTCAATGGCAACCGTCCGATCATAGACCGCATCTTCATCAGCTTCTACGGCTTCCCAAGGACGGGTGACGCCCCGTTCCTTCAGGTATTCCCGGGTCTTATCGTCCACCGGGAAGATTCCGTTCTTGCCGCCGGCTTCGATGGCCATATTGCAGATGGTGAACCGATCTGCCATGGACAGTTCGCCCACTCCTTCCCCGAAGAATTCCAGGGATTGGTACAGGGCCCCATCCACCCCGATCATCCCGATCAGGGTCAGGATCACATCCTTGCCGGAAATATAGTCCGGTTTCTTTCCGGTGAGCACCACCTTGATGGCCTTAGGCACCTTGAACCAGGTCTGGCCGCTGGCCATAGCGGCTCCCAGGTCCGTCTGGCCCACCCCAGTGGAAAAGGCGTTGACAGCCCCATAAGTACAGGTGTGGGAATCGGCCCCGATCACCAGTTCTCCAGGAGCTACCAGCCCGCTGTCCGGAACCAGAGCATGTTCGATGCCCATCCGGCCCACTTCGAAATAGTTGGTGATGTTGTGCTTCCGGGCAAAATCCCGCATATGTTTGCACAGTGTCGCTGATTTGATGTCTTTGGGGGGAGAAAAATGATCCGGCACCAAAGCAATCTTGTCTTTGTTGAATACAGGCCGGCCGATTTTGTCGAATTCATCGATGGCCGGCGGCCCGGTAATGTCATTGGCCAGGGTCAGATCGACCTGGGAAACCAGCAGTTCCCCCTCTTCCACCTCTGGACGGCCAGCATGGCGGGCCAGGATTTTTTGTGTTCTTGTCATTCCCATGATGTGTGACTCCCTTCTTTTCCTGCACCAAAAAGCCCCTATCTGCAGCAAAGCAGATAGGGGCGAATGATCGCGGTACCACCCTATGTTGGTTCTCATTCAGTTTAACGCACTGCCGACGTCAGGAACTACTCTTTCGTTCATCCCTGCAGTTCCCGGGTGAGAAGGCTCCCTGGAATTTACTGGCTCGCACCGGCCGCCAGCTCTCTGGAAATCCTTGAGGATCCGCTCCCGTTCATTACCTGTTTTCATTTGAAATGGTATGGTTTACATTATGCCATTGACAGCTCGATCTGTCAATAGTTTTTTGTAGCCATTTTTAAAACTCAGTCAAATATTCCAGCCTTATCATATTGCGGAGAAATAACGGTACGGGCATTTTCGTCCACATAGCCCCATTTCTTCACCTTGGGGTCTCGATAAGCCGCCCGATCCGCTGTCAGAGGGCCCAATTCCCGGAGTTCTGCCCGGAAGGGTGCCACTGGATTCCCGGCTTTGTCGATGATCCCCCCCTTATCCTTTTCCACTGCCACAGCCCGGTCCTGGAAGAAACTCTGGACACTGTCGAACCGGTTGGGGATCACTACTTTGTTGCTGCCATCGATGAAGCCCCATTTCTTATCTGCCCCGAATGCCGCCAGACCTTGACTGAAAGGCAGCAGGGCATCATAGGCCGCCGGGATCACCACCTGGCCTTTGACATCCACCATGCCCCAGTGGCCGTCCTCCCGGATGAGAGCTAGATTTCCATAGAAGGGCGACACATAGCTGTAGGTCGGAGAGATCACTTCCTGGCCCTTTTTATTCACGTAACCCCGATACAAGCTGGAAGGCATGACCACACCGGGAGAAATGCCGATGCCGCCGCCCCAGCCATGATGGTGATGATGGTGATGGTAGCCATAGCCTCCCCAATAGGGACCCCAGCCCGGGCCTACGCCCCAGACGGGACCGCCCCAGCCCCAGCCATCACCCCAGCCCCAACCGATGGAGATATAGTCCAGGAAGCTGCGGCTGGCCCGGCGGACACCCACTTCAGCCAGTCCATTTTCCTGGAAATCGCCTACAAAAGCGTAGGGTTTCAGTTTGGCATATTTTTTCCCTTCTTTGTCCATGAGCCAGCCGCCATCCACCACAGCCACTCCTTGGTGGAAATCTCCGGCCTTTTTCACGCTCATGCTGGGCAGCAGGGTCCCATTCTTCCGGATATAGAACCACTGGCTGTCCTTTTTCACAGCGGCCAGCCCTTCGCTGAAACTGTGGACCTCCTTGTACTGGGGCTGGATCACCAGCTTCCCATCCTTATCCGCAAAGCCCCATTTGCCCTGGAGTTTCACCGGGGCCATTCCTTCCTGGAAGGCTCTTGCCTCATCATAGTCCCCAGGCAGCTTTTTCCCCTGGAGCGTATAGAAATTCCATTTCTTTTCCGCCACACCTCCGATGATTCCTTCATTGATATTGGTAATTTTCTTCAGGGTGGGAGCCAGCAGCTGTTTCCCGTCCCGGTCATAGAGGCCGTACTTGCCCTTCAGCTGGACCAGGATCACCGGATCTTCCTGGGGATCCCCTACTACGATTTTTTTATAGGCCAGGGGCAGGATCTCCTTGCCCCCCCGGTCGATGACGCCCTGTTTCCCGTCTCTTTCTACCACGGCCACATGATCAGCCGCAAAGGCACTTTGTCCCAGTGCCAGAGAAAGTCCCAGCAGCAGAGCTATCTGTTTTCTCTGCATAGAAAACACCTCCGTTCTCTGGCCTTATTGTACCATAGATCCGCTCCGGTCAGCAGAGTGGTTTTCCCCCTGCGCTGTTGCGGATCAGTCCGCTGAGAGCCGCCATAGCCCGGGTCAGATAGGCCCCTTTGCGTCGGGCCAGATACAAAGTCCGGGTCAACGGATTTGACGGGACCTGATAAAAAACACCCTGTTCCACATTCTGCAGCGTATGGAAAGCCAACCCGGGGACCAAGGCAAACCCGTGATTTGCCAGAGCCAAGCGATGGGCCAGTTCTACACTGTCCGTTTCCAGGACGATCCGGGGCCGGAGCTTTTCCCGTCGGAAAAAGGTATCCGCCATATGCCGCAGTCCCCGTCCCGGTTTCAGCAGGATGAAGGGCTGCTGCTGGAGGCAAGAGGTTCCCTGCAAAACATTACTGGTGCCATACGTCCAGCCCGGCTGCCGCTGATAGAAAAACGGAGGCGCCTCTAGATACACGGTATCCGTCAGCAGCGCTGTATACTCCAGATCTGGATCATCCGAAAAATACGTCAGGGCCAGATCCAGCCGTCCCTGATGGAGCAGGGGATTCAGATTGCGGATCAAGGTTTCCGTCAGCAGCAGTTCCACTCGTGGATACAGGGTACGGAACTGTTCCAGGATCACCGGCAGCAGGGTCTCGCTGGAAATCCGCGAAAGTCCCAGACGGATCTGCCCGCTCCGGGAATCCCGGAGATCATGGATTTCCTGGAGTGCCTTCCTGTATTCCACCAACAGATTCCGCGCCATCTGCGCATAGATCTCTCCGGCCTGGGTCAGATAGACCCCATTGGGATCCCGTACCAAAAGGGGCATCCCGGCCTCTTTTTCCACAGCCTTGACGATCCGGCTCAGAGAAGGCTGGGAAACCCCCAACTGCCTGGCAGCCCCTGTAATATTCCCTTTTTCACAGACCAGCAGGAAATCCCGCAGATATTTCTCATGGAACATCTCGCTTCCTCCTCTATGTGTCATATCATTTTTTCTATGATCCTATTATACTATTAAGATTTTACACTATGGAAGAGATTGTCTATAATAAAATTATCTTCTCGTACAAACCGGTATTTTCTACCATCGGAAGGAGCTTTTTTCCATGAAAAGATTCACCGCATTCTTGACAGCGGCCCTGACGGGCTTTCTGCTGCGGCAGCTGTCCATCCCCATTCCCTATATGCTGGGAGGCATCGCCGTGGGTTTTCTTCTCCGTACCTTTCTGGACAACACCTTTTTTTGGCCCCGTTCCTGGCGGGGACTTATGTTGGGGGTGGCTGGCTATGGCATCGGCAGCAACTGCACACCGGATACCTTTTTCAAGCTGAGTCAGGAAACTCTGGGGATCCTGGGTGCCAGCCTGTTCACTCTGGCTGTCTCGGTAGGCGTGGCCATTTACATGCACCGGCACACCTTCGCCAATCTGCTCAGTTCCATCATGGGCTGTCTGCCGGGAGGATTGACGGCCATGACCGTCCTGATGGATGATTATGAAGAAGCGGACGAAAACGTGGTGGTAGTCTCCCAGTGCCTGCGGCTGTTCGTAGTGGAAATCAGCGTCCCCCTCCTGGCCATCCATCTATTCGGCGGGCAGGTCACCCGCCTGGCAGGAGTCAGCCTGTGGGATGCCTCCAGGGCGGATTTCCTGAGTCTGTTCCATCTAAGCTGGCTGCTGGTGGTCCTGGTAGTGCTGGTGGGACAGGCCCTGGCCAAAAAGGTCCACATGCCCACAGGGCAGCTGCTGGGGCCTATTATGGTCACGGCCCTGCTTGCCCTGTGGATGGGTCGGGTTCCCCGGGTACCCTCTCCGGCCATGGCCTTTGCCCAGCTCCACATCGGCCTGTACATCGGCACCATGCTGGACCGGGAGAAACTGCTGAAGACCCGGAAATTGATTCCTAACGTGCTCCTGGGTTCCTTGCTGATGGTAGCTTCCAGCGCCGCTCTGTCCGTCTTTATGTCCCAATTGTACGGTTTTTCCACGCTGACGGGCTTCCTGGCCCTAGCCCCCGGTGGCATCGCCGAAATGTGCCTCACCGGTATGGAAATGCACCAGGATGTGGCCGTGATCCTGACCTATCAACTGGTCCGGGTGCTGATGCTGGCCATGGGCGTGCCCTTCGTGATCCGGAGATTCTTCAAGCCGGATAGCGAAAAAAAGGGGATGTGAAAAAATAAAGAATCATTTTTTCACATCCCCTTTGGTCGCGGGTCGCGAGTCTTGAGTCGCGGGCTTGTTGGTGCAGCCCGAAGATTCGGCTTTCCAGATTTCGGTGGATTTTCTCTTATCATTCTATAGAAAAAGAACAAACGACTTGAACGTCCAGGCTCGCGACCCGTGACTCGCGGCCCGTGACCGGGGTGTGGTTTTTTCACACCCCCTTTTTTACTGCCAATTGATCACCAGCGCAATGGCTATCGTCACCATCTGGGTGGCCAGGAGCATCAAAAACAAAGGTACGAACCATTTCCACCATTTTGCGATCTTCACCCCAGCGATCCCGGCACAGACCGGAGCCAGCGCCGTGGGCCAGAGGATGTTGGACAGCCCATCCCCGTACTGGAAGCACAGCACCGCCAGCTGACGGGGGATGTGGAGCAGATCCGCCAGAGGCGCCATGATGGGCATGCTCACCACAGCCTGTCCGGAACCGGATGGAATCAGGAAGTTCAGCAGAGTCTGGACCAGCAGCATACATTCCGCGGAAATGATCCGTGGCAGGGAAGCCAGGGGCAGAGACAGGCCGTACACGAAGGTATCCATGATATGGCCGTGCTGCATGACGATCAGCACTCCTCTGGCGATACCGATCATCAAACAGGCTTCTGCGATATCCGTGAAATTCCGGGACAGCTTCCGGGCAATCTCATTGGGTGTCCATCCCATGATAAAGGAAGACAGCAGCCCCATGATCATGAACAGGGCACTGAGTTCCGTAAAATACCAGCCATATTTTTTAGTACCGTAGATCAAGATCAGGATACCCATCAGCAAGACCAGCAGGACCAGTTTTTCCCGGATGCCAAAAGGATGGTTGGCCACTTCTTCCTGGCTCATGCTGAATTCCGAAGGATCCCCGTAGACATAACTCTGGGTC
>SFHH01000154.1 GCA_004555735.1 Acidaminococcus fermentans
CATACCGCAGGCAGCAGTCCCTTTTTCTTTCTCTTTCCTTCATGGTATAATGAGGAAAAAGTCATGCTAATCACTTAGCTTGACAGGAGGGAGGGGACCATGGAGCAATTTTTACAGGAAATGACAGAGCTCCTGCCGTTCCTGCGGGAACCCCGGTTTGGCATTCCTCTGCCTGTATTGTATCTGATCATAATGATCGGGGTGATCCTGTGGGGTGGGTCCCTCCGGGAACGGATCTTCCAGCTGGGGGCCCGGGAGGCGGTGGGCTGGAGCATCTGGGTGTGGCTGGTCTGGCTGACCATCCGGCTGCTGCGGCTGACCCTGATTACCGGCTGGGCTGCCCTGGCCCGCCTGCTCTGGTACGGCTATTATCCCTGCATGGGGCTGCTGGCTTTTCTGGTGGTCTGGATCAGCTATGCCAGCAACCGGACCCCGGAAGACAGGGCTCTTCCCCGCTGGCTCCAGGGCCTGCTGCTTGTTGACCTTCTTTTAGCCGGGCTGGCCCTGACCAATGACTGGCATCAGCTGGTGTTCCAGATCCAGCCCAGTACCAATCCCCACCAGGATATCTATACCTATGGCTTTGTGTATTACCTGATCCTGTTCAGTTATCTGGCCCAGCTGCTTCTGGCCAATGGATGGCTGTGCTGGAGGGCTTTCCGGGAAAAAATCAGTCTGGAGAGGCTGTGGCAGCCCTTTACGGTCATCCTGCTGTACGGAGGATACATTGCCAGCTATATCCTGCGGGTTTCATGGATCTTCCGGAGTGAACTGGTCCTGTGGACGGCATTTTTCGGTTTCCTCTGGATGGAAGCCCTGCTCCGTTCCCGGCTGCTGCCGGGGAACAGTCAGTATCGGGACTGCTTTCTCCATTCCCGCCTGGGGCTGACCATCCTGGACCGGCAGGGACGTGTGGTGTACCAGTGCGAACAGCTGCCCGTCCCTCCGGACGGAGACTGGCAGCGGCGGACCATGCCCATTTCCGGAGGGCAGGTGGTATGGTACCAGGATATGGGAGAACTGCGCCAGAAGAAGAAAAAACTGGAACTGACGGCCCTGACCCTCCAACGGGTCTACCGGCTGCGGCGGAACTGGGAAAAAATCCGGAGAGAACGGATCCATCAGCAGACCCGGCAACGGATCTATGAGGAAGTGGAGGGCATCCTCCAGACCAGAGGTCCTCTTTTCCAACAATATGCCCGGGCCCTGGCACAGGCGGAAGGGGGCCCTGAGGCCCGGCAGCTGGTGGCCCGGCTCAATGTGCTGGCCTGCTACCTGAAGAAGCAGTGTGTGCTGCTGCTCCGGGGACGGGAAGACAACTGTCTGCCGGTCCGGGAACTGCAGCTGGCGGTCCGGGAACTCTGCCATTACCTGGAACGGACCGGGGTGAAGACGCTGGTGGACGATCGTCTGGAGGGGCAGCTGCCGGTGACAACGGCCCTGGCTTTCTTCCAGCTGCTGGAGGAGGCTTCGGAAGAGGCGGTGCGCCAGGGAGAAAGTTCCCAGATCTGCTGCTTCAAAGAAAGTGAGAAGGGATGGGAGCTGTCCCTGCTCTGGGATCCCCGGCCCTGGGTCCGGGAATTTGTGGCGCAGCATCAATCTCGTTATGGCAGGGGCCTGTTCTGCCGGGAACTGGAATACGGGAGCAGTCTGGTTCTTCAGCACCAGAAGGGGGACGGATCATGGTAGATTTTGTGAAGCTGGGACCCCTGTTCCACCGGGTGCTGGTGCTGCTGGGCTTTGTGGGGCTGATGAGCCAGAGCCTCCTGATCTATTTCCTCCAACCCCTTCCCCGGTTCCGGTTTCGCCACCGGAAAGCGCTGGAAGGGGTGATCCTGGTCCTCCTGATCCTCCTGGAAAGCGATCTGATCCAGGATATCCAGCTGGGCCGGGAAGAGCCCTATGGTACGGGGTTCCGTCTGGTCCTTGGCGGCAGTCTCCTGGTGCTGACCCTGTGGCAGCAGGGAGATTCAATCGGGTGTCTGTCCCTGTGCCTGGCCGGAATGGCGATTCTGCCCTTTTTCGACGGGAGCTATCCCTGGGAGATGGGCCTGGCCCTGGGGCTTTTTCTGGTGCGGTCCCTGGATCTCCTGCCGGAGACCATCCAGGAAAAACGGATGCAGATCACGGAGTATTCCATTCAGGAAGCCATTGATTCTTTAGAGGAAGGGGTCCTGATCTCGCTGGCTAGCGGCGAACCGGTGCTGATGAACCGGGCCCTGTTCCGGTATACGGAAAGTGTCCTGGGGGTGGGGATCCGGAACGGCAATATGCTGTGGCACCTGCTCCAGGAAGTCCGCAGGCCCGGGCTGCATCGGGAAAACCAGGGCAGAGGGCTGCTTTTCCGGCTGCCGGACGGCCGCTGGCTGCTGTTCCAGCGGGTCAAGATCTATTTCCAGGGGCAGTCCCACTGGCAGCTGACTGCCAGTGATGTCACGGAACTCCAGCGGCTGAACCAGTCCCTGGACCAGCAGAACCGGCAGCTGCAGCAGAAAAATGCCGAGCTGAAGGAACTGCTCCAGCATGTCCAGGAAATCCAGAGCCGGGAAACCCTCCGGGAAATCCGGATCCGGATCCATGATCTGATGGGGATGCGGATCAGCCTGCTCCAGCAGGTATTGAACAACAGGAATTTTGCGGATTACCAGCGAATCATGCCCCTTTTGGTCAGCATGCTTTCTGATGTGCGGCAGGAAATCCGGGTGAAACCCCAGGTGCGGCTGGCTGAACTGGTCTCTGTGTACCGGAAGCTGGGGGTACTGGTCACCGTGCGGGGAAATCTGCCGGAGAAGGAATGGAAAGGGGAACTGTATGTGCAGATCATCCGGGAAGCCCTGACCAATGCCGTCTGCCATGGGCGGGCCAGCCAGGTGGCTCTGGTCCTGGACGAAGAAAACCTTCTGATCCAGGACAATGGACTGGGCTGCACCGGACCCGTCCAGGCAGGAGGCGGGCTTACCGGGATCCGGGAAAAAGTGGAAAGCCGGGGCGGGAAACTGGACGTTTCCGGGACCCCTCATTTTATACTGAAAATCCGTTTTGGGATGGAAGAAAAGGAAGGGACGAACGATGATCCGTATTCTGCTGGTGGATGACCAGAAAATCCTGCTGGATGGGCTGGCCAGGCTGCTGGAACCTTATGAAGACCTGGAGGTGGTGGGGCAGCTGCCCTTTTCGGAAATGGTGGAAACAGCCTGCGGCCGGCTGAAGCCCCATGTGGTACTGATGGATATCTGCATGGAAGGGAAGACCAGCGGCATCGAATGTACCCGGAAGATCAAAAAGCATTTTCCCCAGATCAAAGTCATCATCATGACCGGTTTCCAGGATGTGCATTTTGTGGAACTGGCCCAGGAGGCGGGGGCGGACAGTTTCATCTACAAAGAAAGTGCTGCAGACCAGTTCGTGGACTGCATCCACCGTACCATGGAGGGGGAGCATCTGTTCCCGGATGTACAGGAACGGACCACCTTTGGATTTTACAACGCCACCCTGACCCAGCGGGAAATCCAGATCCTGCACCTGGTCTGCCAGAATCTGAGCTATCAGGAAATCGCCGACCGGCTGCAGCTGACCCGCCGGACCGTCAGCTTCCACATCAGCAACATGCTCAGCAAAACCGGCCACAAAAGCCTGGTGGGACTGGCTGTGGAAGCGGCAGAGAAGGGGTATGCAGGGAGGGAGTAGGTCTGTTGCTGGGGCAACAGACCCTGTCAGCAGTCAACTGTCAACTGCCGAAGGAAGCCAGTAAACTGGCTTTGAACAAGGGCAACAATTGGATAAATCGTACCTGTAGGGGCAGCAGGCCCGGCTGCCCGCCAAATCAGAAGTTGACCATGTGTTCTGCGGGGCGCCGGGCCTGCGCCCCCTACGGTTTATGCTGTTTTAAAATCAATTTGAAAATTGATTTCTATCGGCCGCTGACCGTTGACAGCTGACAAAATGGAGGGGTGTTGTACTTTTTGTGCAAAACCCCTCCATTTTTCTCAACCCTGTACTTTAGTACAGTGCGGAAATCTCCTGCTTCCGGTATACTGGAGACAGGAGGTGAAGACAATGAAGATACAGAATGATTTCAGAAAATTCTTTCGTATTGTGGGGATCCTGGCGCTTGCGGTCCTGGCCCCTTTGGGGCGGGGGCTGGCGGCTGAGAAGGAAAAGGTGATCCTGGATACGGATATGGTGGAACTGCTGGATGACGGGGTGGCCATGATGATGCTGGCCCAGGCCCCCAACATCCAGCTGGAAGGGGTGACCATCGTCTTTGGGAACACCTGGGTGGAAACCGGGACCGCAGCGGCCATCCGTCAGTTGGAAGGGATGGGACGGAAGGATATCCCGGTGTTCATGGGGGTGAATGAACCCACCCGGAAAGACCGGTTTGCCCATATGGCGGAAGAAAAACGCCTGTACGGACAGAATTTCGACAGCCATAAAGGAGCCGCCGGCTATCCCCGTCCGGCTTCCTGGCAGCAGGTATACCGGGAACGGTACCACCGGGAACCGGAACTGCAGCCCCGGAAGGAGGCGGCAGCCGATTTCATTGTCCGGACCATCCGGAAGAATCCTGGAGAGGTGACCCTGGTGGCCATTGGCAGTGGAGCCAACCTGGCGGCAGCCCTGGACCGGGATCC
>SFHH01000155.1 GCA_004555735.1 Acidaminococcus fermentans
TTTTCCTGTGTTACTATCTAAGTGCATCATAATGTACATTGTACAACTGTTTAGAAGGAGTGATTTTACATGGAATTGAAGAAGGCAGCCATGGCTGGCACTGTTGAGTCTTCCGATGCCCAAATCACCGTAGAACCCGGTTCCAACGGCATTGAGCTCACTGTTGAAAGCAGCGTTATCCATCAATATGGACGGCAGATCAAGGCTGTTGTCCTGGATACCCTGAAGAAGCTGGACGTGACCAACGCAAAGGTTTCTGTCGTGGACAAGGGCGCTCTGGACTGCACTTTAAAAGCACGCGTGGAAGGCGCAGTATTCCGTTCTGTCAACGAGGATCCTGATACGCCGAATCCCTGGGAGGTGCTGTAATATGGTTATCAATACGAATCCGAATTTCAAGCGTCTGAGAAGATCCATGATGTTCCTGAACGCTCAGAAACCGAGCCTGGTCAAAGACCCGTATGTATATAAACCCGATTCCATCATGCTGGACCTGGAAGATGCTGTTGCCGAAAACCAGAAGGATGCTGCCCGGTACTCCCTGTTCCATGCCCTGAAAGAAATCGATTATCATGGCTGTGAAAGAGTCGTCCGGATCAACGGCCTGGAAACTCCTCACTGGAAAGAAGATATCCGTGTTTCCGTCGCCGGCGGCTGCGACGCCATCCGTCTGGCCAAGACTGAATCCGGTAAAGATATCAAAATCGTAGAAGAACATATCCTGGTTGCAGAAAAAGAATTCCATCGTCCCATTGGCAGCACCCTGATCATGGCTGCCATCGAATCCACCAAAGGCATGCTGAACCTGTATGACATCTGCACCTCTTCCGACCGTCTGTTTGGGATCGCCCTGTCTGGCGGGGACTATACCCGTGACCTGCAGACCAGCATTTCCAAGAGCGGTGTGGAACTGATGGGTGCCCGTCAGCAGATGGTGATCACTGCCCGGGCTACCGGCCGTATGTGCTTCGATACTGTGTACACTGACCTGGACGATATGGAAGGCTTCCGCAAGGATGTGGAAATGATCAAACAAATGGGCTTCGATGGGAAATCCATCATCAACCCTCGCCAGATCCCTGTCTGCCATGACGTATTCACCCCGACTGAAAAACAGATCCGCTGGGCTGAAGCGGTTGTCCGGGAAATCGATACCAAGAAAGCTATGGGTATCGGTGTGTTCCAGCTGAACGGCAAGATGCTGGATATCGCCTTCTATGACGGCGCCAAGAGAACCATTTCCATGGCCAAGGCTGCCGGTGTCTATAAGGGGGATTTATAAGATGAAGAACGCAGTAGGTAGAGAAATTCCTGAAGAAATCCTGAAGCAGACCGGGAAAGACGTTTTCAAGGGAAGCTTCGTGAACCATCTGGCTGCATACAAGGCAGCTACCCATACGGTGGCTCCTGTGATGGATCCCAGCTATAGCAAAGTAGTGGATTCCATTGAAGAAGTGCTGAAGAAATGCGGCATCAAAGACGGTATGACCCTGTCCTTCCATCACCATTTCCGGGAAGGGGATTATGTGGTCAATATGGTCATGGAAGCCATCCACAAGATGGGCATCAAAGACCTGACCATCTGCGCTTCCTCTCTGGGGAAGGCCCAAAACCCCATCGTTCCCATGATTGAAGACGGGACCATCACCAACATCCAGTCTTCCGGCGTCCGGGGCAAAATCGGGGAAGCCATCTCCAACGGCAAACTGAAAGGCCTGGCCATCATGCGGGGCCACGGCGGCCGTGTCCGTGCCATTGAAACCGGCGAAACCCACATCGATATCGCTTTCATCGGGGCTCCCAGTGCGGATGATATGGGCAACTGCCGTGCCATCGGCAGCCAGAACGGTGCTGACTGCGGCGTATTGGGCTATGCTGCTGTGGATGCCCAGTATGCGGACAAAGTGGTCGTGGTGACCGATACCCTGGTCCCCTTCCCCAACGTACCTGCTTCCATCGACATGACCAACGTAGACTATGTGGTCAAAGTGGACGCCATCGGCGACCCCACCAAGATCGCTACCGGCGCTGCCAAACCCACCACTGACCAGAGAAAGCTCCTGATGGCCAAGTATGCCGCTGATTTCATGGTGCATACGCCCTGGTACAAAGACGGCTTCATCTACCAGACCGGCGTGGGCGGTGCTTCCATCGCTTCCACCAAGTTCCTGGCTGAACATCTGCGGAAAGACAACATCCATATCGGGGTTGCCATGGGCGGCATTGCCCAGGCCATCTGCGAACTCCAGCATGAAGGCCTGATCGACAAGATTGCCGATACCCAGGATTTCGATATGGCTTCCATCGAAGACATCAAGACCAACCCCAACCATTACGAAATCACCACTTCCCAGTATGCTGACCCCTTCAACAAGGGTGCTTATGTGAATAAGCTGGATTATGTCATCCTGGGCGCACTGGAAGTAGATACCCACTTCAACGTCAACGTGGTCGTGGGCTCTGACGGCGTGATCACCGGGGCTCAGGGCGGCCATCCGGATACCGCTGCCGGTGCTAAATGCACCATCGTCATCGCTCCGCTGCTGCAAGGCCGTATCCCGGCAATCTGCACCGAATGCACCACGGTCACCACTCCGGGCGAGACCGTTGACGTGGTGGTCACCGACTACGGCATCGCCATCAATCCCCGTCGGCAGGACATCATCGATGCTGTAAAAGACACCGATCTGCCCATCTGCACCATCGAAGAACTGCGGGATACCGCTTACAAGATGGTGGGCACTCCTGACCCTGTACAGTTCGGCGACCGGGTCGTGGGCATCATCGAAGCCCGTGACGGTTCCATCATGGACGTGGTCCGTCAAGTGAAGAAAGCTGAATTCTGATTGAATCAATAAAAAAGCCATCCCGACCGGGGTGGCTTTTTTGTCATACGTCATACGCTTATGGAAATCCATTTTAGCAAATTGATTTTAAAATTTAATAAAGGATTCAAAAGGTTTTCTTGCGTTCGTCGCCAGCAAAGCTGGCTTCCATCGGCGTATGACCTATGACGTATGACGGGGCTCTTCTGCATGAAACGGCCCCTTTTATTAAAATTTTCTCAAATTATCTCTATTTATGTTCAAATGAAACAATTTTGTTTTCTGGTGGAAACCCGCATCCAGACTGGCTTTATAGGTATTCTATAAGCATATGCTTATGAGTTTCATTTTGATTTTTATATTCGTTTTCAGAATGTTCCTATGGTACTATGTAGTGGTGTTTGTTGCACTCTATTTTCCGGTTTCCGAGGCCAGCCCGTCTCGGGGACACCCCATTTTATTTCCAAAGGAGGAAATTGCACTATGTTTTTGGGCGTTGTTGGTTTCTTGATGGTTGTCATCATCGTGGCAGCTCTGATCCGTGGTAAATCCAACCCGGTTCCTCTGTTCGTGATGGTTCCCGTCATCGCTGCTCTGATCTGCGGGTTCTCTCCCGCCGAAATCTTCGGCTTCGTGAAAGCCGGTGTGACCAAGACCTGGTCCACTGCTGTACTGTTCATCTTCTCCATCGTTTACTTCTCCATGATGGGTGATATGGGGCTGTTCGATCCCATGGTGAACTGGCTGGTGAAAAAAGCCGGTGACAACATCGTCATGGTGACCGTGGCTACCGCCTGCATCGCCGTTATTTCCCACCTGGACGGTGCTCTGGCTTCCACCCTGCTGATCACCATCCCCGCTATGCTCCCCATCTACAAGAAGCTGCATATGCGTCCTGTGGTGCTGGTCTGCATCATCGGTGCCGCCATGTCCATCATGAATCTGCTGCCCTGGGGCGGCCCTGTGGCCCGTACCGGTGTAGTGCTGAATGCGGACGTTAACGTTCTGTGGCAGCAGCTGCTGCCTCTGCAGGGTGCCGGTCTGATCATCCTGCTGATCTTCGCTGCTTACATGGGCATGATGGAAAAGAAACGGGGCGCCGGCCTGAATCCTACCGGTAAAGCTGCGGAACTGTCTGAAGACGAAGACGAAAAATCCGCTGACGACGATCTGTCCGCTGATGACGCCGCCTTCATGCGCCGTCCCAAGATGATCTGGTTCAATGGCATCCTGACCCTGTTCGTCATCGGCCTGCTGTGCTTCACCAAGATCCCTCTGTACGGGGCTTTTATGTTTGGTCTGGCTGTGGCCTTGATTGCTAACTTCCACACCGCCAAGGACCAGGCTCGTGCCATTAAGATGCACGCTGCCACCGCTCTGAGCATGCCCATGATCCTGCTGGCTTCCGGCGTGTTCCTGGGTGTGCTGTCCAAGACCGGTATGATGAAGGCCATGGCCAAGATGCTGATTGCCATCGTCCCGGCTGCTCTGGGGCCTCATCTGCAGGATGTGTTCGGGTTCTTCGCTGTGCCCATTGGCATGATGCTGGGTACCGACTCCTACTTCTTCGGCCTGCTGCCTCTGGCCATCGGCGTCGGCCAGCAGTTCGGCGTTGATCCTCACAACATGGCCATGGCCATGCTGATCGGGAAGAACTACGGCGTCATGGTCACTCCTCACGCTGCTACTACCTTCCTGGCCTGCGGCCTGGCTGGTATCTCCATCAAAGAACTGCTCACCTTCTGTGCTCCCCGCCTGTGGGTCCTGTCCTGGATCTCCCTGGCCTGCGGCCTGGTATCCCTTTGGGGGTGGCTTTTTTGTCACTGGTCTATGGTCACTGAACGAAGGAAGGCACCCGGACTTTCCCAAGTTATTTTTATTTCCGATTACTTCAGATAATTGTTCTCATTCCCGTTTCCCCGCATCCTGCCTTGCTTTGCGCCCTTTTTATAAGAATTTTCTTATATCTTTTATACTCTTATTTATATTAGTTTTCAGAAAGTTCATATGTTACTATTGAGCCATAGAAAAAAGGATTCATCCAATCCGCTTCCGGCGGCCTGCCCGCCCCGGAAGCACCAGTCCAATCCAAAGGAGGAAATGCATTATGTTCTTGGGCGTTGTTGGTTTCCTGATGGTTGTGATCATTGTGGCGGCCCTGATCCGCGGCAAATCCAACCCGGTACCTCTGTTCGTGATGGTACCTGTCATCGCAGCTTTGATCTGCGGATTCTCTCCTGCTGAAATCTTTGGTTTCGTGAAAGCTGGTGTGACCAAGACCTGGTCCACTGCTGTACTGTTCATCTTCTCCATCGTTTACTTCTCCATGATGGGGGATATGGGGCTGTTCGACCCCATGGTGAACTGGCTGGTTAAAAAAGCCGGTGACAACATCGTCATGGTGACCGTGGCTACCGCCTGCATCGCCGTCATTTCCCACCTGGACGGCGCTCTGGCTTCCACCCTGCTGATCACCATCCCCGCTATGCTCCCCATCTACAAGAAGCTGCATATGCGTCCTGTAGTGCTGGTCTGCATCATCGGTGCCGCCATGTCCATCATGAACCTGCTGCCCTGGGGCGGCCCTGTGGCCCGTACCGGCGTAGTGCTGAACGCTGATGTAAATGCGCTGTGGCAGCAATTGATTCCTCTCCAGGGCGTTGGCCTGGTGATCCTGCTGATCTTCGCTGCTTACATGGGTATGATGGAAAAGAAACGGGGCGCCGGCCTGAATCCTACCGGTAAAGCTGCGGAACTGTCTGAGGATGAAGATGAAAAATCCGCCGATGACGATCTGTCCGCTGATGACGCCGCTTTCATGCGCCGTCCCAAGATGATCTGGTTCAACGGCATCCTGACCCTGTTCGTCATCGGCCTGCTGTGCTTCACCAAGATCCCTCTGTACGGGGCTTTCATGTTTGGTCTGGCTGTGGCCTTGATCGCTAACTTCCACACCGCCAAGGACCAAGCTCGTGCCATTAAGATGCACGCTGCCACCGCTCTGACCATGCCCATGATCCTGCTGGCTTCCGGCGTGTTCCTGG
>SFHH01000156.1 GCA_004555735.1 Acidaminococcus fermentans
ATTGTTCGGCGTGCTGAAAGAAATTTGTGAGGACAAATCCTGTGGGAACATGGTCCCTTATGCAGCGGAAAAGATGATTTACCTGACAGACCGGTCCGGTGACGGAAACCGAGAAAAAGAAGTACGGATCCTGCTGTTCCAGGCGCTGGGAGATCCCCGGGATCCGGGAGCCAGACTGAACTGGGTGGATGTGGAGGAAAGAGCCCGGGAAATTTTCCTGTCCTGGTTGAAAAAGAACGATCTGAACCTGTTTTTTACCATCATTTCCAAGACGGTACGCCAGGTGGCCACATCGGAAAACATGTGGAAATACCGGAAAAACTTTTGGGAAAAGTATCTGGATGCCATGTACTATACCCGGGTGTTCCTGGGCCCCGATGCGGAACGGATCGCCTGGCGCATGGATTTGGCCAAACAGGGAATGGGCTTTGGACGGCTAAACGGGTCGGGAGATTCCCTGAGAAGTCTGCTGATGTTCAGCATTGGAGATTATGTTTTTATAGAAGCCAGCCACAATGGCAAACTGAGGGTTTGGAAAAGGGGAAAAGAACCCCTGCCTTTTTATCAGGCGAAATATACGTATAAAGGCTTTTCTTATTCGGACGTTACACAGGCTTCCAATGTGGAGGCAGATTTTGTCCATTCCAGTTCAGAAACCGGTTCCTGGCAGCGGAAGGTCAATGAATGGGTGCGGAGACACTGTGGAGTACGGCCCAAAGAAAGCCGATGGAGGTAAAATATGACCAACCACCACTTTTGGACAGCCCAAGAGAAAGGATATTTTTATCCCTGTCACCAAACAGAACCTACAGGAGACTGGCCTCTGATCCAGGGACAGCTGGAAATCCTGGCCTCTGAAGGGAAAGTGGAGGAGGAACCGGAAGGATTCCTGCTGCCCCATGTCCAGGCGGTGGACCTTGATCCGGAAATTTCGGAAATCCTGGAACTACCGGATTATTTTCCTTATACAATTACCCTTCGCAGTCATGGCAGCCTGGGCTCCCCATCCTTTCGATATGAAGAGGAATACCTGCGTCCGGACGGGACACCTTTTTATGGAATCAAAGTGGTGGGGTCCTTTGTGGAGCTGAGCCGGGAAACCTGTTACCGGTTCAACCGTGACCAGTATGATTTGCTGAGCCTGGTGGAAGAAAGCAACCGGGAGAGCCAGAAAATCCAGGACAGAGGGGAAGTCAGTCAGTACAATACTCTTCAGCTGGCCCGGATCAAGGAACGGGCGGAAAGAATCCATGCCACCCTGGACCGGTTCATGGAACGGCAGAAAGTTGTTACAGCTGACAAGCTTTCCGTGCGGCTGGAAAAGAATCCGGACGGTTCTTTTTCCGTACTGCCGGTCCTCTTGCGGAGGGATGGGGATTCCTATACCCGGATCGAAGCAGATTCGCTGGACCAGGGGTTTCGGAGCAATCCCTACAACACACGGAAAATCTATGGGCCGGACAAGACCCAGTATGTTTTCACTCCAGAACAGGCGGAAGGCATCCGTCAAATGCGCCAGTGCCAGCGGCTGTCTCCGGAGGCGGCCCGACAGGTGGCAGAACATCCCCGGGAGGTTTTCGGCTCTGAAGCCTTTGATTTTGATTTGGGTGTGTACGGGGACAGGGTGGTTTCCATTGGGGAATTCCTGGCTCCGGATCTGCCTTTTTCTCTCAGCTCCGGACGGAGCTGGCTGCCTCCAGAAGGAACCGTTGAAGAAGATGGCCGGGAAGGTTCAGCCCATAAGACGGAAACACTTCATCTGGAGGAAAAGGACTATCCGGAATTGTTCCTGAAGGTCAGCGATGCTCTGGACCGGGGAGAAAAACGGATCGTCCTGGGCAGTCAGGAAGTGGAACTGACACCAGAATTTTTGGACTATGTGGATCAGCTAAAGGCAAAAGCTGCAGAAAAACAAACGGAACAGGTACAGGGACTAGAAAATACCGGAGAAAAGAAAAAAGACGCGTCTCTGCAAATCCAGGAGAATTTCCTTTCTCAGGAATATCATTTCCGGAAAGCAAAACGGGAAAAGCAGCTAGACGGGAACCGTCTGGGAAGCTTTCTGGGCAAGGGACTCAAAGAGGGTATCCGCCCCATGCCCCATCAGCAGGTGGGAATGGAACAACTGGCGGCCTGCTGGGAGAGTGGTTGTCATGGGGTGTTGCTGGCAGATGATATGGGTCTGGGGAAAACCCTGCAGGCTTTTGGATTCTTGTCAGCACTGAAGAAAGCCTATGGCAGCAGGGACATGGCATCGGTGTTGATCGTAGCACCGGTTTCCTTGCTCCAGAACTGGATGGAAGAATACCGGAAATTTGTGGCAGAGGGCGTATTCGATGGTATTGTGCCCATGTATGGCAGTGAGCTGAAAAAACACTGGGCCCGGAATCCGGACGGAAGCCGCTGTTATTTCCGGCCCCCGGACCCCAATCTGAAAGAAGTTTCCATGCTGGATTTTCAGGACCGGGAACGGCAGATTGATTACAGTCATAACCATCTGATTCTGACCACCTATGAAACTCTGCGGGAACTGCAGCTTTCTTTCGGCCGGGTGGCCTGGAGCGTTATGATCCTGGATGAAGCCCAGAAAATCAAGAATCCGGCCACTAGGACCTCTGTAGCAGCACGGGCCATGAACTGCGATTTTGGTCTTGCGCTGACAGGGACTCCTGTGGAAAACTCCTGGACGGATCTGTGGACCATTATGGACTTTGTGGAACCGGGCAAGCTGGAATCCCTGAAGGATTTCAACAGCCATTACCAGAGCCAGCTGAAGAACATGGAAAACGATGGAGCCCTGCTGAAAGAGCTGGGGGACCAACTGCGGAAGAATCTGGATCCCTGTTTCATCCGGCGGCTGAAGGAAGATGTAAATCTAGGGCTTCCTGCCAAAGAAATCCTTCGGTTCAAAGATCCCATGCCGGAAAAACAGCGGAAAATGTATGGGGAAGTGGTCCGGACGGCACGGCAGGAAATTCAGCCTGGAGAAAATTCCATGACCATGCTTCAGGCCATTGCCAGGCTGCGGGATATTTCTCTGTGTCCTTTCCTTGGCAGGGAGAAGACAAAGAACTATCCTCTCGGCGATCCGGATCTTTTCTTCGGATCGTCCGCCCGGCTGATGCGGACCCGAAAAATCCTGGATGAGGTGCGGGCCAAAGGGGAAAAAGCCCTGATTTTTCTGGAAAGCAGGAAACTGCAGCTGCTGCTCAGGACTTTACTGGAAAAGGCCTATGGAGTTCAGGTGCAGCCTCCCATCAACGGGACCACACAGGCTGTGGCCAGACAGAAAATGGTGGACCAGTTCAACCGGTCCGAAGGGTTCCAGTTGCTGCTGCTGTCCCCGGAAGCAGCCGGGGTAGGACTGAATATTACCGGAGCCAATCATGTGATCCATCTCAGCCGTTGTTGGAATCCAGCCAAGGAAGATCAGGCCACGGACCGGGCGTACCGGATCGGACAGAAAAAGGCTGTGACCGTATATTTGCCCATGGCTGTGGATACGGATTTTCCGGAAGACGCATCTTTCGATCTGAATCTGGATGCCCTGCTGCAGTACAAGCGGGACTTGAGCCGGAGCGCCCTGTATCCCACGGAAGCCAGTGAAGAAAATGCCATGGCCATCCTGAAGCGGATCGAAAAGGCCGCAGGGTGAAAAGCAACAGAGCATCTTTTCCGTAACGATAAACGATATTCTGTACCCAATTCTCCCCACTTTTTCTGCTATACTGGAAGCAGGAAAACAAAAGGGGGGGTTATCATGAGCTTTGTATTGGCGGAGGATATGGATTTTGGTACGGTGGAAACGGCGGTCTATGGGTATGTGAATTTTTGCCAGGGACCGGATTTCTATGAATTCCGGATGAGTCCGGAGGCAGCACGGCCTTTTATAGATAAAATCGATGAGGCACTGGCTGGGCTTAACGGTGTTTTGCAGAAGCTGGATCCCCAGTCCGGACCTCTGGAACAGGCCATTTACCGGGAAGGGGACGAGGAAAACCCGGGGACCATCGTGTTCACCGCCTGTCTCTTAGGGCCTGTGGCCATCGATGGAGATTGGATGGAGGAAGGCAGGGCGCTGGACTTCATCGATAAAATGGACCCGGAGGGGAAATTGCATGTGACCTGTGACTTCATCGCAGACCAGTGTGATTTCGGCAATATTGTGGCCCTGCAGCTGAAACGGCTCGATGAGAGGGGCTGATTAAGACGTCAGACACGGTCCTGACGGGCCTTGAGACATCAGACGTCAGCCTTGTCCGATTTAGCAGCAGGTCCGGACTGCTTATCGCCAACAAGCTTTCATCTGACTCCTGAAAGACCCGCCAGGGTTGGTCTGATTTCTGATCCCTGAAAGGCCTGGCGGGCCGATCTGACATCTTGCTTATAGAAAGAGGTGTTTTCCTATGCTGACAGTGAACCGAATCGTGGGGCGGGGGCTGCTCCTGGGCTGCCTGCTGGTTTCTCTTGGGGCAGGGCGGACGGTCCTGGCCCGGGAGCCGGTGATTACGTCTAATCTGGGAGGCCTGGCTATCAGCTGTTCCATCCACCG
>SFHH01000157.1 GCA_004555735.1 Acidaminococcus fermentans
CCCATTTCCACCAATTCCTTGGCCAGCTTCAGGTAGTCGCTGTCTTTATGATACGGGCTAATGGTGTATACCAGGGTGCCCTGGGCATGGGCGCCGGCAGCCTTGGTGGCTTTCATAGCCGTTTCCAGGTTCCGGGTATCGTTGAAGGCATCGAAGATACGGATGATGTCGATACCGTTGTCCACGCTCCGTTTGACGAATTCAGTCACTACATCATCTGCATAATGGTTGTAGCCCAGGATGTTCTGGCCACGGAGCAGCATCTGCAGTTTGGTCTTTTTCACATGTTTCCGGATGGTACGCAGCCGTTCCCAGGGATCTTCGTTCAGGAAACGCAGGCAGGAATCGAAAGTGGCGCCGCCCCAAGCTTCAAGGGCATAGAAACCGCAGTCATCCAAGGCTTCCAGTACGGGCAGCATATCGCTGGTGCGCATACGGGTGGCACAGAGGGACTGATGGCCATCTCTCAGAACCGTTTCCACGATTTTAACGGGGTTCGGATTGTTCATTGCTCAACCTCCTAATAGTTAAGAACAGCCTAATGGTTTTATACAATATCCATTATAACATACAACTGTTCCAGGTGGTAATACATTGTGTTTTATTCTAATTATTAGAATGTTCTTATTGCCCTTCCAGCTGGGCTCCCGTCCTCAGAGGCTGTACTGCCGGTACCAGGCCAGGTATTCCTGCTCCACCTCTCCAAAAGGCCGCACCCGGTAATCCACCGGCCGAAGCAGGATCCCTTCCTGGTCCCGGTTTTCCGGGTGGTCCATGAGATGGTGGAGGTCGCTGTACATCAGGGCCCGGTCGATCTGTTCCACTTCTGCCGCCTCTTCCGGGGTGAACGGTCCCCCTAGGAACCGTTCCAGCACCGCCTGGAGCAGCCGGTCTTCCAACTCCCGGTATTTAGGCATGTTCACCTTATAGGGATGAGGCACGTCGGACAGGTAGCATTCTGTGGCATCGTGGAGCAAGGCTCCTAGGATCACCCGCCGGGAATCGCCCCGGGCCGCCGCCTCTTTGGCCGCCGCCAGACAGTGCTGGCCCACAGAGTAAAAGGTCTTCACATGGCCGTTGCCCCGACACAGCAGGCTCAGGGCATGGGCGATATCCTGGATCCGGATGGTTTCCGGTACCGGGTCCAGCGGGTCGAACTGGAGACCGGTGTAGGTGGTGATGGTTCCCCCACCGGCTTTGTTTCCCTCCCGGTCACGCTCCATGATGGACTCCCAGGAACCGGTCCCGGGCTGTCGCCACCTGGCGGATATGGTCCGCCACCGTGGTGCAGCAGCCCCCTACGGCCACCGCCCCGGCCTCCATATAATCCAGGGCATAATCGCCGAACTTCCGGTCCGTCCCCACTCCGTGCCAGGTCTTGGTCACCGGGTCATATTCTTCTCCGCTGTTGGGATAGACGAAAACAGGCCGATCAGAAGCGGCCTTCAGTTCCCCGATCAAGTTCACCAGATATTCCGGTTTGGTGCAGTTCACCCCCAGAGCCTCCACTTCCGGGAACTGGCGGATCACTTCTGCCGCCGCTTCCCGGAGAGGTGTCCCTTCGCAGATGTGGAGCCCGTCCCGGCAGGAAAAGCTCACCCAGAAGGCAGCCCCCAATTCTTTGGCAATGGACGCTTCCACCAGAGCTTCTTCCAGGGAGGGTTGGGTCTCGAACAGCAGCACATCCGCCCCGGCCTGCCACAGGAGTTCCGCCCGGCGCCGGTGGAACTCCTCCAGGTTGGCCCGGGATACGCCGTAATGGCCCCGGTATTCGGATCCGTCCGCCAGATAGGCGCCGTAAGGCCCTACTCCGGCCAGGCACAAGGGCCAGGCACGTCCGGCGGCCTTTCCTTCCTGGTCCCACCATTCCTGCCGGGCTTCCTGGAAAATGGTCACAGAGCGGGTGATCAGGTCTTCTGCCTCCTGTTCCGTAAAGCCGTTGGCCATGAGCCCCGGGATGGAAGCCTGATAGCTGCAGGTGATCCCTGCATCGGCTCCGGCCCGGAAATACTCCAGATGGACCTGTTTCACCAGTTCCGGCCGGTCGGCCAGCACCCGGGCGGTCCACAGGCTGTTGTTCAGATCGGCTCCCAGGTTCTCCAGGGCCGTGCCCATGGAGCCGTCAATGACCAGGATCTTGTCCTGGTCCAGGATATTCTTCAGTGTCTGTCTCATGGTATCTCTCCTTTTATTCGATATGCCTGCAGCAGGATCTCCGCCGGCCTTCTCTTCCCTCTTCACTGTCCCTCATCTTCCACTGTCCCGTAGGAGACCACGGGAGGATTCTCTCCCCGGGCTTTGGCCGGCAGGAACCGGAACCAGAAATCGTTGAACAGCCGGAAGATCTCCTTCTGCTGGGTGACGATGAACAGGATGGTGATCATCACATAGATGGCGGACAGGATGTCCGTCATGGCCCACAGGGCATCGGCCTGGGCATGGTAGAGCACCACACAGGGGATCATGTAGTAGAACATGTAGAGCCGGGTGCCGATCCGGTTCCTGTGGGTATCTCCGAAAGCGTAGTTGACGGATTTCTCACAGCTGTAATACATGCCGATGATGGTGGTCCAGGCAAAGACCGTAATGGCCAGGGCCAGGAACCAGGCCCCCGGTTCCCCGAAAGAGACCCGGAAAGCGGCAGTAGTGAGCCGGGCACTGTCCAGGCCGGGAAAATCCGTGTAGGCGTGGGTCAGGATCAGGGACAGGGCAGTGACGGAACACACCACGATGGTGTCCAGGAACACTTCTCCCCATCCCCAGGAGGCCTGGCGTACCGGATGGTCCGTCCGGGCCGAAGCATGGGCGATGATCCCGTAGCCAGTGCCCGCATCGTTGGAATAGAGGCCTCGGGCGATGCCGTAGCGCATGGCATCCTTCATGGTGGCCCCCGCAAAGCCCCCGGCGGTGGCCACCGGGCTGAAGGCGCTGCGGATGATCAGGGCCAGGGCCCCGGGCACCTTCTGCCAGTGTTGGAGCAAAATGGCCAGGCCCCCCAGGATGTAGAGCAGGGCCATGAAGGGCACCACCCGTTCCATCACCCGGGAGATCCGTTGGAGTCCCCCGAAGATGGTGGCAAAACAGGTGATTCCCAGGAAAGCCGCAGCGTACACCGGCGGGATCCCGAAGGCTTCCTTCAGGGCCCCCACCACCGATTCGGTCTGGACGCTGCAGGTCCAGGGCCCCAGGGTAAAGCAGGCCACGGACAGGAGCAGGGCCCCCCGTTTCCAGCCCAGGGCGTTTTTCATCACAAAGGACCGGTCGCACATGTATTCATCCATGGACTGGGAATACTTCACCCGGAACCGCTGGCCCAAAATAATCTCACAGGCCTTGGTGGACATGCCCAGACAGCCGGACACCCACATCCAGAACACCGCCCCGGGGCCCCCGGACACGATGGCCGTAGCCACCCCGCCGATGTTCCCCACTCCGATGGTGTTGGCCATGGCGGTGCAGGCGGCGGCAAATCCGGAGACCGTCCCTTTCCCTTCCCCTTTCTGGAACATCTTGCCGAAGGTGTTCCGGAAATGGAACCCCCAGTGGCGGAAATTGTAATAAAAGCGGAACCGAAGGCTCAGATACAGCCCCATGCCCACTAGGACCAGCGTCATCGGTGTCCCCCACAATGCGTCTGCAGCTCCCTGCAGAAAAATCAGCAGCAATCCCTTCAACTCCTTATGGAAAATGTATATCTTATCTTATCAGTTGGTTTGACGGGAGTCAATAAAAAGAGACTGCCGCCCATGCAGCAGTCCCTTTTGGGGGTCTCGAGTCTCGAGACCAGGGGCTGCACAGAACGTGCAGCCCCCTTCCCTCTTTATCCGACCGTCCCGTCCAGCTCCACCAAGGTCCGGTATAGCACTTCCCCGCCCCGCTCCACGTCTTCTGGAGCCGTGTATTCTTTGCCGCTGTGGCTGATGCCCAGGTGGCTGGGGATGAACAGCATCCCTACCGGAATCCGGTGGGCGATGGAATCCGCATCGTGGCCGGCGCCGCTGGGCATCACCTGCCAGGTGGCCCCCAAGCTGTCCGCCGCCCTTTCAAAGGCTTCCATCAGCAGGGGATCGCACAGGGCGCTGTCCTTGTGGATCAGCTGCCGGATGGTGAAACGGGCGTCCGGGATCCGTTCCACAGCAGCCCGGATTTCCCGGATCAATCCGTCAGTGTACTGCCGGTCCACATTGCGCATCTCAAAGGTGCAGGTGACCTTTCCAGGGACCACATTGGCCGCATTGGGCCGGCACTGGATTTTCCCGGCGGTGAACACCAGGCTGTGGCCGATCTTCCGGCAGGCCGCGTCTGCAAAGACAATGAGCTTAGCCATGGCCACCATGGCATCCTGCCGGTCCTCCATGGGAGTGGTACCCCCATGGTTGCTCTGGCCTTCCGCTGTCACCAGGTAGCGGACGATGTTGGAAATCCCGCTGACGATGCC
>SFHH01000158.1 GCA_004555735.1 Acidaminococcus fermentans
CAGACACGGCCGGAAGCCTACAGATGTCAGAAGTCAGCTTGTTGGCGATGGGCAGATCGGTACTGCATCCCAAGCGAACAAAGCTGATGTCTGACTTCTGAGAGGCCCGCCAGGGCCGGTTCTGACGTCTTTCTTCATCTCGTTGTCATACCAACGGACGTAATCCCAGCATTCCGCTATACTTAAACCATCAAACAACTACGGGAGGAATGCTCCATGATTACTGTAAAAAATACCCTGGCTGAAGTGGTGCGGGATTATCCCCAGACCATCCCCTTTTTTAATGAACTGCATCTGGATTACTGCTGCGGCGGTGGAATCCCTCTGGAAGAAGCGGTAAAAGGGACGGACCTGGATGCCCAACAAGTGGTGGCGGATCTGAACGGATACATTGCCAGCCACAGCACCAAAACCGGCAGCCAACAGGAATCCCTGGACCGGTTCAAGCAGCTTTCCATTCCTGACATGCTCCAGGACCTGGAAGCCACCCACCATGTGGACGAACGGAAATATATGGCGGAAATCGAAACGGACCTGAATAAGATCCTCCTGGTCCATTATGTCCATCACGGGGAACTGCTCACCCGGCTCCATCATCTGTACGGGACCCTGAAAACCGACCTGGAAGAACATTTTGCCCGGGAAGAACGGCTGGTGTTCCCATTGATGCGGACCTATCCTCAGCCCAACCTGGAAATCCTCACCCTGGTCCAGAACCTGGAAGCCGATCATTCCGCCGCCGGGGACATCATCAAGGAAATCGAAGCCCTCACCGATCATTTCACCGTACCAGCCGATGCCTGTGCCACCTTCAAACGGACCTATCAGCTGCTGGAAGCATTCATCAATGATGTGTTCGTCCATATTTTCAAGGAAAATTCCATCGTCTTCCCGGAATATGCGGAAAAGGCCCCCAATCAGGAAGGTCTGGACCGTCAAGTGGAAGTGTCCCTGGAAAAAGAAGCAGGCCAGAACAGCAACTCCTGTGGCTACTGTGAAAGCGCTGAAGGGGAAGCGGAAAAGAGCCCCGTTCTCTACGAATGTGGAAACTGCGGTGCCCTTTACTGCAACGACTGCGCAGAAACCGGCTGCCCCAGCTGCGGCGCCTCTTTCAGCCACGCCCATCCTTTGGAATATTCCGGAAGCAGCTGGAATCCGAATCAGGACTAAGGGTCGAAAAGGCTAACGCATAACCCAGGCGCGGGATATGCACCTATCTACTTTGTCAGCGGGGAAAGAAGAAAGACGTCAGACACGGCCTGGCGGCCTATAGATGTCAGAAGTCAGCTTGTTGGTGATTGAGCAGCTGGTGCTGCATCCCAAGCGAACAAAGCTGAGGTCTGACTTCTGAGAGGCCCGTGAGGGCCGGTCCTGACGTCTTTTCAACTATCTGGGTACATCTCCTGCGCCTGGAAGGAGACGGGGGAAGAAGAAAGACGTCAGACACGGCCAGAGGCCTACAGATTCCAGACGTCAGCTTGTTGGCGATGGGCAGATCGGTACTGCATCCAAAGCGGACAAAGCTGAAGTCCGACTCCTGAGAGGCCCGCCAGGGCCGGTCCTGACGTCTTTTCAGGCCACCGAGACAGCTGTCTGGAAATATGATAAAATAACCATATCATCAGACATAACGAAAGGGAGTGTTCTTATGATGCGGGGTATTCGATTCTTACTTTCCTTGCTGCTGGTGCTGGGGATGCCGGCAGCGGCGCTGGCCAGTCATTTCATCCCCATGGAACGGGCTTTTCTCCAGCTCCCGGATACCTCTTCCAAAGTGGTCCAAAAAGACTTTTCCGAAGGGGAACGGAAGATGCATTTCCTGGGAGGCCGTACCCGTATGGGCAGTCCGGCATTGGTGGCCGTCCGGAAAGGCCATTTCCTGGAGCAGGACAGCGCTCTCTGGCAGGACATCCGGCCCAAAGATGCCAGCCGTCACATCACCTACAGCATCGAACAGCTGAAAGATACCGACACCGGCCGCTTTTTCTACAGCATCACACCGGGGATATCCCATTCGGACTGCCTCTTCGAAACCATGCTCATCGGTTACGACAAAGAAGGGAAAAAAGTCCAGGAATTCATCAACAGCAAGAATTTCTACGCCCCTCATGGGGTGGACATCGATTCCATCATGACCCATCGGGGTAATCTCTACCTGGCCAAATATGACTTTGGAGGATTCCAGGATGGTACCGTCTATCGGCTGATCTGGAACCCGGAAAAGGATTGGTTCGGGTTTGAGCAGGTGGACCCTAGCGAGGCACGGAGCTAACGCATGACCCAGGCGCACGATATGGACCTATCTGCTTTGTCAGCGAGGATTTTGGCCCGCGGCATATGCCACGAACCAAAATCCTCGCTTTCGCGCACCTGGACCCATCTCGTGCGCCTGGAGAGAGTCGGAGCCATCTGCTTTGTCAGCGGGGAATTTGGCCCACGGCATGTACGTCCATGTACTATGCCACGAACCAAAATCCTCGCTTTCGCGCATCTGGACCCATCTCGTGCGCCTAGTGTGTCCCCCTGGAAGGGGGAAAGGACCCGCGTTAGCGGGTAGGGGAGGTGGCCAGAGGCTCTGCGCCAACTTTTGATGATCCGTAGAGGACAGCCCGGCATTGCTCAGGAATCTCTCTTGTGTCCTGGGTCGGAAATCGTAAGTTTTTTCCCATGCCTGATATTTTTCATATTTTTATGATAGGATATAATTCGTCAATCGAATTTAGAAAAGAAGGTGATTCCATGAGGAGGGAACTTCCTTATTTCACCATTGAAGGTGCTTTTGGGGGCAGCCAGGAATGGTTTACCCAGGATAAATGGATGCAGCTGGGAGGCTGTGCGGCGGTGACGGCTGTGGACTGCAGCCTGTATTTTGCTTTGTATAAAGGGAAAACAGCAGCCTGTCCCCAGGCCAGGAAAGAACTTTCCCGCCAGGAATATATTTCTCTGGGGATGGACATGAAACCTTATCTCCGGCCACGGTTTACCGGTATTGACCGGCTGGAAATCTATGAAGAAGGATTCAGCAGGTACCTGGAAGACCGGGGTGTTTCAGATATCCGGTTGGAAGGCTGGGAGGGGTGCCGTCCTTATAACGCCACTCTGGAAACGGTCAAAAAGCAGATCGACGGAGGCTGGCCCGTTCCAGTCCTGACCCTGAAGCACAGGCAGCCTTCTTTTTCTGACCTGGTCTGGCACTGGTATCTTCTTACCGGCTATGATGTTTTCGAGGATATTTGTGCCGTAAAGGTCACCACCTACGGAACCTGGAGGTGGCTGGAACTGAAGGAACTGTGGCACACCGGTTACCGCCGCCGGGGCGGGCTGATCCTGTTCGATGACAAATAACCCAGGCGCGGGGATTTTGGAAAGATGTCAGACGCGGCCGTAGGCCCGCAGATTGTGCTATGATAAACAAAACGGCTTTCCATCAAGGAGGCGTATGATATGAGCAAAAAACACATTCCCTCCGTCCCTGACCACATCGAGGTCCGAGGCGCCAGGGTCCATAACCTGAAAAATATCGATGTAGACATCCCCCTCCACAAAATCGTGGGGATAGCCGGGGTGTCCGGATCCGGGAAATCTTCCTTAGCCCTGGGCGTCCTGTATGCAGAAGGGTCCCGGCGCTATCTGGAATCCCTTTCCACCTACACCCGGCGCCGGATGACACAGGCGGCCAAAGCGGCGGTGGACCAGGTGCTGTATATCCCGGCGGCCCTGGCCCTCCACCAACGGCCCGGGGTCCCGGGGATCCGCAGTACTTTCGGCACCGGCACGGAATTGCTCAACAGTCTCCGGCTGATGTTTTCCCGGCTGGCTAGCCACCGCTGTCCCAATGGCCATTATCTGCCGCCTACCCTGAAGGTAGCGGCGGAACAGCCTGTTTTCTGTCCGGAATGCGGGGCACGGGTGGAACCTCCGGGAGCGGAAGACCTGGCTTTCAACAGCCGGGGCGCCTGTCCCCGGTGCGGAGGCACGGGCATTGTACGGACTGTGGACGAATCCACTTTGGTTCCCGATGAGAGCAAGACCATCGAACAGGGGGCTGTGGCTCCTTGGAGTTCCCTGATGTTCACTGTCATGATCAAGGTGTGCCAGGCCATGGGGGTACGGACGGATGTACCTTTCCGGGATCTGACCCCGGAAGAGAAGGATATGGTGTTCCATGGCCCGGCGGAAAAGAAACACATCCTGGTCCAGTCCAACAAGGGCCATGATTTGGTGGAGCTGAATTTCACCTATTTCAATGCGGTGCGCACGGTGGAAAATGCATTGTCCAAGGTGAAGGACGAAAAGGGCATGAAACGAGTAGAAAAGTTCCTGAAACAGGAAGAGTGCCCGGACTGCAG
>SFHH01000159.1 GCA_004555735.1 Acidaminococcus fermentans
TATATGCAAACTACAAGAAAAAGGCAGCTTTGATTGCTGGATAACTGATTGATAGAAACCTCAATTTAACTTGTACTCAAACTTGACATAGGACCACATCGGTTATGGAGCGAAAGTAGATGACTCTGATTCGAAAGACGGGGTAGCACTTGGTGCATACTCCGTTTCTAATTGGGCAACTAAAGCCGGTATCCAGGGCTATTTGCCCTGGGAAGGCTCCAATGGGGGGAATGTCCAGAACAGCACCTTCCAGAGTGCTATTTCTTCTCCAATTTGGAAATCCACTACGGCAGGGGTTTCTATCGGGGACACTTCCAATGGGGACAAATCCAAATGGATTACTCGTCAATTAACTGGGCTGGCTGCCGGGACCAATGATTATGATGCCGTCAACGTGGCCCAGCTGAAAGCTTCTATGACTCAGCTTTCTTCGGCGGATGGCACGGTGAAAATCACCCCCATATACAATGATGATGGCTCCCGGACCTTTGACCTGAGCACCAGTGGCGGTTCTGGCTCTGGCAGTGGCGGCCATTTTGTCAGCGTTACGAAGAACAATGCCTCGGACAGTGATGACAGTCTGAAAAATGCCGGCAACTACAACAACGATGGGGCTACAGGGACCCAGTCTACCGCTGTAGGGGTCAATGCACAGGCCAAGACCCAGGGGACGGCCCTGGGCAATGGAGCCAATGCCTCCAATACGGGGGCGACGGCTATCGGTACCGGTTCCGTGGCTAATGGCACCAGCAGTGTAGCTCTGGGCCAGAATGCCAGCGCCCAAAATGATAATGCCGTAGCCATCGGCCATGGTTCCGGGGCGTATGCCAATTCCGTGGCCATCGGCGGGAATGCCAGATCTACGGCGGAACGGTCCGTCCATATCGGGGCCATGACTGATTCCAATACTACCACCGGCAGTGCTTCTGTGAGCATCGGGGCCGATGCCCAGGCTACGGCCAGCGGGTCTGCTTCTTTGGGTACCGGCGCAGTGGCTAGCGGCACCGATTCCCTGGCCCTGGGCCAGAACAGCAGCAGTACGGGCAATGGCAGTATAGCCATCGGTTATCAGACCAAAGTTACGAGCAATAAGGAACATGCCACTGCCGTAGGTACATCGGCCGAAGTCAATGCCACGGAAGGTACGGTCCTGGGCTATAACGCAAAGGTTAACGGAGATAAAGGCGTAGCCCTGGGCAGCGGCGCTTATGTGGCTGCAGAAAACGGCAATAAGACCAGTGTCGCTTTAGGTGCCGGTTCTCAAGTGAATAATGGGGATACCGTAGGTACGTCTTCTCTGTCTATCAAGGATACCTATGGGGAAACATCCGATTCCACTACGTATAATTTTGCTGGTACGAATCCTACTGGGACCATCAGTGTAGGTTCTGGCAGCGGTTCGTCGGAACAGACCCGGACCATCACCCATGTGGCAGCAGGACGGGTGAGCAGCACTTCCACGGACGCCATTAATGGCAGCCAGCTCTATGGGGTGACCCAGTCCATCGAAAAAGTGGAACAGAACGTAGCCAAGACGGCCACCCGCTATTACAGCGTCAATGCCACCGATACGGGCACGGGCAGCAATTACCTGAACGATGGGGCCCACGGGAACAATTCTCTGGCAGCGGGGAATAAGGCCCAAGCTTATGGAGTGGGCTCCCTGGCTATCGGCTATTCTTCTTTAGCAGGAAGTGCATCGAATGATGATACGCTCTTTAGTTCCATGGCCATAGGTCCCTACGCCAAAGCGCAGGGAACGGGGGCCATTGCCTTTGGCAACAGCTCCAATTCCTCTGGTTTTGGCGGCGTGGCTTTGGGCGGCGGTGCTACTGTCTCTAGTTATGGCGGTGTAGCTCTGGGTGGCACTTCCAGTACTACTGCCACCGGCGGCGTGGCCTTAGGGACAGGATCCCAGGCCAGTACAGCTGCTGGCCTGGCAGGATATCTCAGTGGCAAAAAAAAGGCGGAACAAGCTGATTCCGTATGGACTTCTACCATAGGAGCTGTTTCCCTGGGAGGGGGAAAGTTTAAGACAGATTCTGGGGAGAAAATATACACCCGGCAGATCACCAACCTGGCTGCCGGCACCAACGATACAGACGCCGTGAATGTGGCCCAGTTGAAAGCCGTGGAACAGGAAGGGCTTTCCCTTACGGGCAATGACAACCAGAAAGTCACCCAGTCCCTGGGCGGCAATTTCAACATCACAGGCGGTCTCACCGGGGATGCCCTGAAAGACGGGGCAGCCAGTACCGCCAACCTAGGTGTGAGGAAAAATGCCAAAGGAGATGGCCTGGAAGTGGTCATGACCACTACGCCTTCCTTTGATTCTGTGACGGCCCAAAACAGCATTACCGTAAAGAATGCTTCTACGGCAGACGGGACTTCGGATATTTCCCTGAACGGTAATGGCCTTTTCATGGGCAGCAAGAAGATCACCGGCCTGGCCGACGGGTCGGACACTACAGATGCAGTGAATTTCGGTCAGTTGAGTGCCGTTTCCAGCGATCTGTCCGCCTTTGAAAATAAAACCATCCAGGTGGGAGGCAATGTCGGCGGTACCATTTCCCGGAAACTGGGAGAAAACCCCATCCTGATCCAAGGCGCGGGTACGAAAGACAATGTGAAGTACTCCGGCACCAACCTGAAAACTTACGTGGACCAGGACGGCGTACTCCAGATTCTGCTGGATAAAGAGCTGTTGGAAGACCGGATCGATGTGGGTTCGGCCCTGGCCAATCCTACGGACAGCCGGGTGAACCATCCCGTGGTCCTGGGAACGGACAATACCGATGCCACCATCGGCTATGTGGGCATCAACGGCAGAAGTGGGACTTCGGCCGTGATTACATCTTATGCCGGATCTCCCATCCCGGACAGTGATTTTAACTATACCGACAGCGAAGGAAAATCCAGGATGACCCGCCTGGAATATACGGATCAGGCCGGCCATACCCATCATCTGGCAACCCTTACCGATGGATTGACCTTTGGCGGGGATAATTCCCAGGTACAGATCGACAGTGAATCCGGGACGGTGAGCGGGACCAATGTCATTTCCCGGAAGTTGCGGGCTAAAGAGTATGGAAAAGACACCACCACCAATTACCTCCAGATCAAAGGCGGGGCCGATGCGGCCAAACTCAGCGACGGCAATATCGGGGTCCAGGCCAGCAGTGCGGACGGCTCCCTGACGGTCAAACTGAGCCAGGAACTGACAGGCCTGACCAGTGCCCAGTTCGGGACCACCACCATCGATGGCAGTGGACTGAAACTGGGGAATACGGGAATTTCCCTCACTGCCAGCGGACTGGACAATGGGGGCAAGAAAATCACAAATGTAGCAGCCGGTACCATTTCCAGCACGTCCACCGATGCCATCATCGGCAGCCAGCTGACGAATATCCTGAACGCTGATGGATCCGCCAAGGGGATTTCCTTCGGGGCGGATAGCGCAGCGGGCTCCCATACCAACCCCACCAGTGTGGCCATCGGCGGCACCGTGACCCTGAAAGGAGCTGGCGGTGACACGAGTCACAAGAACCTGAGCACGCAGGTCACTGATAAGGGTGAACTGACCGTGACCCTGGCACCGGAAATCCAGGAAAACAAAATCTACGTAGGGACCCAGATCCAGAAGGAAAGCAGTCCTACGGGGAAGGTGAACTATCCGATCATCCTGGGCGAAAATACCGTGGGGACGGATACTTATGGATATGTGGGCATCAAGGGAAAGGATAATTCCCAGCTCTATTTGACGTCCAATCAAGACGCCAGCGGCAAGACTCGCTTGGACTATCTGGATACCCAGAATAACGCCCATCTGGTGGCTCTGACCAGTGACGGCTATACTTTTGCCGGGGATACGGGCACAGCCAACACCCTGGCCCTGAACAGTACCCTGAGCATCACCGGCGGCATCAATGATGCGGGAAAACTGACCCAAAACAACATCGGCGTGGTCTCCAGCGGCAACGACGGCCTGACGGTCCAGCTGGCCAAGAGCCTGACGGGCCTGACCGATGCCACTTTCAACAGCGGGGCCGCCCAGACGAAGATCGATGCCAGCGGGGTGACGGCCCCTGCTTATCAAGTAGGCACAAAGACCTATATCGACAGCAATGGGCTCAACGCCAACGGCCAGAAAGTGACGGCTGTCCAGGCCGGGGCGCTCAGCACAGACAGTACGGATGCGGTGAACGGCAGCCAGCTCTTTGCCACCAACCAGAAGGTCAGCAC
>SFHH01000004.1 GCA_004555735.1 Acidaminococcus fermentans
TAACGAAGAACTGGCCATTGCCCAAGATACCTTGAGACTGTGCAAATAAGATAATCCGGGCTTTTGCTTGACAAAGACCGCTTTCGTCGATATAATGTAACGGTTGATAATATGATTAAAATCAATGTAGCAGAAATCAAAAAGAGACTTGTAGGGTCAGAATCTTTCCAGTACGACCTTACTCCGGCTCAGCTCAGCCTGACGCCGGAGGATGCGGACCTGGAAGGCCATATCCTGGTGGAAGGGGAACTTTCCAACGGGGGCGATGTGATCCTTCTCCAGGCCACTGAACAGTTCGTCTGCCATGGCACCTGCGCCCGCTGCCTGAAAGATGTGCGGCTGGAGCTGAGGGCCCGGGTGGAAGAACGGTACTATCCAAAAGGCACAGAAGGACTGGAAGAGGATGCCTTTACCTATCAGTTCGACGTGGTTGATGTTACGGATGCTTTGAGGGAGTCCCTGCTGCTGGCCATCCCGGCCAGAGTCCTGTGCAAACCGGACTGCAAGGGGATCTGTCCTGTCTGTGGGGCGGACCGCAACGTGACGGACTGTCACTGCGATACCCATTCCATAGACCCCAGGTTGGAGGCTCTTAAGGCGTTGTTAGAGAAATAGGTTGAGTTTAGGAGGTGTAATACAATGGCAGTACCAAAGAGAAAAATGTCTAAAGCTCGTCGGGATTCCCGCCGTGCCAATTGGAAACTGGCTGCTCCTGGCTTGGTTGAATGCCCTCAATGCCACGAGCTGAAGCGCCCTCACCATGTATGCCCTGAATGCGGTTATTACGATGGTAAGGAAGTCGTGAAAGAAGACGAAGAATAAGGCCTACCGGGCAACCGGAAAACCTTGGAAAGGACACCGTCCCTGCGGGGGCGGTGTCCTTTTTATGCCCTCTTCCTAAATCCTCCAAACTGGCTTATAATGATAGGATGAAGTGATACTATCAATGTGAGGGGAGCAGCGGTTTATGAAATTCTTTATCGATACAGCCAATCTGGACGAGATCCGGGAAGCGGAAGCCATGGGGATCATCAGCGGGGTCACTACCAACCCGTCTCTGATCGCTAAAGAGGGCCGGGACTACGAAGAGACCCTTCGGGAAATCGCCCAGATCGTGGACGGACCCATTTCCGGGGAAGTCAAGGCCAGCACCACCCTGGCCCGGGATATGGTGATGGAAGGACGGGTCATCGCCCAGATCCATCCCAATATGGTGGTGAAGATCCCTATGACTGAAGAAGGGCTGAAAGCTGTGAAGATCCTGTCTTCTGAAGGGATCAAGACCAATGTGACACTGGTGTTCTCTGCTACCCAGGCCATCCTGGCCGCTCGGGCCGGTGCCACCTATGTTTCTCCTTTCTTGGGGCGGTTGGATGATATTTCCATCGACGGCACCCGTCTCATCCGAGAGGTGATGGAAATCTTCCGTCTGTACCCGGATATCACCACCAAGGTGATCTGCGCTTCCATCCGGCATCCTATGCATGTGGTGGAATGTGCCAAAGTAGGGGCGGATATCGCCACGGTGCCCTATAAAGTGCTGATGCAGATGGTCCAGCATCCTCTGACCCGGACCGGGATCGAGAAATTCTGCCAGGATTTCGAAGCGGTGTTCGGCCGGTAATCTATGAACAAGCTGTAAAATCTGGAACAGACTGCTCGGTCAAGTCTTGTTTTTTACCCTGACTCTGGTATAATGGACTCTAGTGTTATGACTAGGTACTAAAAGTAGGTGGTAGGATGGGTTCTGTGGGACAGAAAAAGGCGAGACAGCAGCGCCTGCAGCAGCTGCTGGCCAGGAATCCGTTTTTAACCGACGAGCATCTGGCCGAAACTTTTCAGGTGAGCATCCAGACGGTACGGCTGGATCGGCTGGCACTGGGGATCCCTGAACTCCGGGAACGGACCCGCCATATGGCGGAGGATGCCCAGGAAAAGCTGAAAGCTATCACCAGTGAGGACATCGTCGGGGAACTGATCGACCTGGAAATCGGGGTCAGCGGCATCTCCATGATGACGGTGGACCGGGAAATGGTGCTGCAGAAGACCGGCGTCTGCCGGGGACAGTATATGTTTGCCCAGGCCAATTCCCTGGCTCTGGCGGTGATCGACGCTCCGGCAGCCCTTACCGGTGTGGCCAATGTGAAGTACAAGATCCCTGTGACCGTGGGGGCCATCTTGGTGGCACGAGCCGAGGTGGTCCGGAAGCAGGAAGATAAATATACCATTTGGGTGAAGATCAGGAACAATCACCGGGAAGTGTTCCGTGCCAAATTCCTGATCGTAGCCATTCCGGAACAAAGGAGCCAAGAAGATGAAAATCGCAGTTGACGTAATGGGAACGGACTATGGCCCTGGAGAGATCATCAAAGGGGTACTTCAGGCCGTGGACGAATATGGCTGCGACGTGGTACTGGTGGGGGACCAGGATGTGATCCGTCAGGAACTGGCCAGAGAGAACCAGGCTGAGAATCCCCATGTAACCATCCATCATGCCAGCCAGGTCATTGAAATGAAGGACCATCCGGGGATCAGTGTGAAGAAAAAGCGGGACGCCTCCATCGTGGTGGCCACCCAGCTGCTCCACGAAAAGGAATGTGATGCATTGGTCTCTTCTGGCAGCACGGGTGCCGCGGTGGCTTCTGCCCTGTTCGGCCTGGGCCGGATCCGGGGCATCGAACGGCCGGCCATCGCTACCGTGATCCCCAATGTGAAAGGGGCTACGGTGCTAGTGGATTCTGGGGCCAAGGTGGATGCAAAACCGGAACAGCTGGTCCAGAATGCCATCATGGGGTCCATCTATGCGGAACTCCAGCTGGGGATCCCCCAGCCTCGGGTGGGCCTCCTGAACATCGGAGAAGAGGAGACCAAGGGCAATGAACAGTGCCTGGCCACCTACCCCCTGCTGAAGCAGGATCCCCATATCCATTTCATCGGCAATGTGGAAGGCCGGGATATCAACAAGGGCACCGTGGATGTGGTGGTCTGCGACGGGTTCGTGGGCAATGTGGTCTTAAAGACCATGGAAGGCCTGGCCACCGCGGTGATGGAGATCCTGAAAAAGACCCTGATGGAAAGCGGCATTTTTGCCAAACTGGGGGCCCTGCTCATGAAGCCGGCTCTCCTGCGGATGAAAAAACAGATGGACGCTTCGGAATACGGGGGTGCCCTCCTGATGGGGGTCCGGGCTCCTTTCATCATCTGCCACGGCAGTTCCAAGGCCAAAGCCATCAAGAATGCTGTACGGGTGGCCATCGAGCTGACCCAGAAAGATGTGGTGGGGCGGATCCGCCAGGAAATCATGCACGACGAAGAAAGTGGTGAATTATAAATGACGAAACCTGCAGTAGGCTTTCTGGGCATGGGCTATTACGTGCCGGAGAAAGTACTGACCAATTTTGATCTGGAAAAAATGGTAGATACCAGCGACCAGTGGATCGTGGAACGGACCGGGATCCGGGAACGGCATATCGCCGCTCCGGACCAGGCTACCTCCGATCTGGCGTACATCGCCGCCCAGCGGGCTCTGGAAGACGCTGGGCTCACGGCGGAGGACATCGACCTGATCGTGGTGGGCACGGAATCCCCGGATATGAAATTCCCCTCCGTGGCCTGCATCCTCCAGGATAAACTGGGAGCTTCCCATGCGGCGGCTTTCGACCTGGCGGCGGGCTGTTCCGGCTTTGTCTATGCCTGCGGCATCGCTAGCCAGACCATTGCCAGCGGACTGTACAAGCACGTCCTGGTGGTGGGAGCGGAAACCCTGTCCCGGATCCTCAACTGGAAGGACCGGAACACCTGTATCCTGTTCGGGGACGGTGCAGGTGCCGCCGTGCTGGGACCGGTGGAAGAAGGGTATGGCATCTTGTCCGTCGACCTGGGGGCCAACGGGGCCGGGGGCCAATACCTGACCATGCCTGCCGGGGGCTCCCGGAAGCCTGCCAGCGAAGAGACCGTGGCCAACCACGAACACTGCATCCACATGGTGGGCAAGGAAGTGTTCAAGTTCGCGGTGAAGGTCATGGGCCACAGCGCTCTGGCCGCCCTGGAAAAAGCCGGCATGGGCAAGGAAGACATCGATCTCCTGATCCCCCACCAGGCTAACCAGCGGATCATCGATTCTGCCGCCAAACGGCTGAAGCTGTCCACGGATAAGATCTTCGTGAACCTGGAGAAATATGCCAATACGTCCGGCGCATCCATTCCTATCGCCCTTTGCCAGGCACGGGATGCAGGCCGGCTGCATAAAGGAGAGAACGTGGTGATGGTGGGCTTCGGTGCCGGCCTCACCTATGGTTCCCTGGTAGTGAAATGGCAAAAAGATGAGGAGGCCAGAGGATGAGTAAAATCGCTTTTGTGTTCCCGGGACAGGGGTCCCAATCCGTAGGCATGATGAAGGAACTGTACGACAATTATGCCTGCGTCCGTGAAGTATTCAAAGAAGCTGACGAAGCCCTGGGCTTTTCCATGACGGACCTGTGCTTCAAAGGACCGGAAGACCAGCTGCGGCTGACTTACAACACCCAGCCCGCCATCCTGACCTGCAGCATTGCTGCCATGAAGGTGTTGAACGAAAACGGGGTGTTCCCGGATGTGGCCGCCGGTCACAGCTTGGGAGAATATTCTGCCCTGGTATGCGCCGGGTCCCTGAAGTTCGCGGACGCCGTCCGCACCGTGCGGAAACGGGGCCAGTTCATGCAGGAAGCCGTTCCTGTGGGCCAGGGGGCCATGGCGGCCATCATCGCCCTGGATACCGCTAAGATCCGGGAAATCTGCGCCCAGATCCAGGAAAAACGGGGGGAAGCTGTCCAGCCGGTGAACTTCAACTGCCCGGGCCAGGTGGTCATCGCCGGTGCCACGGAAGCGGTGAAGGAAGCCTGTGATGCCCTGAAAGCTGCCGGTGCCAAGCGGGCCATCCTGCTGCCGGTGAGCGCACCCTTCCACAGCACCTTGATGCAGCCTGCTGCTGATCGGCTGAAGGAAGTGCTGGACGGGATCGAAGTGGCGGATGCCCAGATCCCGGTGATCGCCAATGTCACGGCCCGTCCGGAACAGAAGGGGGACGAAATCCGTCAGGTCCTGGTGAAACAGGCTGCCAGCCCGGTGCTCTGGGAAGACAGTGTCCGGTACATGATGGATAATGGCGTAGATACCTTCATCGAAGTGGGTCCGGGGAAAGTCCTTACCGGATTCGTGAAAAAGATCGACCGGTCCTTTGCCGGCCAGAATGTGGAAGACCTGGCTAGTTTGGAAAAAACCCTTGCTTATTTAAAGGAGGTCAGATAAAATGACTTTAACCGGTAAAGTCGCACTGGTGACTGGCGGTTCCCGGGGCATCGGCCGGGCCATTGCCCTGACCCTTGCTGCCCACGGGGCAGATGTAGCCATCAACTATGCCGGGAATACGGCTGCGGCAGAAGAAGTCAAGGCTGCCATCGAAGCCATGGGCCGGAAGGCCCTCCTGGTCCAGGGCAGTGTGGCCGAAACGGACGGAGTCCAGGCCATCGTGAACCAGGTAGTGAAAGAACTGGGCCGTCTGGATATCCTGATCAATAACGCAGGGATCACCCGGGACGGGCTCCTGATGCGCATGAAGGAAGCGGATTGGGATGCTGTCATGGAAACCAATCTGAAGGGTGTGTATAATTGTTCCAAGGCCGTGATGCGGACCATGATGAAGCAGAAAAGCGGCCGGATCGTGAATATGGCGTCCGTGGTGGGCGAGATGGGCAATGCCGGCCAGGCCAATTATGCGGCTGCTAAGGCTGGCGTCATCGGGTTCACCAAGAGCCTGGCCAAGGAAGTGGCTTCTCGGGGCATTACCGTCAATGCGGTGGCTCCCGGGTTCATCGCCACGGATATGACTAGTGTCCTGACGGACGAACAGAAGGCAGAAATGGCACGGACCATCCCTCTGGGACGGGCAGGCCAGCCTCAGGATGTTGCCAATGCAGTTTTATTCCTCGTGTCCGAGGAGGCTGCTTATATAACCGGCCAGGTTTTAAATGTGGACGGGGGCATGGTAATGTAGTATCATTATATGTTAGAGGATTGGAAGGAGGTGAAACGGAATGAGCGAAAAAGACACTTTTGAAAAAGTAAAGGCTATCACCGTTGACCAGCTGAGCGTTGCTCCGGAAGACGTAAAGATGGACTCTACTTTTATCGATGACTTGGGAGCTGATTCTCTGGACATTGTGGAACTGATCATGGCTTTCGAAGAGGAATTCAACACTGAAATCCCCGATGATGTGGCTGAAAAGATCCGCACTGTGAGAGACGCAGTCGAACTGTTGGATAAAGAAGGCAAATAATAGCATCCCATTATTTTCGGAAGGTCCCTGTTCCAGGGGCTTTCCGAACTTTATCCATGATCTTTTGATCTGAAATGGGGGATTTTTGTTGAAAGTGCCAGTGCTGAAGATTGGTGAAAAAGTAGCAACTATACCTATCGTCCAAGGCGGTATGGCTATACGCTTGTCCACGGCGCGTTTGGCAGCTTCAGTGGCCAATGAAGGCGGTGTGGGTCTGATCGCTGCTTCTGGTCTGCCCTTCGATGAGCTGCGTAAGGAAATCCGTCTTGCCCGGAAATTATCCAACGGCAAGGGGATGATCGGCATCAATGCCATGGTAGCCGCCCGGGAATTCAAGGGCCTCATTACGACTGCGGCCCAGGAAAAAGTCGATTTGATTGTGGCCGGGGCTGGCTTTTCCAGAGATATGTTTTCTGTCGGCAAGGAATACAATGTTCCTATCGTGCCGATAGTATCCTATGCCAAACTGGCAAAAATCGCGGAACGGCTCGGTGCTTCTGCTGTTGTGGTGGAAGGGACCGAAGCAGGGGGCCATTTGGGGACCCAGCGTTCCATTAAAGATATCCTGCCGGAAATCCTTTCGGTGGTGAAGATCCCCGTTATTGCTGCTGGCGGCGCTGTCACCGGCAAAGATGCGGCGGAATTACTGAAGATGGGTGCCAGTGGCGTCCAGATGGGCAGCCGATTCGCTGCCAGTGAGGAATCCAATGGATCTCCTTTCTTAAAACAATTTTATTTGAAAATGACCCAAGATGACGTGGTTCAGATAGATAGCCCGGTAGGGTTCAAAGGCCGTGCTGTACTGACTCCTTTTTCCAAAGCGGTGCTGGAGGGACATCCTCTCAAACCCACCACCTGCGACAGCTGCCTGAAGCATTGCTCCCGCAGCTTCTGTATCATCCGGGCTCTGACCCGGGCCCAGCAGGGGGACTTGGAGACGGGACTGGTCTTTACCGGGGCCAATATGTGGAAAATCAAAGAAATCCTTCCGGTTCATGAAATCTTTAGACGAATCAAGGAAGATTTGGACAATATTAAGTAGAGGTGATCCTTTTGAAACGAAGAGTGGTAGTGACCGGCCTCAGTGCGATTACGCCCATCGGCATCGGCAAAGAAGCATTCTGGAACAGCCTGATGGAAGGCAAATCCGGTATCGGCCTGATTACCCAGTTCGATACCACTGATTTTAACTGCAAAATCGCCGGGGAAGTCAAAGATTTTGACTTTGCGGACTATGGCGATAAAAAGGAAGGAAAACGGATGGACCGGGTGACCCAGTTCGCCGTAGCCTGTGCCAAGATGGCGGTGCAGGATTCTGCCTTGGACTTGGAAAAAGAAGATGCGGATCGGATCGGCGTGTGCGTAGGCACGGGCATCGGCGGCATCCATACCTTCTTGGACGCAGCCAGCAAGCTGGTCTCTAAGGGACCCAGCCGGATCAGTCCGTTCTTCATCCCTATGGAAATCCCCAATATGCCGGCAGCCCAGATCGCCATCGACTTAAAGGTGAAAGGGCCCAACACGGCTATCGTCACTGCCTGCTCCACCGGTTCTGACTGCATCGGGGATGCTCTCCGGACCATCCAGTACGGAGACGCGGATGTGATGCTGGCTGGCGGTACGGAAGCAGCCATTTCTCCCATTGCCGTAGCTGGATTCGACAATATGAAGGCTCTGTCCCGGGAAAACGACGCTCCGGAAAAAGCCTCCTGTCCTTTCGATAAGAAGCGCAGCGGCTTTGTCATGGGGGAAGGCGCCGGGATCATCGTCCTGGAAGAATTGGAACACGCCAAAGCCCGTGGGGCCCAGATTTATGCCGAACTGGTGGGCTATGGCCACAACAGTGACGCCTACCATATCACCGCTCCGGATCCGGAAGGGGATATGCAGGTGAAGTGCATGGAAATGGCCATCAAGGATGCGGGACTGACCCCGGCGGATATCGACTACGTGAACGCCCATGGTACCAGTACCCACCGGAATGACCTGAACGAAACCAACTGCTGCAAGCGGGTATTCGGGGACCGGGCCAAAGAAGTGCCCATCAGCTCCATCAAATCCATGACCGGCCATCTGCTGGGCGGTGCCGGCGGCGTAGAAGCCGTTGCCACCATCCTGACCATCAAGAACGGGATGATCCCGCCCACCATCAACTATGAAGATGTGGATACGGAAGAAGGACTGGATCTGGATTACGTGCCCAATGTGGCACGGAAGGCCGATGTGAAGGTGGCTCTCTCCAACAACTTCGGTTTTGGCGGCCACAATGCCATCCTGTGCTTTAAAAAGTACGAAGACTAAGAGGGCTTCTGTGATGGAGGAACAGCGTCAGAAAGAGCTGGAAGGGCTCTGTCACCAGCTGAGCATGGCTATGGATGACCTGCATCTGCTGGATATGGCACTGACCCATACGTCCTATGCCTATGAATCTAAGAAGAATCCCCGGCCCCAGCACAATCAGAGGCTGGAGTTCCTGGGGGATTCGGTGCTGAGCCTGGTGGTGAGCACCTATATCTACCGGCATTATCCCCGGATGGATGAGGGGGAGCTGTCCAAGCTCCGGGCCTTCCTGGTGTGTGAAGAGACTCTGGCTCAGCTGGCTACGGAAAACCATCTGGGAGATCATCTGCTCCTGGGCAAGGGGGAGATCAACCTGGATGGAGAGGAGAACCCTTCCATCCTGGCCGATGCCTTTGAAAGCGTCCTGGGAGCCTATTACTTGGACCAGGGGTTCGCCAAAGTGACGGAACTGCTGGACCGGCTACTGATCCGCCGGATCCCGGAACTGACCGCCGACGGCATCGACCGGGATTATAAGACCCGGCTCCAGGAGCTGGTACAGAAAGACGGACCGGCAGAAATCGTGTATGAACAAGTTTCCGCCGACGGTCCCAGCCACAACCGTACTTTTGTCATGCGCGTCCTGGTGAACCAGGAAGAGCGGGGCAGAGGACGGGGCAGGACCAAAAAAGAAGCTGAACAGCGCGCCGCAAGGGAAGCGCTGAGAGGGAAATAAGAGGGGCTGTTGCATGCGCAACAGCCCCTCTTTTGGTGTCACTAGTCACTTGTCTCTGGTCACTAGACACTGGAAGGAACCCGGGCTGCGGGTTCCCCAGATAATATAAAACCAAGAATGTACGGAAAATAGAAACAATGATTTTATCAGTAAAAAAACGATTTTGTACATTCAAAAATTTGCTTGCAAATTTTATCCTTCAGCCAGTGACAAGTGACCAGTGACGGGCAGCTTTGCTGCCCCTAGACAAAGGGGGTGTTGCAGTTCACGTGCAACACCCCTTTTAGTCCAGCTTATTTCACTTCGTGGATCCAGCCTTCCGGGCCTTCGATTTCGCCCATCTGGATGCCTCTCAGGGTCTTGTACAGTTTGGTCAGCACAGGGCCCATTTCGTCCATCCCGCTGGGGATGCAGATTTCTTTGCCGTGGTCTACGATCTTGCCAACCGGGCAGATGACGGCAGCAGTGCCGCACAGGCCGGCTTCAGCAAATTCGCTGACTTCGGAGAATTTCACCGGCCGATGTTCCACTTTCATGCCCAGCATATCCGTTGCGATGGAAATCAGGGAACGGCGGGTGATGGAGGGCAGGATGGAGTCGGATTTCGGAGTGACCAGGGTACCGTCTTTCTTGACGAACAGGAAGTTGGCGCCGCCGGTTTCTTCCACATAAGTACGGGTGCCAGGATCCAGGTACATGTTTTCATCGAACCCATTGTTATGGGCGGTGATGTAGGCATGGAGGCTCATGGCATAGTTCAGGCCGGCTTTGATGTGGCCGGTGCCATGGGGGGCTGCACGGTCGAAATCAGATACGCAGATGGTGATGGGTTTTACGCCGTTCTTGAAATAGGATCCAACAGGGGTCCCGAACAGGCGGAACTGGTATTCGTCAGAAGGCTTTACGCCGATGACCGGGCCAGTAGCGAACAGATACGGGCGCAGGTACAGGGCACCGCCGCTTTCAAAAGGAGGAATGTAATCTTTGTTGGCACGGACGACTTCGTCTACGGCTTCCAGGAACATTTCTTCGGATACAGGAGGCATTTCCAGACGTTTGGCGGAATCGATCATCCGTTTTGCGTTCTGGTCAGGACGGAAGGTGACCGTACGGCCATCTTTGGTCTTGTAGGCTTTCAGGCCTTCGAAGACTTCCTGGCAGTATTGCAGGATGCCGGCACATTCATTGAGGACGACGTTGGCATCGTCGGTGAGGCCGCCTTTACCCCATTTTCCGTCTTTGAAATTGGCTACATACCGTTGGGCAATGGGCTGATAAGCAAAACCCAGTTTGGACCAGTCGATGTTTACACTTGACATACAAACCCCTCGTTTCTTTTTTCAAGCTCATGTTACAAAATGAATTTTGTATACTTAATAATATTAATCATCTGCAATGCTTTTGTCAATGGAATATTAGAATTTCCGATGGTGTGCCCTTGAGAGTTGAATCATTTGGTACAGAAAGGGTATAATACGAAAAGTATCTAGCAGCAGAACCTTTGTGAAAGGAGCCCATCCTGATGATTCTTCCTGTATTTATCCCCCATGCCGGGTGCCCGCACCAGTGTATCTTCTGTAACCAGAGGACCATCAGCGGAGAAAAGGACAGCAGCCTGGAAGGAGCCAGTCGGCAGATGGAAGCTCTCTTGAACTGGGTCCGTCCAGATCCCACTAATGAATTGGCCTTTTATGGCGGATCCTTCACCGCTCTGCCTCTGGAACGGCAGAAAAAACTCCTGGATCTGGCAGAAGGCTGGCGGGCTAGGGGATTGTTCGGATCGCTGCGGCTGTCCACCCGGCCGGATGCCATTACCCCTGAAATCCTGGCACTGCTCAGGGCCCATGGGGTAGAGACCATCGAACTGGGAGCCCAGTCCCTGGATGACCGGGTCCTGGAGATGGCTGAGAGGGGCCATACTGCAGCCCAGATCCATAAGGCATCTCAATTGATCAAAGAAGCTGGCTTCCAGCTGGGGCTCCAGCTGATGGTGGGACTGCCGGGACAGGGCACGGAAAGCCTGGACGGGACCTGCCGGCAGGTGGTGGCCATCCATCCTGATCTGGTGCGGATCTATCCGGTCCTGGTCATTGCGGGGACGCCTTTGGCAGAGCTGTGGCACCAGGGGAGATACCGGGCCCTGACGGTGGAAGAGGCGGTGACTGCCTGCTGGCCGCTGTACCAGGCTTTTACGGGAGCTGGAATCCGGGTGATCCGCATGGGCCTCCAGCCAGACCGGGAACTGTGTGCACCGGGACATATCTTGGCAGGGCCTTTCCATCCGGCATTTGGAGAAAAGGTAAAGAGCTGGGGCATCGGGCAGCAGGTGCTCCAAAAGATTGCAGAGCAGCCCCGTGGGAATTATAATATGGTTATCACCTGTCCGGACAGGCTGGCCTCCCTGGTGCGGGGCCAGCACCGGAGCAATGTCCGCCTGTGGGAACAGACGGGCAAGGTCCGGGTCTTTTTCCAGACAGGAGAAACCTTCGAGGTGATATTCCATGACAGAAAAACTCTATGAAAACGATTCTCTGCTCCGGAGCTGCCAGGCGGTAGTCCAGAGCTGTGAAAAGAAAGAGGACCATTATGAAGTGATCCTGGATCGGACCGTGATCTTTCCGGAAGGGGGCGGGCAATTGTCCGACCAGGGATGGCTGGATACGGTGCCGGTCTATCATGCGTCTGAAGACGGGACCGAGGTGCGCCACTGGACCCGGACTCCCTTGGAACCGGGAAAGACCGTAGCCGTGAAGCTGGACTGGCCGGTACGGCTGGACCGGATGCAGCAGCACTGCGGAGAGCATATCCTTTCCTACGCTTTTTGGAAAACCTGCGGGGCCAATAACGTAGGCTTCCATATGAATGAAGACAGTGTGTTCATCGACCTGGACCGGGAAATCGATGAAGAAACGGCCCAGAAGGCCGAATGGATGGCCAATGAATGTATCTGGGCCAATGAACCCATTACTTTGCATTACGTGGATTCCACAGAGCTGGGCAAATTCCCCCTGCGGAAAAAGAATGAAAGACTCCGGGGCACCGTGCGCCTGGTGGATATCCACAACGGAGATATCTGCACCTGCTGTGGCACCCATCCTCCTTATACGGGCATGGTAGGGTCCATCCAGATCCTCCGGTACGTTCGGCATAAGGGCGGCAGCCGGGTGGAATTCCTCTGCGGGAACAGGGCCCTCCGGGAAATGCACAAACGGAACCGGATCCTGGAAGATACCAGCAATTTCCTTTCGGTTAAAGCAGAAGAAGTCCTGCCGGCTGCAGAAAAACTCCATCAGGAAATCACAGAGCTGCGGGGACGGGTACGGGAAAAGACCCAGGAACTGATCCAATTCCAGCTGCCGGATCGGCTGGCTCAGGCTCCAACCTTGAAAAATGGGACCCGGCTCTTGGTACTGACCCTGGAAGGATCAGCGGCAGACGGGAAAAGTGCCATGAAACTGGCCAGCGCCCAGCCAGGAGTACTGGCAGCGGTCTTCACCAAAGACGGCGATAAAATCCTGTACCAGTTCGCTTTGAGTGAAGGAGCGGAAGGGGACTGCAAAGCCTGCTGTGCCAAAGCCAATGCCCTGTTCGCAGGCCGGGGCGGCGGACGGCCCCAGAGCGCCCAGGGCGGCGGCACCGCCGGGGCGGACTGGGAGGAAAAAGTCCGGGAACTGGCGGAGGAGATCCAAAAATAGTCTGTAAGCTGGTAAGGGGCTGGTGCGCCCGCAACAGCCTGTCATACGTCATACGTCGATGGAAGCCAGCTTTGCTGGCACTGAACGCAGGGAAAAACGTTGAATTCCCTATTGGGGTTCACCATTTCAAAATCAATTTGAAAAAATTGATTTCCGAAAGCGTATGACGTATGACGTCTGGCCTATGACGAAGGGGGTTGCTGCACGAAAGGTGCAGCAACCCCCTTGCAACTTTTGTAACAAATATGATATAATTTCATTCAGCTGTGAAAGCACAGCTGTCGAAAAACACACGCAGAGTCAGGACGCGGCTGTCCTCCTTAAGGGAGGTTAAGCGAAAAATGATCTGCGGAGGAAAAAACAGGAGGAAACAAAAATGGCAATTGTCTCTATGAAACAACTTTTGGAAGCTGGCGTACATTTCGGTCATCAGACCCGCCGTTGGAACCCTAAGATGGCTCCTTACATCTTCACCGAACGGAACGGCATCTACATCATCGATCTGCAGAAGACCGTGAAAAAGGTGGAAGAATGCTATAACTTCCTGCGTGAACTGGCTGCTCAGGGCGGCACCGTGCTGTTCGTCGGCACCAAGAAACAGGCTCAGGCTGCCATCAAGGAAGAAGCTGAACGCTGCGGCATGTTCTATGTGAACGAAAGATGGCTGGGCGGTATGCTGACTAACTTCAAGACCATCCAGACCCGGATCAAGAGACTCCACGAACTGGAAAAAATGGAAGAAGAAGGCACTTTCGATGTACTGCCTAAGAAGGAAGTCATCGTCCTGCGCCATGAAATGGCCAAACTGGAAAAATATCTGGGCGGCATCAAAGATATGAAGAAACTGCCCAGCGCTCTGTTCGTCATCGATCCTCGGAAGGAACACAACGCCATCATGGAAGCTCGGAAACTGCATATCCCCATCGTGGCTACTGTGGATACCAACTGCGATCCTGATGAAGTGGATTACCTGATGCCTGCCAACGATGACGCTATCCGTGCCGTCCGTCTCTTGACCAGCAAGATGGCTGATGCTGTCCTGGAAGGCAAAGCCAGCGCTGTGGATGAAGAAGCCGTTGCTGCTGAGGAAGCTGCTGCTGAAGAAGAAGCTAAGGACGCTGAATAAGCCGTCCTTTCCCAATTCCATAAAGTTACAGGAGGAATACTGATGGCAATTACTGCTAGCATGGTAAAAGAACTGCGTGAACGTACTGGCGCCGGCATGATGGACTGCAAAAAAGCCCTGACCGCCACCAACGGCGATATGGACCAGGCAATCGACTACCTGAGAGAGAAAGGCCTGTCCAAGGCTGCTAAGAAGGCCAGCCGTGTGGCTGCTGAAGGCCTGGTAGAAGCTTATGTGGACGAAGCCAGCAAGGTGGCTGTCCTGGTGGAAGTCAACTGCGAAACCGACTTCGTGGCCAACACCGATGAATACAAAGGCCTGGTACTGAGCGTCGCTAAACATATCGCGGCTCATAAACCGGCTGACGTGGCTGCTCTGAATGAACAGACCTTCGAAGGCACGGACAAGAAAGTCAGCGAAGTGATCACTGAAGCCATCGCTAAGATCGGCGAAAAGATCGATATCCGGCGGTTTGCTGTGTATGAATATGGCAACGATACCCTGGGACACTACATCCATGGGGCCGGCAAGATCGGCGTCCTGGTAGAACTGGAAGGCGGCGATGCGGAAGTGGCCAAGGATGTGGCTATGCATATCGCAGCTGCCAACCCGTCTTATCTGGACCGGACCCAGGTCCCTGCCAGCGAACTGGATCATGAAAAAGAAGTCCTGGCTGAACAGGCTAAGAACGAAGGCAAACCTGAAAAGATCATCGAAAAGATGGTGCAGGGCCGTATCCAGAAATTCTATAAGGAAATCTGCCTGGTGGATCAGGAATTCATCAAAGATCCGGATAAATCCATCAGCACCCTGCTGAAGGAACACAATGCCAAAGCAAAGAGATTCGTCCGCTTCCAGCTGGGCGAAGGCATTGAAAAGAAACAGGAAGACTTCGCTGCTGAAGTCGCCAGCTTCGTAAAATAACACTCTTGCAAGGGGCTCTCGCTTGTGCGGCAGCCCCTTGTTTTTTGGGGCATTTTAGATTCAGTCTTGCAGGAAAGATAAAATTCACCTATAATGATAAGGAACGGACAGATGCTGGGCAACTGGATCTGACGGAGATCATCAGAGCGGGTGTATGGCTTCTTGTTCAAGATCTGCGGAACTCTGTGGGAGGTACTGTCAGTGTCGGGTAAAAGAAAGTTCAAACGCGTAATTCTGAAACTCAGTGGGGAAGCCCTGGCTGGTGAGAAAGGCTATGGAATCGATCCCAAGACGGTGGATGCCATTGCGGCACAGATCCAGGCCGTCCGGGAAAGCGGTCTGGATGTGGCTGTGGTCAATGGCGGCGGCAATATCTGGAGAGGACTGGCTGGCGCATCCAAAGGGATGGACCGGGCAACGGCCGATTATATGGGGATGCTGGCGACAGTGATCAACTCCCTGGCTTTGCAGGATGCCCTGGAAAACCGCGGCGTACCCACCCGGGTACAGACGGCCATCGAAATGAGAGCCATCGCGGAACCTTATATCCGTCGGAGAGCCGTCCGGCATCTGGAAAAGGGCCGGGTGGTGATCTTTGCAGCTGGCACGGGCAATCCGTATTTTTCCACGGATACCACGGCTGCTCTGCGGGCGGCTGAAATCGAAGCGGATGCCATCCTGATGGCCAAAAAAGGTGTGGACGGCGTATATGACAGTGATCCGGCCGTCAATCCCACGGCTGTGAAATTCGATCATCTGGAATATATCGAAGTCATTCAAAGAAATCTGGGTGTCATGGATTCCACCGCAATCAGCCTGTGTATGGATAACCATATTCCCATCGTAGTCTTCAACATCGACGCCGAAGGGAATATCCTGAAGGCTGCTTCCGGTGAAGAAATCGGAACCCTGGTAGGAGGATTCTAAATGGCAACATTGGAAGAACTGCAAACCAAGACCCAAGAAAAAATGGATAAAGCGCTCCAAGCGCTCCGGAATGAACTGACCAATATCCGTACCGGGCGGGCTACGCCGTCCCTGCTGGATCAGGTCAAAGTGGACTATTATGGGGCTCCCACGCCGGTGACCCAGGTAGCCAACGTCTCTGTACCGGAACCTCGTATGATTGTGATCCAGCCCTGGGACCGGAGCCTGCTCAAGACCATTGAAAAGGCCATCATGACCTCCGACCTGGGCTTGAATCCGAATAATGATGGCACCGTGATCCGCCTGAACCTGCCCCTTTTGACGGAAGAACGCCGGAAGGAACTGGTAAAAGTGGTCAATAAAAAAGGCGAAGCCAGCCGGGTGGAAATCCGGAACATCCGCCGGGATTTCAATGACGCTGTGAAAAAACAAGTCAAAGCCAAGGAAATCACGGAAGATGATGCGAAAGACGCAACGGATTTTTCCCAGAAGCTGACGGATAAGTACACCAAGAAAATCGACGATGTACTGGCCCAGAAAGAAAAGGAAGTCATGTCGGTGTGATGACAGCCTCTCCCAAGGTACCTGACGTTTTGGCCCGTCCCCTTTCCTATGCTCTTCGGCAATTGGAAAAAGAGGGATGGCAGGCAGAAATCGTCCGGGCAGAGCCTTATTTCCACCATCCTGCGCAAGTCTGGCATGATGGTTCTGCTTATGTCCTTAAGCAGACTGTTGTGTCTGACCATAAATTACAAATAATTGTTGGTTGCAAATTCGAAGGGAGGTGTACTGACAATGGCACACAAAATTAACCAAGACGAATGCATCGGCTGCGGTTCCTGCGCTGGGACCTGCCCGGTAGGTGCAATCGCTGAAGACAACGGCAAGTACAAGGTTGACGAAGCCAGTTGCATCGATTGCGATGCTTGCACCGGCGCTTGCCCGGTTGGCGCTATCAAAGCTGAATAAGCTTTCTGGCGTTGTTGCGCAGCCCGCGTAAGCAGGCTGCGCAAATTTTTTTATAGGGGTATGCCAATGCTGAAAAAACTCTTAGGCCTCACTTCCAAACCGGAACCCATCCCGGAAATCGACGGGGTGGATACCTCCATGCTCCAACCGGATCTGATCCCCAGCCATGTGGCCATCATCATGGACGGCAACGGCCGGTGGGCCAGAGCCCAGGGAAAACCCCGGACCTTCGGCCATGCAGAGGGCGCCCGGACTTTGCGGCGGATCGTGAAGTTCGCGGATCATCTGGGCATCAAAGCCTTGAGCGTCTATGCCTTTTCTACGGAAAACTGGAAACGGCCCATTACGGAAGTCCGCTTCATCATGGATCTCCTTTGCCAGTATCTGACCAGTGAACTGGAAGAATTCAATCAATATAACGTCCGTATCCGTTTCATGGGCTCCCGAGAGGGGCTGCCTGCCATTGTCCAGGAAAAGATGGATCATGCCCTGGACGTGACAAAGGACAATACGGGAATCATCCTGAACATCGCAATCAATTACGGTGGCCAGCGGGAATTGGTGGAGGCTGTGCGGGAAATCGCCGGCTCTGTCCAGCAGGGGACCCTGGCACCGGATGCTATAAATGAAAAGACCATCGAAGGACACCTGTATACCCGGGGACTGCCGGCACCGGATCTTTTGATCCGCACCGGGGGCGATTTGCGGGTGAGCAATTTCATGCTCTGGCAGATCGCCTATTCGGAATTCTGGACCACCCCTGTTTTCTGGCCGGACTTTTCCGAAGCCCTGCTGACGGAAGCGGTGTCCAGCTATCAGAAACGGGACCGCCGGTTCGGTGGCCTGAATCAGAAATAAGAGGCGCTGACTATGGGACAGAGAATACGGACGGCCATTGTGGCCATCCCTATCGCATTGTTATTGATTAAGATGGGGGGCCTGCTGTTTGCCCTGGGAGTACTGCTCCTGGGACTGGTGGGCTTCCGGGAATACCGGAATATGCTGACCCGGGACGGGATCCAGGTGTACCGGGCCACAGGCCTTCTGGGTACGGCTCTCCTGATCGGAGCAGCCGGGCTGGGGAAACCGGATTGGCTGCTGCCTCTCGTCACCCTATTTTCCCTTTTGGTGCTGTTGGAGGGGCTCTATTTCTATGCCCAGGGCTATTTCCCGGAAAACACCGGCCTGACCTGTATGGCTCTCGTGTACCTGGGATTGCCTTTTGCCCATTTCATCCTGCTCCGGGAACTGACCGGTCCTCTCCACACCATCCCCGTCTGGGGGACGGTGAGCCTGGGAGAAGCCCTGCTGTGGACGGTGATGTTCGCCACCTGGGCCAGTGACACCTTTGCTTATTTCGGGGGACGGGCCTTCGGGAAGACCAAACTGCTCCCCAAGGTGAGCCCCAAAAAGACCCGGGAAGGGGCCCTGTGCGGTTTCATCGGCTGCGTGGCCACTGTGTGGCTCTTAGGTTCCCTGTGGCTTCAATATCCCTTGGTACCGGTGCTGCTCCTGGGGGTGGGCATCGGATTCTTCGCTCCCCTGGGAGACCTGGTGGAAAGCATCCTGAAACGGTCCTGTGACATCAAGGATTCCGGCAATTTCTTCCCTGGCCACGGGGGTGTGCTGGACCGGTGTGACAGCCTGATTTTCTCGGTGCCTTTTGCCTATTATTTCATTACCTTGTGCCTGTTGGGCTGAAGGAGGTTTCCATGAAGAAAATCGCAATATTGGGGTCCACGGGATCCATTGGTACCCAGACCCTGGATGTGGTGTCGGCCAACTCGGAACGGCTCCAGGTGGTGGCCCTGGCGGCCCATGAAAATGATGGGCTGCTGGAAGCCCAGATCCGGAAGTTCCATCCTCTGGCAGCAGCTCTGTCCGATCCTGAAGCAGCCTGGCGTCTGAAGGCACGGTACAGCGGACCTACAGAGATCCTCAGCGGTCCGGAGGGAATCATGGCAGTGGCCACCTGTCCGGAAGCGGATACGGTACTGGGAGCCATGGTGGGCTATGCCGGTCTCCGGCCTACCCTGGCAGCTATCCAGGCTGGGAAAGATATCGCCCTGGCCAATAAGGAGACCCTGGTGGCGGCCGGGAGCCTGGTGATGGAGGCGGTGAAAAAAAACGGGGTCCGGTTGACTCCCGTGGACAGTGAGCACAGTGCTATTTTCCAGTGCCTCCAGGGCAATGCCCATAAGGATCTGAAGCGGATCCTGCTCACTGCTTCTGGAGGACCTTTCCGGGGAAAGAGCCGGGAGGAGCTTCAGAACGTGACAGTGGAACAGTGCCTCCACCATCCCACCTGGACCATGGGTACCAAGGTGACCATCGATTCATCTACCCTGGCCAATAAAGGACTGGAAGTGATCGAAGCCCACTGGCTATTCGATGCCCCTTATGAAAAGATCGTCCCCGTGATCCACCCCCAGAGCATCGTCCACAGCCTGGTGGAATACAGCGATGGGGCTGTGATGGCCCAATTGGGGGTGGCGGACATGAAGCTGCCCATCCAATATGCCCTCAGCTGGCCGGACCGCTGGCCGGTAGCCTTCGACCAGCTGGATCTGGTGAAAGCCGGAGCCCTGACTTTTTACGAACCGGACACCGAATTGTTCCGGGCTCTCCCTTTGGCCATCCAGGCGGGCAAACAGGGCGGGATCCTGCCCTGTACCTTCAATGCAGCCAATGAAGTGGCGGTAGCAGCGTTTCTCCAGGGAAAGATCTCTTTCTTGGGGATTGCGGATCTCATTGAGAAGGTCCTGTCGGCTACGGAGCCCCTTCCGGTGGATTCCTATGGGACCATCGTGGAAGCGGACCGGAAAGCCCGGGAAAGAGCAGAAGCTTTTGTACAGCAGGAACCATAGGAGGATTTGTTTTGTTGACCATCTTAGCAGCCATTGTCTTGTTTGGTGTACTGATCACGGTCCATGAGCTGGGCCATTTTCTGGCAGCCAAGGGCACCGGTATGCTGGTGACGGAGTTTTCCATCGGCTTCGGGCCCAAGCTGTTCCAGAAAAAAGCAGGGGAGACCCTCTATTCTCTCCGGCTCTGCCCCTTGGGGGGCTACAACCGGATTGCCGGTATGGAGCCAGGGGAAGCGGTGACGTCCCGAGGCTTCAATGGCCGGCCCTTATGGGCCCGGATGCTGGTGATCCTGGCCGGCCCTTGCATGAATTTCCTGCTGACCTTCCTGATCCTCTTCGGGGTGTTCGCCTTCAAGGGAATGGCAATCCCGGTGGATGAACCAGTAGTGGGGGGGCTGATGGAAGGCTATCCCGGAGCGGAAGCCGGGCTCCAGATCGGGGATCGGCTGGTGAGCATCAATGGGCAGGTCCTGTCCCACTGGAACGAGATCAATGGCCTTGTCCAGGCAAACGGGCCGGCAGAGAGCCACCTGGTGATCCAGCGGCAGGGAAACCGGCAGGAGCTGAGGCTGCAGCCTCGGTATGATGGAGAAAGCAAACGGTTCCTCATCGGGGTCCGGCCCCGGATCGAGCACAAATCCCTTTCCCTGGGAGAAAGCCTGAAGACCGCGGCTCTTTCCGTGATCCGGATCACTGGGGCCATGGTCGACGGGCTGCGGAGGATGGTGACCGGGAAAGTCAATGCGGAAATCGCCGGTCCTATCGGAGTGGCCCATATGGCGGGGGATGTAGCCGCCCAGGGAGCCATTCCCTATCTGGAATTCATGGCCTTCCTGAGCTTGAACCTGGCTGTCTTGAATCTGGTACCCATTCCAGCCTTGGATGGAGGACAGTTCCTGGTGCTGGTAGTGGAAGGGATCCTGGGCCATGCGCTGGCGCCCCGGGCCAAGGAAATCATCCAGATGATCGGTGTGGCCTGCATCATTGCCTTGACCATCTTTGCCACCATGCATGATCTGCTGCAGTAGGAGGGGAACTATGGAAAGAAGAAAAAGCCGTACGGTGGGCATCGGGCAGGTGACCATTGGGGGAGAGAACCCGGTGGCCGTCCAGTCCATGACCAATACGAAGACCGAAAACATCGCCGCTACTGTGGACCAGATCCACCGGCTCACGGATCGGGGCTGTGAAATCATCCGCTGTGCCGTACCTACCCTGGAAGCGGCCCAGGCCCTGAAGGAAATCCGGAAACAGATCACCATCCCCCTGGTGGCGGATATCCATTTCGATTACCGGCTGGCGCTGGCGGCCCTGGAAAGCGGGGTGGATGCCCTGCGGCTGAACCCGGGGAACATCGGGGGCCGAGAGCGGGTGGAAAAGGTAGTAGATGCCGCCCGGGAGCGGCAGGTGCCCATCCGGATCGGTGTCAATGCGGGGTCCCTGCCCAAGGATCTTTTGGAAAAGTATGGGCATCCTACGGCAGAAGCCCTGGTGGAAGCTGCCTGGCGGCATATCCGTATCCTGGAAGGAATGGATTATGATCATATCGTCATTTCTCTCAAAGCTCACGATGTGCCCCTGACCCTGGCCGCCTACCGGCTCATGGCCAAAGAATGCGATTATCCCCTCCATGTGGGGATCACAGAAGCAGGGACTATCCACAGCGGCCTCATCAAGAGCGCTGTAGGTATCGGGACCCTCCTGGCCGAAGGCATCGGGGATACCATCCGGGTGTCTCTGACCGGGGATCCCCTGGCGGAAATCGATGCCGGGTTCGAGATCCTGAAATCCTTGGGCCTGCGCCAGCACGGTCCCACCCTGGTATCCTGTCCCACCTGCGGGCGGACCTGCTGGAGCCTGGAAAAGGTGGCCAAAGAGGTGGAGGCCCGGCTGGCCGATATCCCGGAACCTATTACCGTCGCGGTCATGGGCTGCGTGGTGAACGGACCGGGAGAAGCCCGGGAAGCCGATGTGGGCATTGCCGGAGGCAAGGACGAAGGCCTGCTGTTCCGGAAGGGACAGATCCTCCGGAAGGTGCCGGAAGACCGGCTGGTAGAAGAACTGTTTGAAGAAATCCATAAGATCACAGACGAAAGGAAGTTATAAACATGCGCGTTTCCCAATTGTACGCTCCCACTCTCAGAGAGGTCCCGGCTGAAGCCGTCATCGAAAGCCACAAGCTGATGCTCCGGGCCGGATATATCCGAAAGGTGGCCGGCGGGCTGTACAGCTATCTGCCCCTGGCCTGGCGGAGCCTGCGGAAAATCGAGGAAATCATCCGGGAGGAAATGGTCCCCACCGGAGCCCAGGAAATCATGATGCCCATAGTCCAGCCTTCGGAAATCTGGCAGGAAAGCGGCCGGTGGCCGGCCTACGGGGCGGAGATGTTCAAACTGAAGGATCGGCACGGCCGGGACTTCTGCCTGGGGCCCACCCATGAAGAACTGGTGACCACCCTGGTCCGGGATGATCTCCGGTCCTACCGGCAGCTGCCGGTGACCCTGTACCAGATCCAGAGCAAATTCCGGGATGAAAAGCGTCCTCGTTTCGGGCTCATGCGCAGCCGGGAATTCATCATGAAGGACGGCTATTCCTTCGACAAAGATGCGGAAGGGCTGGATAAATCCTACCAGGATGAGTACGATGCCTATGCCCGGATCTTTACCCGGTGCGGCCTGGATTACCGGCCGGTGGAAGCGGACAGCGGTGCCATCGGCGGCAAAGGAAGCCACGAATTCATGGCTCTGGCGGACAGCGGGGAAGCCGGGATCGTGTACTGCGATACCTGTGATTATGCCGCGGACGTGGAAAAGGCAGAATGTGCTGCCATCGAAGCTCCTGCGGAAGAAGCTCTGCCTCTGGAAAAGAAAGAGACCCCTGGCTGCAATACCATCGAAGCCGTGTGCCATTTCCTGAAGGCACCTGTGGAAAAGAGCGTCAAGGCCGTAGCCTTTGTCACTGATGAAGGGAAACTGGTGCTGTGCTTTGTCCGGGGAGATAAGGAAGTCAACGATACCAAAGTGGTGAATGCAGTAGGCTGCAATGAAGTGGAAATGGCGCCGGATGATCTGATCCGGGAAGCTGGTACGGTCCCTGGATTCATGGGTCCTATCGGCCTGGACAAGGATAAGGCCGTCATCCTCATCGATCAGTCCGTGATGAACATGCACAATGTCTGCTGCGGAGCTAACGAAAAGGATGTCCACTATGTGAATGCGGAACCTTCCCGGGATTTCGTGTATACCCAGGTGAACGATATCAGCACTGCCGTAGCCGGGGACAAATGCCCCCACTGTGACGGACATCTGAAGGAAGCCCGGGGCATCGAAGTGGGGCAGGTATTCAAGCTGAATACCAAGTACAGCGAAGCCCTCCATGCCACCTATCTGGATGCGGATGGAAAAGAACGGCCGCTGGTGATGGGCTGCTACGGCATCGGCGTGGGCCGGACCCTGGCTGCTGCCATCGAACAGCACCATGACAAAGACGGGATCATCATGCCCAAGAACATCGCTCCCTATCAGGTGATGGTACTGGCCATGAACGTGAAAGACGAGGAAAGCTGGCAGAAGGCAGTGGAGATCCACGACGCCCTGAACAAAGCCGGCATCGATACCCTGCTGGATGACCGGGACGAACGGGCCGGGGTGAAGTTCAAGGATGCGGACCTGATCGGCTGCCCCCTGCGGATCGTCATCGGGCCCAAGACCATGAAGCGGAATGCCATGGAAACCAAGCTCCGGTGCAATGGAGAAATGGCCGATGTCTCCTTTGATGGGGATTGGATCCAAGCCATCCGGGAGATCTTGGATAAGGCGCTGTAAAGCGGTCATAGGTCAGACGTCATACGCATTAAGAAATCAATTTATCCAAATTGATTTTGAAATTTTAAAACCATTTGTTCCATATGGTTTTCTTATGTTCGGAGCCAGCAGAACTGGCTTCCATTGGCGTATGACGTATGACATATGACGTATGACGCATCACGGAGGTGATGGCATGGAGAACGAAATGCTGGCACAGATGACTCTGCGGATCCTGTTGGCCGCCTTTTTGGGCGGTCTGATCGGTTTGGAACGGAGTAGCGGGGACCGGCCGGCGGGACTGCGGACCCATGTGCTGGTGGCCACTGGTTCGGCTCTTCTGATGGTGGTTTCCATTTATGGCATCGACGGCCATCCCCAGTACCGGGATCCGTCCCGGATCGCCTCCCAGGTGGTCAGCGGCATCGGCTTCCTGGGGGCCGGAACCATCCTCCACGAAGGACTGACGGTGAAAGGACTCACCACGGCTGCCAGCCTGTGGATCGTGTCGGCCATCGGCCTTACCGTAGGATGCGGGATGTTGGCGGTGGGCATCTTCACCACGGGCATTACTTTGGTGACCCTGATCATGATCCGGGGCTTGGAGAAGAAAGTCCTGCCGGCGGGGAAAGCCACCCGCTGCAATCTCCATGTGATCGTCAACAAAAATCCTGACAGCATGGTGGAGGTCATGGGGTATCTCCAGGAACGGAACATCAAGACCCGGATCCTAGGGATGCGGAATGATCCTCAGCGGAATGTACTGGAAGTGGATCTGGCGGTGAAAATCGGGAAGTACTACAATGCCAATGAGATCATCAGCGGGCTGAAGAGTACCAAGGCCGTGCAGAAAGTCGTCTTGCAGGATGAATGATGAGGTTGGAATGAATTCAAGTCGTTATAAAATCGTACCCAACAGGCATGTTTTCTTGGATTTCATGGTGACCCTGGACCTGAGTCCAGAACAGCGCCATTGTGTAGAAACATTCCCCATCCGGTATGTGGAAGTGGATGAAGCCAGGAATACCTGGAAAATTTCATATGATGCAGCAGCAACACTTCTGGAACGACAGGAACTGGCAGCGGTAGCCCAAAAGCTGGCCGCTGCCTGTTCTGTCGCTCAGGTGACCTTCGTCAATGTACATGGGGACCAGGCGGCGGCTCCCTGCTTGGAGGAGGAAGGAATCCCCCTGCCAGAGCCGGAACCGGAAGAGGAAGCAGCTCCGGAAGATGACTTTTTCCAGAGTGAGGAATACCAGAAGGCCCTGGAAGCTGTCCAAGGGAGTACGGAAGAAGGCCTGAGCAAAGATGGGGTGGTCTTCGGCCGGAAGATCACCAAAAAGGCCCGGACCATGGCAGAAGTGGTGGAAGAAGAGAATAATGTGGTGGTAGAAGGCACGGTCGTGGGGTTCGAACAACGGGAACTGCGGACGGGAGCTGTCATGCTCACCATCAAGCTCACCGACGCTACGGAAGGGCTCTTTGCCAAGATCCGCTTCGGGGAACGGAATGAGGGCAATGATCCCAAGAAGAACCAGAAGGAATGTGCGGACCTCCAGGCCAAGATCCCGGAAGGGTCCCTGGTGAAGATCCAGGGGAACATCACCGTGGACAAATACGCCAACTCCGAGCTGGTGATGGTAGGGGTCAAGGGTATCATGAAGGAACCGGTGGAACTCCGGGAAGACAGGGCGGAAGTCAAACGGGTGGAGCTCCACTGCCACACCAAGATGAGCAAGATGGACGGACTCACCCCCATCAAGGAACTGGTGGATACGGCTGTGCGCTGGGGCCACAAAGCCTTGGCCCTGACGGACCACGGGGTGGTCCAGGCCTTCCCCTTTGCCTACGATGAAGCCAAGGACCTGGCCAAAAAGAACGGCTGGGAACTGAAGCTGATCTACGGGGTGGAAGGCTATCTGTGCCACAGCCGGGAGGATAAGAAGAACTACCACATCATCCTCCTGGCCAAGAACGTGGAAGGACTCCGGAACCTGTATCGGCTGGTGTCCCTGTCCCATCTCCAGTATTTCGGCGGCAAACCCAAGCGGCCTCGGCTCACCAAGGGCCTCTTGGACCAGTACCGGGCCGGGCTGATCATCGGCTCTGCCTGTGCTGCGGGGGAAGTATACCGGGCCATCCTGGCCGGGGTGCCGGACGAGGAACTGAAAGAGATCGCCTCCTACTACGATTATCTGGAAATCCAGCCCACCGGCAACAATAACTATCTGATCCGGGATCCCCGGTTCCCGGATATCAAATCAGTGGAAGACCTCCAGGCCATCAACAAAAAGATCCTGGCCCTGGGGGACGGACTGGGGAAACTGACGGTGGCCACCTGCGACGTCCACTTCCTGAATCCGGAAGACGCCCTGGCCCGGAAGATCCTCCAGGCGGGGATGGGGTATCCCGACGAGGAACAGCCCCCTCTGTACCTGCGGACCACCGAAGAGATGCTGGAGGAGTTTGCCTACCTGGGAGACCGGGCCTATGAAGTGGTGGTGGAAAACGCCAACAAGATCAGCGACCAGGTGGAGCATTTCAAACCGGTGCCCGACCGGGACCAGCTGTATTCGCCCACCATCCCTGGGGCCAAGGAAAAGGTGGAATCCCTGAGCTATGCCAAAGCCCACGAATGGTACGGCCCCAAGCTGCCGAAGATCGTGGAAGACCGGCTGAAGCAGGAACTGTCCTCCATCATCGGCAATGGGTTCTCGGTGCTGTACTACATTGCCCACCTGCTGGTGAAGAAATCCAACGACGACGGGTACATGGTAGGGTCCCGGGGATCCGTAGGGTCTTCCTTTGTGGCCACTATGCTGAACATCACAGAAGTGAACCCCCTGGTACCCCATTACCGGTGCCCCCACTGCTACCATACGGAATTCTTCACCGACGGCTCCGTAGGGTCTGGCTTCGACTTGCCGGAGAAGGACTGTCCGGAATGCGGCACCCCTATGATTCGGGACGGGCACAACATCCCGTTCGCCGTATTCCTGGGATTCCATGGGGACAAGGTGCCGGATATCGATCTGAACTTCTCTGGGGAATACCAGCCCCGGGCCCACAAATACACGGAAGAACTGTTCGGACGGGACAATGTGTTCCGGGCCGGTACGTTGGGGACCATCAAGGACAAGACGGCCTACGGGTACATCAAGAAGTATTATGAAACCCGGGGCGAACCGAAACGGACCGCCTTCATCGAAGGGCTGATCCCTAAACTGGCCGGAGTGAAGCGGACCACCGGCCAGCACCCCGGGGGCATCGTGGTCATCCCCAGGAACTTGGATGTCCACTACATCACCCCGGTGTCCTACCCAGCAGATGATCCCAGTTGCGGCACCATCACCACCCACTACGATTTCCACTCCATTGACGAACGGATCGTCAAGCTGGATATCCTGGGCCACGATGATCCTACGGTGATCAAGATGCTGGATCGGATGCTGGGAGAGGATTACTGCCGGAACATCCCCATCGGGGATCCGGATACCATGGAGCTGTTCCTGTCCACCAAATCCCTGGGGGTGACCCCGGAGCAGATCGGGACGGACGTGGCCACTTACGGGGTGCCGGAATGCGGTACCCGCTTCGTGCGCCAAATGATCTCGGATGTAAAGCCCAAGAACTTTTCCGACCTGCTGCGCATTTCCGGCTATTCCCATGGCACCGATGTGTGGCTGAACAACGCCCAGGATTTGATCAAGGCGGGGACGCCTACCGAAGATACCATCTCTACCCGGGACGATATCATGAACTGGCTGATCAACAAGGGGATGGAACCCAGCATGGCTTTCGGGATCATGGAATGGAGCCGGAAAGGAAAGGCCCACAAGAAAGGGTTCAAGCCGGACCAGCTGGAAGCCTTCGCAAAGGCCCATATCCCGGATTTCTACATCAAAGCCTGTACCACACTGCAGTATCTGTTCCCCAAGGCTCACGCTGTGGCTTACGTGCTCAGTGCCTACCGGATCGCCTACTGCAAGGTGCACCATCCCAAGGAGTTCTACGCCGCCTACTTTACGGTCCGGGCGCCCCACTTCGACTATACCCTGGTCCACAAGGGCCTGGATTATATGAAGCGGTTCATCCAGAACGTGAACAACCAGGGGACCAAGGCTTCCGTCAATGACAAGGATACTGCCACCTATATGGAACTGTGCGTGGAGATGTTGGAACGGGGATTTGTGTTCGATAAAGTGGATCTGTACAAATCCGATGCCCACAGATTCCTGGTGACGGAAAAAGGGCTGCTGCCCCCGCTGGGTGCCATTGGAGGCATCGGGGGAGTGGCGGCGGAAGGAATCGTGGAAGCCCGGAAGAAAGGGCCTTTCATTTCCCAGGAAGATCTGCGGAACCGGGCCAAGATCAGTACATCCAATGTGGAGATATTAGACGAACTGGGGATCCTGGAAGGGATGCCCAAGACGGACCAGATCGAACTGTTTTAAGCCAAGGGGCTGCTGCGTGTGCAACAGCCCCTTGACTTTTTTACCCATGTAGGGTATCATAGGGACATAGCAAAGGATACCTAGGTAGGGTATAAGAAAGAGAGGTTCGACCATGAAGCAATATATCGTAACGGGCATGACCTGTGCATCCTGCCAGGCACATGTGGAAAAGGCAGTTGCTGGTGTGCCCGGTGTCAAGAGTGTTTCCGTATCCCTTTTGACCAACAGTATGGGGGTGGAAGGGACCGCCTCCGACAGGGATATCATCCAGGCCGTGGAGGACGCAGGGTATGGGGCGTCCGTCAAAGGGGCTGCCCAGGCCAAGCAGGGACTGGCTGAGAAACTGGCAGCTGATGAAGAGGCGCTGAAGGACCATGAGACGCCTCGGCTCCGCCGCCGGCTGTTCACTTCCCTGGGGTTCCTGTTCGTACTCATGTACATCACCATGGGCCATAACATGCTGGACTGGCCGGTGCCGGCCCTCCTGGACGGGAATCATCTGGGGCTGATGCTCACCCAGATGCTGCTGGCCATCATCGTCATGTACATCAACAAGGACTTTTACACCAGCGGCTTCAAGACCCTGTTCCATGGGGCTCCCAATATGGATACCCTGGTGGCCCTGGGTTCTTCCGTATCTTTTTTCTGGAGCCTGGCCGTATTCTATGACATCACGTTCCTGACGGTCCACGGGACTCCTTTTGCAGAACTCCACCATATGTATATGCATGACCTGTACTTTGAAACGGCGGCTATGATCCCTTCCCTGATCACCTTGGGGAAGATGCTGGAGGCCATGAGCAAGGGCCGGACTACCGATGCCCTGAAAGGGCTCATGAAATTGGCTCCCAAGACAGCTGTGCTGATCCGGGATGGGGAGGAAGTCACCGTATCCATCGATGATGTGCAGAAAGGAGACATCTTTGCCGTCCGTCCCGGGGAAAACATCCCGGTGGATGGGGTGGTCGTCAAAGGGAATTCTGCCGTCAACGAAAGCGCCCTTACGGGGGAAAGCCTGCCGGTGGACAAGAAGCCGGGGGATAAGGTCTCTACGGCGACCATCAACCAATCCGGGTATCTGGAATGTGAAGCTACCCGGGTCGGGGAAGACACCACATTGAGCCAGATCATCAAGCTGGTCAGCGATGCGGCGGCCACCAAGGCCCCCATCGCCCGGATCGCAGATAAGGTCTCTGCCGTATTTGTACCGGCCATCATCAGCATTGCTGTGATCACCACCATCGGCTGGCTGATCGCCGGGGCCCCTCTGGGTTCTGCCATTGCAAGGGGCATCGCTGTTTTAGTCATCGCCTGTCCCTGTGCCCTGGGGCTGGCAACCCCTGTGGCCATCATGGTAGGCAGCGGGGTGGGAGCCAAGAACGGTATCCTATTCAAGACTTCTTCTTCTTTGGAAAATGCCGGCAAGGCAGCTGTGATGGCCTTGGATAAGACCGGGACCATCACCCAGGGCCAGCCCAAAGTAACGGATGTGGTGCCTGCAGAAGGGTATACCAGAGAAAGCCTGCTCCAGCTGGCCTATGACCTGGAACAGAAATCCGAACATCCCCTGGCCAAAGCGGTGGTAGAAGAAGCCCAGGCCAAAGGGCTCCAGGCAGAAGACGTGGATGGATTCCAGGCCCTGCCGGGGAATGGGCTCCAAGTCCTCCAGAAAGGAGAGAAACTCATCGGCGGCAGCCTGAGCTTTCTGAAGAGCCTGGGGGTTGTGGACAGCACCCTGGAAGCCAAAGCTGGGGAACTGGCCAGCCAGGGCAAGACGCCCCTGGTGTTTGCCAAAGATGGGAAATTGGCCGGGATGATCGCCGTGGCTGACGTGATCAAGGAAGACTCCGCCAAGGCCATCAAAGAACTCCAGAACATGGGGATCGAAGTGGTCATGGTCACCGGGGACAACCAACGGACTGCAGAAGCCATCGGCCGGCAGGCTGGGGTGGATAAAGTGGTGGCCGACGTCCTGCCGGAAGGCAAGGAAGCTGTGATCCGGGAACTCCAGAAAGCCGGAGGCCTGGTGGCTATGGTAGGGGACGGCATCAATGATGCTCCGGCCCTCACCCGGGCAGATATCGGCATCGCCATCGGTGCTGGGGCCGATGTGGCCATCGATTCAGCGGACATCGTACTGATGAACAGCCGCCTCACAGATGTATCGGCAGCCGTCCGGCTGAGCCGGGGCACGGTGACCAACATCCACGAGAACCTGTTCTGGGCCTTCTTCTACAATATGATCTGCATCCCGCTGGCAGCTGGCCTGTTCAGCTATAAGATGAATCCCATGGTAGGAGCGGCTGCCATGAGCCTGTCCAGTTTCACCGTGTGCATGAATGCCCTGCGGCTGAACCTGTTCAACCTCCATGATGCCCGGCATGACAAGAAACGGAAGAACCCGGCAGCGGATCTGGTAGAAAAAGCGGACCTGGCTCCCCAGCCGGCTGCCTGCCCGGTACCGGCAGTGGCCGGCACTCAGGTGACCTATCAGGTGAAAGGCATGATGTGCGCCCACTGCGAAGGCCGGGTGAAGAAGGCCCTGGAAGGGCTGGACGGGGTCGTCAGCGCCCAGGCGGACCACACGGCCGGGACCGTGGAAGCCACGGTGACCCACCCTCTGGATTATGCCTTGGTACAGCAGGCGGTGGCCAAAGCCGGTTATGAAGTGACCGGAGAAGGAAAAACGGCAGCTAAGGCAGCTGCTGGGACCACTGTGACCCTGAAAGTGAAAGGCATGATGTGCGCCCACTGCGAAGGCCGGGTGAAAAAGGCTCTGGAAGGGCTGGAGGGAGTCATCAGCGCCAAAGCCGACCATAATTCCGGCACCGTGGAAGTCACCGAAACCCGGAATGTCCCAGAAAACGACTTCAAGAGCGCCATACTGAAGGCGGGATATGAATATGAGGGGATAGAAGCATAGGATTGTCAGCTGACCGTTGACCAGAGGGGCTGCCGCTTCGGTGGCAGCCCCTTTTCCCCCTTGACGAAAAATCGTTAACAACGGTATAATGGTTAACGTAATACCCACTGAAAAAGGAGGATGTCTTTGACTTATGGCTTTGGAAAAAGGCGCAGTTGTAGATGGTATTGTCACCGGGATTACGAATTTTGGTGCATTTGTGTCATTGCCCGAAAATAAGGTTGGTCTGATTCACATTTCTGAGGTTTCCAATGTCTTCGTCAAAGATGTACATGATTTCCTCAAGGTTAAGGACAAGGTTACGGTCAAGGTGGTTTCCATCGATGACAAAGGGAAAATCGGCCTGTCCCTGAAAGCCCTGATGCCTCCTGCTCCTGCTCCGGAACGGAAACTGGCTGGGGAAAATCGGCATTTCGAGAACAAACATCTGGACAATAAACGGTTCGACGGCAAGAAGCGGTTTGAAGGCAAACCCTTCCATGGAGCTCCCCGAGCACAGGGACCCATGAGCTTCGAAGACAAGCTTTCTAAGTTTCTGAAAGAAAGTGATGATCGTCTGCTGGATCTGAAACGGAATACGGAATCCAAACGGGGCGGCCGTGGTGCTCGCAGAGGAGATTGATGAACACACAAAAGGTACTTCCTCGGAAGTACCTTTTTTAATTAGAAGGTGAAAGCGTGAGTATACTAGAAGACAGTCTGCGGCAGCTGGTAGCGGCTTCCCCTCTGTGGCAGCCCCCTTCCCCGGCAGTGGCAGCCTGCAGCGGAGGAGCTGATTCCCTGGCCCTCACCGATGTCATGGCCAGGCAGGGGGAAGCAGACGGCGTGAGAGTCCTGGTGGTCCATGTCCAGCATCATCTCCGGGGCGAAGAAGCAGAACGGGATGCGGCCTTGGTGGAGGACTACTGCCGGGCCCGGGGGCTGGATTTCCGGCGGATGGACGTGGACCCGGGAACCCTGGCCCAGGAAGAAGGTTTATCCCTGGAGGAAGCGGCTCGGAAGCTGCGGTATGAGGCTCTGGAACAATGCCGGGAAGAAGTGGGAGCCAGCGGCATTTTCCTGGCCCATCACCAGGATGATCAGGCAGAAACGGTCCTCCTGAACCTCCTCCGGGGAACCGGGACACGGGGTATGCGGGGCATGCTGCCAGTGAGCGGATCCCTGGCTCGTCCTTTCCTGGATATCACCCGGAGGGACACGGAAGCGTATTGTGCGGAACAGGGGCTGACCTACTGTTTGGACAGTACCAATGAAGACCTGGCTTTCAAACGGAACTGGGTGCGGAAGAAACTCCTGCCCCTGCTGGAAACCCAGAATCCCCAGATCAGCAGGCAGCTGGCCCAGGCGGCACGATTGGCAGCCAGTGATGAGGCCTATCTGGAGGAACTGGCCGGCCGCTATCTCCGGGCTTATGGCCGGGAGGTGTTCGGCACCGTCGATGTAAAAGTGGAAAAAGAATTCGGGGCATTGCCCTTGGCCCTCCGCAGCCGAGTGATCCGGATCCTGGTCCGGAAAGCTGGCGGGGCCGAACTAGGATATGACCACGTGCAGAAAATCCTGGAAATGATTGCCCGGGGAGTGGGCAACAAAGCGTTGGATGTCCCTGGGAATGTCCGGCTGATCTATCTGAACGGCCGGTTGATGGCGGGAAAGAACCAACGG
>SFHH01000160.1 GCA_004555735.1 Acidaminococcus fermentans
CCTACAAGCTGGGATTGTTAAGTAATATGGAATTGGTCAACCGAGTAGAAATTAAACGCCCTCCTAAGAGCCTAAAAGCTGTAGAGGAACACCGGGAGAAGTTTCTAACTAGAACGGAACTTAATCTCGTGCTTTCCCAGCTGAAACAGATTTCTCCTACAGTAGCTGATGTGTGCGAACTGCAGGCAAGAACCGGATTGCGCTTTGGAGAACTAGCAGCATTGCGGGATCAGGATTTTGAAGGTGACAGTGTATATGTAAATGGCAACCTTGAATGGGGTCTAGGAAACAGAAAACAGCCAGTAAGAGGTACGCCAAAGAATGTTTACTCTATCCGTCATGTCGCCCTGGATAATCGTAGCAAGCAGATCATTGAGTATCACATGTTAAAAAACAAACGCCGCAGAGCCTGGTATCCAACCAAACACGATAAAGCCGGCGAAACTTATATTTTCACCACCCGGGAAGGGGGCCCATTAGACATAACTTTTGTCAATCACACCTTGAAAAAAGTTGAATGTGAAAAACGATTGACCACTCATATTTTCCGGCACACTCACATAAGCCTGCTGGCTGAAGAAGGCGTCCCCTTAAAGGCCATTATGCAACGTGTTGGACACAACGACCCAACCACTACTATGTCCATCTATACCCACGTCACCAAAGATATGGAAGACGCAGCAGTAAAAGTATTAAACCTGATTAAGTAGATCCAGCCTTGCTTTGCGGGGCATCGTGCCCACCAAGCAGGTATAAAAAGAAGCCCACCTTTTGCTCTGAGGGCAAAAAGTGGGCAAATTTGTCTAAAATAAACCATATTTAACAAAACATAGCAACATTTAAATCTTTGAAAGAATGAAGCCTGAAGCCGTTCTTGGCTTTCTCATGCTTTCCCATCTGTTGCTATGTTTCGTCAGGTACTAGTGGCAGGAGTACTAGGATTCGAACCCAGATCGACGGTTTTGGAGACCGTTGCTCTACCATTGAACTATACTCCTATGGAGCGGAAAACGAGATTCGAACTCGCGACCCCCACCTTGGCAAGGTGATGCTCTACCACTGAGCTACTTCCGCATTGGCGACCCAGGACGGACTCGAACCGACGATCTCCGCCGTGACAGGGCGGCATTCTAACCAACTGAACTACTGGGCCGTTGTCGTAACGCTCCTTAGCGCTGTCGACTTGTTTAGTATACGATACATCTGCCAGATTGTCAAGGGAATTTTTAATCTTCTACCTTTTCAATAGCACCTACCGGGCAGCCTTCCATGGCAGCTACGGCATTGGCTTCTTCTTCCTGAGGCACAACGTCCGGAATGGCTTCTGCCTGGCCGGCGTCCGTCATATGGAAGACAGCGGGGCAGGTTCCTTCACACAAACCACAACCGATGCAAGTTTCATTGACTTTGAATTTCATATTTTCCACTCCCCTTTTTCTTGGAGCCGGGAGCCGGTCCTTTGGGCCGCCTCCCTTGCTCTTTCTGGCTCCAGTATAGGACAAAAGGGAGCTGCAGACAGTTGGTATGACAACGTTCTGTCAAAAAACTTTATTCAGATACTTCTTTTTCCCATTCCAGGACATACTGGACGAAATACTGGACGCCCAAGCCCAGGGCTTTTTCGTCGATATCGAAATACGGGCTGTGCTGCGGATACCGTTTGGCTTCGTCCGCAAAACCGCCGCCCAGGAGCAGCAAGCATTTGGGGTTGTAATACTTGGCAAAGTCCATCCGGCCCGTGTCCACGCAGGCATCGTCGTTGATCATGGGAGGCGGCCCGAAATGGTATTCCGTCCGGATGGCAGCCCGGGTTGCGGTCCCCACACCTTTGGCCACCCGTTCCAGGATGGAAGGATAGGCTTCCCGCAGTTCCTTGTTGAAAGTACGGGCAGTACCGGACAGATGGGCTTCGCCCGGGATCACGTTGGACGTGGTGCCGCTCTGGAAGCTGGTAACACTGAGCACGGCCGGTTCCAGGGGATTAACTTCCCGGCTGACCACGGTCTGGAGAGCGGTGACGAATTCAGAGCCGGCCACGATAGGATCGATTGTCTGATGAGGCAGTGCTCCATGGCCGCCCTTTCCTTCCACATAGATATCAAAAGTATCGGCAGCGCTCATCACAGGGCCGTAGCGCAGGGAAGCACAGCCAACAGGGATCTTGCTCCAGATATGCAGAGCGATGAGCCGGTCACATGCCTTCACCAGGGGTTCTTCCTTCATATAGTAGGCCCCGCTATCCTCGATGAATTCTTCCGCCGGCTGGAAAATCAGACGGACAGTGACCTTCAGCTGGTCTATCATTCCCGCCAGGATCTTGGCCGTCCCCAGCAGGATGGTGATATGGGTATCATGGCCACAGGCGTGCATGGTCCCTTCATTCTGGGATTTATAGGCTTCTGTGCCCAATTCTGTAATGGGCAGGGCATCGATATCCGCCCGGATCCCGATGATTTTGTCCGAAGAATGGGGTCCCTTGAGGGTAGCGATCACCCCGGACTTGCAGGCTTTGACGCAGGGGATCCCCAGTTTCCCCAAATATTCCATGATGTATTTCTGGGTCTCGAATTCTTTCCAGGATCTTTCCGGATGCTCGTGGAAATGTCTGCGCAGAGCGACCAGTTCTTCCTGGATTCCATTGACTTTTTCTTTTACATCCATTATTCAACGCCTCCTGATTAAAATGGACCGTAATTGATTTTTGTTGCTACCAATAGGGCAATCACACAGACCACGCTGAGGATCAGCAGCAGCGGTGTCACGAACTTCCACCATTTCTTCAGCGGAATGCCGGCAATGGTCAGGAAGATCAGCAGCGTGCCACTGGTGAACCAGGCAGAGTTGGTCAGCCCATCCCCGAACTGGAAAGCCAGGATCATGGTCTGCCGGGTCATCCCCACCAGGTCTGCCAGAGGAATCAGGATGGGCATCAAGGCCATGGCTTTGGCGGACCCAGAAGTGATCAGTCCGTTGAACAGGGCAATGACGATCATGACGGCAATCGGAGTCAGGTATTTGGGCATGGCCATCAGCGGTTTGGAGATGCTGTTGATGATCGGGTCGATGATGGCTGAAGCGGTCAGTATCCATTGTATACCTCTGGCCAGGCCGATGACAAGGGCCGGTGCCAGGCCGTCTTTCGCCCCGGCGATAATCACATTGACCAGTTTGCCGGCCGGGATCCGATTGATCACCCCAGCAGCGATGGCCGTAAACAGGAAGCAGGCGGAAAGGTCGTTCATGGACCAGCCCATCGTAGAAACCCCCACGATGGACGCCACGAAAGTGACCAGGAAAACGACCAGGGACAGGCTCTGGCGCTGATTCAAGGGGTTCTTTAAAATATCGCTGTAATCCACCCGGAATTTGCTGTCGTCCAGATCTGCCGTGAGAGAAGCCCGTTTGCCCGATTTTACACCCCGGGCATAGCGCAGTACATAGATGGCCATAATGATATTGGCGATGATCAGCAGCACCAGCCGGAACAGGAAACCGGAGAACATGGGCAGCTGGGCGATTTCATCGGAAATCCCCACGGTGTACACACTGGTAGGAGAGAAAGAGAAGCTGATCATATCCACCATGGCGGAACAGGCTACCCCGGTCATCAGGTCATACCCCAGGGCCAGGCAAAGGGAGATCACAATGGGGATGAAGGGGACGATCTGTTCGTTCCATCCCAGGAACCCACCCAGGCAGCCAAAGACGAACATAATGGCGCAGAGGATCTTTTCAGAGCCCATGGTATCCGATTTGGCCAGGACGCCGGCTACAGCCTTATCCAGGGTACCGGTCTGTTTATAGACTTCGATGCATCCTGCCACCAGCATGACCAGAAACATCATGCTGGCACTGGAGACCAGCCCGTTGGGGATGGCCTGGAACAGAGCCTGGGGCCCCAGATAGATCTTAGGGACACTGTGGAAGGAATTGGGGACCACCACGGTCCGCCCGTTCATGACCGTCCGTTCAAAGGCGCCGGGAGAAATCAGGAAGGACAGCAGCCAGCAGCCCACGATGACGGCAAAGACGATGACAAAGGCATTGATTGTGCCCGCTTTCTTTTTTTCCATTTTTTCCATCTCCTGTTACAAATACGTCTGCTCATTGCAGCGCAGCATCTACATCGACTTTTCCAATCATGGTCTTCAAGATTTCGATATCCGTCTGTTTCATCCCTACCTTTCCCAGATAGCCGATATTTTTGATGGTCTCTTCGATATTTTTACCCACCAGGCCTTCTCCCTCTTTGAATACCTGATCGTGCATGCTCATATAGTGGCCCATCAGGGCTGCATGGACGGCAGCGGCGATCTTGGCGGCACAGCTGGGTTTGGCACCATCGCAGACCATCCCTCCCACATTGCACAGGGTGTTGGTGATGGTGTTGGCCACATGCTGGTAATCCCGGGTGGCCATCCAGGTGATGGCGGCTCCCGCCCCGCAGGCGGCATTGACCGAACCGCAGAAAGCAGAAAGAGGTCCGATATAATGCTTGATATAGACGGAAATCAGATCCCCTACGATCAAGGCCCGGAGGGTCTCATCGTGGGAAAGCCCCCACTCTTTGGCGTAGACCAGGATGGGCATGGTGACGGTGATGCCTTGGTTGCCGCTGCCGGCATTGATGACCACCGGTTTGGGGCAGCCGCTCATCCGGGCATCGCTCCCGGCCGCAGCAGCCGCCTCTGCCCGGGCCATGACGCTGTCCCCGATGGTCTCTCGGATGGTCCGCCCCACCTGGGTCCCCCAAGGATGATCCAGCCCTTCCTGGCTAATAGCTGCATTGTCTTTGATTTCTGTTTCTAATACATCCCGTACTTTTTCCAAATCAACGGTGGAAGCATATTCCAGGATCCCTTCCAGGGACATGAGGCTCCGGTTGGCCCCTTTCTGCTTCCCTTTCTGGATTTCCTGGCTTTGGTCATAAAGGACCTTCCCATCCTGGACAATCTTGTAGACATTGGTATGGTTCCCGGAAAGGATCACTTCCGAGCTGTGGGTTTTCCCCCAGAGTTTCACATCGATGTACAGCCCGGGCACCCCTTCCACCAGTTCCACGTCGCAGACATCCTTGGCCACCAGTTCCCGGCAGGCTTCCCGCTGGGCATCGGTGACCCCGGCGATGACTTCCAGGACTTTGGAAGGGTCCCCGCCACAGATGCCCAAAGCGGCCGCCGCGGGGATTCCTTTCTGCCCGTTGGAATTGGGAACGGTGACGCCTTTTACGTTCTTGATCATGTTCCCGGAACAGTCCACTTCATACCGGACCACCTCTTCCGGCAGATAGCTTTTCGCCTTGGCGGCTGCATAAGCGATGGCAATGGGTTCCGTACAGCCCATTGCGGGGATCAGTTCCTCCTGCAGGATCTTTGTATAGTTCTCCATGAGTGTTTCAGACAAAGCCATCTTGCTTACCCCTTTTCTCCCTGGAATTGTTTGGGTTATTTTTCTTATTTATAATATATCACTAATATGATCAGTAGGCAAGAATTTTCTGAATTTATAGTGTTTTAGTAGCAATTAAAATGGGACTGTTTCATGTGAAGTGCAACACCCCCGGTCTCATAAGCCGCATAGCGGCTCGGTCTCGGGTCTCGAGTCTCGAGTCTCGAGCCGAATGAGAAATTTGCAAGCAAATTTTTTGAATGTACAAACCCTAATCTGCTAACGATAAGATATTCGTTTCTATATCCAGCA
>SFHH01000161.1 GCA_004555735.1 Acidaminococcus fermentans
CTAGTCCATTCCCGGTTCAGCACCAACACCTTCCCCAGCTGGGCCCGGGCCCATCCCAACCGGTATATGATCCACAACGGGGAGATCAACACCATCCGGGGCAACACCAACTGGCTGAACGCCCGGGAAGGCAAGGCCCATTCCCTGAAATATCCGGAACTGGATAAGGCCTTTCCGGTGGTGGATGCTACCGGCAGTGATTCTTCCATGTTCGACAACTGTCTGGAATACCTGTACATGTCCGGCCATTCCCTGGCCCATGCCATGATGACCATGATCCCGGAACCCTGGGAGAAGGATCCCCTCATGAGCCAGGAGAAAAAAGACTACTACCGCTACCAGAGCTTCATGATGGAACCCTGGGACGGGCCGGCGGCCATCTGCTTCTGCGACGGCACCCGGATCGGGGGCATGCTGGACCGGAACGGCCTGCGCCCGGCCCGGTACTGCATCACCAAAGACGGACGGGTGGTCCTGGCTTCAGAAGTGGGGGCTGTCCGGCTGGATCCCAAGGAGGTGCTTTCCAAAGGCCGTCTGGAACCGGGCAAGATGCTGCTCATCGATACGGAGCAGAAGCGGATCGTCCCGGATGCGGAAGTGAAGCATATCATGGCTTCTGCCCATCCCTACGGCCAGTGGTGCCAGGAACACCTGGTGGATCTGCCGGACTTGATGGAGGAAGCGGGGGATGCCGGTCTGGAAAAAACGAAGCCGGAGGCTCTCCTGGAACAGCAGCAGGCTTTTGGCTATACCAAGGAAGATTTGGCCCAGATCCTGGTGCCCATGGCCCGGACGGGGAAGGAGCCGGTGGGCGCCATGGGGGTGGACTGCCCCCTGCCGGTGCTTTCCGAACAGCCCCAGATGCTCTACGATTATTTCCAGCAGAATTTCGCCCAGGTCACCAATCCGCCCATGGATGCCCTCCGGGAAAGCATCGTCACTTCCACTTCCGTGATGATCGGCAATGTGGCCAACATCATGGATCCGGATGAAAAAGGGACCTATGCCCTGGCCGTGGAACGGCCCCTTCTGACCAACGAAGAGATGGCGGTGATCAAGAGCCAGAAAAACGAGAAGCTCCGGGCGGTGACCCTGTCCCTACTGTATCCCGTCAGCGAGGGCGCCAAGGCCATGGAAAAAGCCATCGATGGGCTGTGTGCCGATGCCCTCCAAGCCATCCAGAGCGGGGCCAATATCCTGATCCTTTCCGATCGTGGGGTCAGCCCGTATCTGGCTGCCATCCCGGCCCTTCTGGCCACGGCTGCGGTCCACAACTTCCTCATCAAAGAGACCGTCCGGTCCGATGTAGGGCTGATCCTGGAATCCGGGGAACCTCGGGAGATCCACCATTTCTGCACCCTGATCGGTTATGGCATCACTGCCGTCAATCCCTACCTGGCCCTGGATACCCTGAAGGACCTGGCGGAAGATCACAAGATGGCCGGCGTCACGGGAGAAGAAGCCCAGGAAAACTACCTGAAGGCCGCTGTAGCCGGCATCCAGACCGTCATGTCCAAGATGGGAATCTGCACCGTCCGCAGCTATCACGGCGCCCAGATCTTCGAAGCCGTGGGCATCAACAAGGATGTGATCAACAAATATTTCGTCCATACTCCTTCCCGGATCGAAGGACTGGGCCTGGAAGAGATCGCCCGGGAAACGGAGATGCGCCACAGCCAGGCGTTCCAGGGCAAGAGGGGACTGGCCGAAGGGGATATCTATGCCTATAAGAAAAACGGGCCGGAACCCCATATCCTGGATCCGGAAGCCATCGCCCTGCTCCAGAAGGCCTGCCGGACGGGAGACCAGGAAGCCTACCGGCAGTTTGCGGACAAAGTGGACAACGGGCCTCTGTTCCGTCTCCGGGATCTCCTGGAATTCGACTATCCGGACGGCTGCAGCATCCCGGTGGAAGAAGTGGAGCCGGTGGCATCCATCGTCAAGCGGTTCCGCACCGGGGCCATGAGCTACGGGGCCCTCAGCAAGGAAGCCCATGAATGTATCGCCATTGCCATGAACCGGCTGGGCGGCCGGAGCAATACCGGTGAAGGGGGCGAAGATCCCGAACGGTTCACCTTGCGTCCTGATGGCAGCAATCCCAGCGATGCCATCAAACAGGTTTCCACCGCCCGCTTCGGGGTGACGGGGAATTATCTGGTCAACGCCGACGAACTGCAGATCAAATTCGCCCAGGGCGCCAAGCCGGGGCAGGGAGGGAATCTCCCTGGGAACAAGGTGGATCCGGCCATCGCCCATACCCGCCATTCCACTCCGGGGGTTTCCCTGATCTCTCCTCCGCCCCATCATGATATCTATTCCATCGAAGATCTAGCGGAACTGATTTACGATCTGAAGAATATCAACAAGAAGGCGGAGATCAGCGTGAAGCTGGCTTCCTGTTCCGGCGTGGGGACCATTGCTGCCGGGGTGGTGAAGACCAAAGCCGACAGCATCACCATCTGCGGCCATGGGGGCGGCACGGGGGCAGCTCCCCGCACCAGCATGCGCCATACGGGCCTGCCCTGGGAAATGGGCCTTTCCGAAGTCCAGCAGACCCTTTTGATGAACCGGCTCCGGGACCGGGTGAAGCTGTCCGTGGACGGCAAGCTGCTCACCGGCCATGACGTGGCCGTCGCCGCCCTGTTCGGCGCCGAGAACTTCGATTTCTGTACCGGGCCCCTCATTGCCCTGGGCTGCCGGATGATCCGGGTCTGCAACTTGAACACCTGCCCCTACGGCATTTGCACCCAGAAGCCGGAACTGCGGAAAAACTTTGCCGGCAAACCGGAACATCTCATCAACTATATGGAATTCGTGGCCCAGGACCTGCGGGAAATCATGGCCCGGCTGGGCTTCCATACGGTGGATGAGATGGTGGGCCGCTATGATCGGCTGAAGCAGAAGGAGAACATCGCCAACTGGAAAGCAGCTGGGGTGAGCCTGGAAAAACTCTTGTTCCGTCCCCATACGGATCCTGCCCAGGCCCATCATTTTGCGGTGCCCCAGGATCACCAGATCGAACAGACCCTGGACCAGGGCAAACTGGTGCGGATGTGCCGTCCGGCCCTGGCAGAGAAGAAACCCATCCGGGCCCGGCTGCGGATCGACAACACCAACCGGGTCACCGGGACCCTGTTGGGCAGCGAGATCTTCCGCCGGTACGGAGAAGAAGGGCTGCCCGCCGATACCATCCAGCTTTCCTTCGTGGGCAGCGCCGGCCAGAGCTTCGGGGCCTTCATTCCCCAGGGGCTGACCCTGCGCCTGGAAGGGGATGCCAATGACTATCTGGGGAAAGGGCTCTCCGGGGGCAAGATCGCCGTATTCCCGCCGGCGACAGCGGATTTCGTCCCTTCCGAGAACGTGATCATCGGCAATGTGGCCTGCTTCGGCGCCACCAGCGGGGAAGTCTACATCAACGGCCGGGCCGGGGAACGGTTCTGCGTCCGCAACAGCGGTGCCACGGCGGTGGTGGAAGGGATCGGCAACCACGGCTGTGAATATATGACCGGCGGTACGGCGGTGATCCTGGGACCTGTGGGCCAGAATTTCGCCGCCGGGATGTCCGGGGGAACGGCCTATGTGCTGGATCTGGATGAGGCCTGCTGCAACCAGGGGATGGTGAACCTGGAAGCGGTGGCGGAACCGGCCGAACAGGAAAAGCTCCGGGATATCCTGGTCCGCCATGGGATCATGACCGGCAGTCCTCTTTCCCGGGAACTGCTGGCCGACTGGGAGCATGCAGTACAGCGCTTCACCCGGGTCATCCCCCGGGACTATGAAGAGATGCAGCAGCTGATCCAGAAATACCGGGAAGAAGGATACGAAGAGAAAGAAGCCCTGGAACGGGCCTTTGAAGAGAAGATAGGGTGAAAAAGGGGGCTGTTGCATGAGCAACAGCCCCTTTTTGAGGTCTCGGGTCTCGAGTCGTGAGTCTCGAGCCGTTGGATAGAACCTGTCCCCATGGCCAGGTTCTTTTGAAGGTGTAGAAC
>SFHH01000162.1 GCA_004555735.1 Acidaminococcus fermentans
AGCCCCCAGGACCGCTTCCCGGAATTCTTCTGGAGTGGCAGGTTCATTGATCCGGCTTTTTTCCATAAAATCCGCGATTTCTTTTTGACTCATACAAATCTCCCCCTTGTTGTGAATACAGACTATTATACAGGAATTTCACATTTTTGTGTATAATATTTTCAAATTGCTTTTTATGTTAACCATCGTCTATTTTATGCTCCTATTTGTAGGTCCCCAGCCCCCAACAAAAAACGCCATTGCAGAAGGAACGTTCCCATCCTTCCCAATGGCGTTTTTTCGTTTACCCATCGTCGGTCATCCATGGCGCTGGGCTTTCGGTGCCTGGCTCCAGCAGACGATCTGCATAAGGCAGATCACAGCTGCCACCGCACCCATCCCGATCCAGAACAGCGGTTCTACATCCATCAATTTCAGCATGGCCCGTCCCTCCTTTCGTTGGTCGTTCATCGTTGGTCGTTCATCGTTCATTGTTAAGGAGAGAATCTGCTGCCGCAGATTCCTTCCATCGGCCGCTGACCGCTGACCGCTGACAGGGCTGCTGCAGGCAGCAGCCGTCACAGCAGACTCCCATAATGGCGGATATAGGCTTTCTTGATGCTGGTGGCCAGGAGCATATAGGCCAGCACCACCAGGGCCAGAAAGCCGAAATACATCCCTGGCAGAGGCAAAAATCCCAGGGCCCGTCCCACTTCCCCAGCAAAGGGAAGCAGTGTGCAGAAGGCGATGCCGCCCCAGGTCATGGCCGTAAGCATAGCCGAAGCATGGCTCTGGATAAAGGGGATCTTAGGGGTCCGGAGCATGTGGATCACCAGGGTCTGGGTCCACATGGATTCCACGAACCACCCGGCTTGGAACAGGGCTTCATAGGCATCCCGTACGTCCATCCCTGCAAAAGCCCCGCTGGCCGCCACCGCGTCCGGGGCAATGTGGCTGTAGGTGACTCCCCCGGAAACCACCTGAGGGCAGATCACGAAATACAGCACCAGGTAGGTGATCCAGTCGAACACCGAGCTGGTGGGCCCCAGCCACAGCATGAAGCTGCCGATGCTGGAGGCATCCCAGTTCCGGGGCACTTTCAGATACTCTTCATCCACATTGTCCCAGGGAATGGCCAGGCAGGGGAATTCATACATCAGGTTCAGGATCAGCAGCTGGAGACTGCTCATGGGCAAAAACGGCAGCAGGGCGCTGGCCGCCAGTACGGAGAACATATTCCCGAAGTTGGAAGAAGCGGTCATCTTGATGTATTTGATCATGTTGGCGTAGGTCTTCCGGCCTTCCACAATGCCTTCTTCCAGCACCATCAGGCTCTTCTCCAGGAGGATGATGTCCGCGCTTTCCTTGGCGATATCTACGGCGCTATCCACGGAGATCCCGATATCTGCCATCTTGAGGGCCGGAGCGTCATTGATGCCGTCCCCCATGAACCCCACCGTATGGCCTTTGGCTTGGAGGGCTTCCACCACCCGTGCCTTCTGGTCCGGGGAAAGTTTGGCGAACACGGTGGTCCGTTCCACTTCCCCTGCCAGCTGCTGTTCATCCATCTTTTCCAGGTCGCTGCCCAACAGGATGTGTTCCACCGGCAGCCCCACCTGGCGGCAGATGCACCGGGTGGTCTTTTCATTGTCCCCGGTAAGCACCTTGGTGGCGACCCCGTGATCCTTCAGCGCCTGGATGGCCCGTCCGGCGCTTTCCTTGGGAGGATCCAGGAAAGCCAGGTACCCCATGAGCACCATATCCTCCTCGTCCTTCACCCCGAAAGTCCCCACTGGAGAAGGGTTGATCTTCCGGGCTAGGGCGATGACCCGCATACCTTCTTCATTCAGATGGTCGGCCACGGACCGGATGGTTTTCCGCAGTCCGTCCGTCAAAGGCACTGGTTCATGGTTCCGTTCTACAAAGGTACAGACAGAGAGCATCTCTTCCACGGCCCCTTTGGTGATCATCTGGGTACGGCCTTTGGGGTCCGTCACCACAACGGACAGCCGACGCCGGGCAAAGTCGAAGGGGATCTCGTCCACCTTCTGATAATTTTCTGACAGGTCCACCAGCTGGGGGTCGGCCTGTTCCTCGTCTTCCGTCTTTTCGATGATGGCCCGGTCCATGAAGTTCTTGTAGCCGGTCTGGAAATAGCTGTTCAGGTAGGCATACCGGAGCACCCGCTGGCTGGAATGTCCGTTGGGGTCCAGGTGGTATTCCAGCACCACTTGATCCTGGGTCAGGGTACCGGTCTTATCCGTACAGAGCACATCCATGGCTCCAAAGCTCTGGATGGAGTTCAGGCTTTTCACCACCGTCTTCTTTTCCGACATAGAAACGGCCCCTTTGGCCAGACAGGTGGTGACGATCATGGGGAGCATTTCCGGAGTGAGCCCCACCGCCACAGAAATGGCGAAGAGGAAGGCGGAGATCCAATCCCCTTTGGTAAACCCGTTGATGAAGAACACCAGGGGCACCATTGCCATCATGAAGCGGATCAATATCCAAGATACGGAGTTCACCCCTTTGGTGAAGTTGGTTTCCGGAGCCTCTTGGGCCATGGAACTGGCCATGCTCCCGAAAAGGGTATGGTCCCCGATGCCCAATACCAGGCCGGTGGCAGAGCCGGAGATCACGTTGGTCCCCATGAAGGCCAGGTCCGACAGTTCCGTCACGGCCTTTTCTCCGGCCGCTTCCACCCTGCAGGATGTTTTTTCCTGGGGCGCGCTTTCCCCAGTCAGGGAAGCCTGGCTCACGAACAGGTCCCGGGATTCCAGGATCCGCAGATCCGCCGGCACCATATCCCCGGTGGACAGGAACACCAGGTCCCCCATGGTCACATCCTGGAGAGGGATCTCCTGCTTTTGGCCTCCATCCCGGATCACCGTGCAGGTGGTGGTGATCATTTCCAGGAGTTTCGCCGCTGCATCTCCGCTCCGGGCTTCTTGGATGAACCGGAGTCCTCCGGAAATCAGCAGCAGTGTCAGGATGATGCATACCGTTGCCGGCTGGAAGTCATCCAGGTTCCCGCTCCGGAGAGGCAGGACGATGTCCGTGACCGTGGACACCCCCGCCAGAACGAATAAGATCACCGTAAAGGGATTCACAAAGGCCTGGATCAGCCGGGTGGCCAGGCTCTTCTTCTTCTCCCGGGTCACCTTGTTGGCCCCATATCTGTCCTGAAAGGCTTCTGCCTGGCCTTTTGTGAGCCCCCCTGGACCGGTTCCGTACCGATCCATCACGTTTTTCCCCTCCAGGGCAGCCGCCTCCAGGAGCCATGCCTGTGCCTTCTGGGCCGCCAGCTGGAATTTTTTGTCCCTATTTTCTTTTTTCATACTATCCTCCTAAAGAAATCCGGGGGCCGTTCCCCCTCTTTAAGAGGCCGTCAGCTCAAAACTGCGCAGCAAAACTGGACCGGCACTGCCAGTCTGTAAAAGTCCCGCTGCCCAAACTGTGAGGATGACTGCCTCCACTTGCGCCGTCCATGCTTTGCCACCACCTTTCGAGGACTCAGATCAGATATAACAGAAAAGCCGTCCGGGGCTTCCCCGAACGGCGACAAAGACAAACACTTCTTCAATGGAAACTGCCTGCATCCACTGCCACCGTACGAGCTTTAACTCTACAGGGCGGTGAAACTGCATTATGCGGCGCCTTCTTATTTGACGCAGCCTGTTCAGACCTACGCGGGATGTCTCCATCCTGTTGCGGCAGCAGTCCATATCCCTGTAGGAGCCTGGCCTACCGGAACTATTCTGTTGATATCCATACTATAACAAGTTAAGAGGATTTTGTCAAGGATGGCACAAAATGGGCTGTCTCTTCATTCCATCCACTGAACCTGATCTTCAATCATGCAATCCAGATACTCTTTATAGTATTTCTCCGATTTCTCATCTTTT
>SFHH01000163.1 GCA_004555735.1 Acidaminococcus fermentans
TCCCCGGAGAACTCCCGTACCACCACAAAACGGACTTTATTTTTTTGCTGCTTGCTTTTTTCCATAGGCTACCTCCATAGAGAGACAGGCCGGACGGCAGCACCGGCAACGAAGTCCGGCAACGAACCTCTGAAAACCTGTAAACTACCGTCTGGCCTGTAAATCTTACTTTGTGAATTTTCTTGAAAAATCTCGTTGCTTTCGTTGCCGGAGATAGAGATAGATATTAGAAAATGCCTTATTTACAGGCTTTTTCCGTATCCAGACCGGAAAATCCCCGGCAACGAACCCGGCAACCAAGCGGCAACCATCCCGGCAACAGACCGCCGTTTTCAGGCGATCCACTCCTTCGGAAGCTCTAACTGGCGGCATTCTTCCTCGCTCAGTTCCACAAATCCATCTTCGTTGCCGGGCAGTTCGTTGCCGGAAACGTCCCGTTCCCAGCCCTTCTGCCTGCCGTATCCGGCGAACATCCTCGGATTGGAGAATGGCTTCCAGCCCGTCACCACGGTGTTCATGATTTCGTTGATATTGTGAAGCTGCCACCGCTTCGGTTCGTCATAGGTGTGGCCCAGCGCCTCCCTGAAAAGCTGTTTGGAGCAGACCATGCTGCCGGTGTAGTGTTCCAGAAAGCCCTGTATCTGCCCGGCCTCCGTGTCCTCCGGCATGAAATCCTTCTGCACCTCCACAAGCTGCCGCTGGATGGACTTGCTGAATTTCATGGAATAGTGACCGCTGCGGTAAACCGTCATGGCCTCTGCCCAGACCTGCAACAGGTAGGCTCTGGAAGCGTCCTCGTCCTCCAAAATGTGAACCTCCGCATTCTCCGGGTAAATCATGATGGGAAGGAAACGCCGGTTCCCGGCCCGGTCAAGGGGCAGGAAGTCCAGCGTGTTGGAAGAACCGCCGAACACGCACTGCCGCAGCCGGTCTTTGGGCTGAGCCTCGTAGGGTGTCCGGTAGGTTTCCTTCTGGCGGCTGATAAACGAGCGGATTTCCTCAATGCTTTTGGCGCTGCTGGTAGCCAGCATCTCCGACATCTCGATGATCCAGTGGCCTTGCAGCTTCAAAAACACCCGGTCATCGTCCAGTTTTTTCAGGTCATCGGAGAACCACTCGTCCCGGATCGCCAGCAGGCGGAAGAAGCTGGACTTGCCAGCCCCCTGTCCGCCCACCAGACAGAGCATTTCCTCGTATTTGGAGCCGGGAGAAAACACCCGCCGGATAGCGCCCAGCAGGAAGTGTTTTAACATTTCCTCCACATAGTCGCTGACCTCCGCACCTAAGAAGTGATGGAGACAGGAGCGGATGCGGGGCGTCCCGTCCCACACAAGGCCGTTCAGCACGTCCTGTATGGGATGGTAGCAGTTCTCATTCGCCACGATGGACAGGGCCGCCGTCATTTTCTTCTCGCTGGTTAAGCCGTAGTTCTGCTCAAAATAGAGAAGCAGATATTTCACGTCCGTATCCGTCAGGGCGCTGGTGTTCCTGCGCCAGCCCAAATCCCGCACGATGTCCACCCGGTCAGTCAGGAGGTTCAGCCGGATGGCGTCCCGCAGCAGCGGGTCATGGCAGAACACTGTCCGGCAGTTGCCGATGGTGTTGGCGGGCTGGCCCTTTTCCGTGACAGAGAGGCTTTCCCGCACTTCGTCAACGCTCTGCTCCGGCGCTAAGGCTTCGGCTGCGCTCATGGCGGCCTGCCGGGTGGCTGGCGGTAAACTCTGATATTCGCTGCTCAATCTTCCTCACCTCTTTTCCATACTCAGCGACCACACAGGCACGTTCCTCCATGCTGCCGGACAGTAGAATATCCAGCAGATACTCCGTGTACGGTTTCTTTTGCAGTGCCTCCACAAACAGCGGGTTCCATATTTCCTCCGGCGTCTGCGGGGCATATTCCTTTTCCCAGCGTTCCAGCAGGTGCAGGTAATCGCACAGCACCCGGAAACATTTTTGTTCCGCCTGCCGGTAGCGCAGTTCCTCGCTGATTTTTCTCTTGACCGGCCTCCTGCGGGGCGGGTCATGGCCTTTGGCGTCATAGCGGACAGAGAAATCCTCCGCCAGCTTCAAGGCCGCCTCTTTCTTGTTCAGCCCGAACAGACGGGCGGTAAAATCAATCACATCCCCGTCCGCCTGACAGCCGAAGCAGTGGAACCGGCGGTCAACCTTCATGCTGGGATGTTTGTCATCATGGAAGGGACAGCAGGCCATCCCATTCCTGCCGACCTGCACCCCGTAAAACTCCGCAGCCTGCCTTGTGGGGACAGCCTGCTTTACCGCTTCAAACACATTCGATTTTCTCACCTCCAGACAGAGAAAAAGGCACCCGGTTTCCGCAGGAAATCAGATACCTTACAACTCCATATCCTGTTTCTTTGTAGGGGCAATCCGCCCCTCCCGTTCCCAACGCTCCCGGTTATCCCGGTCAGCGCTTTGCTTTGCCTTTGCCAGCATATCCATAATGGATTCTTTGGCTTTCTTCTTGACCTGCTCCTTCCCGGCCTGCTTGACTTCCGGCTGCATCAGAGTCCGCTGGATTTTTGCCAGAGCGTGCTGCATGGCGTTTTTGATTTTGGTAATGACCCCATCCAGACGCTCAGCGGCATACTCACGTTCCTTCTTTGGGGCCTTGCGCTCCGGCGAAAGCACCCATTTTTTCGATTCTTCCACCAGACGAATATCTTCCTTGTGTGTCTCCTGCCGGACGGTATCGGTCACGACCTCCACCGCCTTGTCATAGGCCGCATCGGAAACATCATCTAACAGCGTCTCCACGTCCTCGATTTTGAGCGTCAGTTCTTCCAGCTTCTGCTCCTGCGCCGCAAGCTGCTCCTTCTGCTTCATCAGGATATAATCCTGTTTTTCCAGATAGTCCCGCCCTCCGTAGGACGGCTCCTGATCCAGATGCAGCCCATGCCGTCTGGCAATGTCAAACAGGATCGTCCGGCAGACCGCATCAAAGGTCTGCTTGCGGTTGTTGTTCCGGCCTTTGGGCTTCTCCGGGTTGGGAAGAGGGATGCCCAGTTCTTCCAGCGCTTTTTCCTGCTGGGGACACAGTTCCCCGTAGCGGTTCTCACAGTCAAAGACGTGCCGCTCATGGATGTGGGGCGTCCCCTCGTCCAGATGGAGTGCCCAGTCTAAGATGTGGATATGGGAACCAAAGCGGCGCTCAAATTCCTCATAAAATTCATTGACGATGGAAAAGAGCGTATCCGGCGGGACGGATTCTCCCATCGTGCCGATCTGGTAGATGCTTTCTTCCGGGCAGGTCTTGTTGTTTTTCAGCAAGTCCTCCACGGTGCGGTTGCGCTCCGTGTGCCGGGTTTTCTCATTCCGGGCGTTCTGCGCCTCCACATGGTCAGAATAATGCTCGTAGTAGTACATCCGCTCAATTTCCTCAAAGCTGAAATCCGGCTGTTCCGGGTTTTCCCGGAACTCGTGTGTCGTGAAGCCCCGGTAGCAGTCCCAGTACACGTTCTGCCTTGCCCGTTCTGCGTCAATGTGTTCGCTGTTCTCCACATCGAACCGGCGGTCATTGTGACGGGGATTGTAGGTGCCATGTTTGCCGGAGCGCCCGTTGTGTCGTGTCAGTTTCAAACATTTTCCCTCCTTCCTGCGAAGATGTTCCAGGGCCGGGGAAGGGCGGCGAAGCCGCAAATCCTGCGAAAGTCTGCGTCAGGTAATACCCAGTACGAGTTGACGCAGGCATCAACTCTCCCTGGGCAAGGCGCTTCGCCCTTGACCCGATGGGGCGGCTGCCCTCACCCCGCCAATGGGCGTTGCCCCTTGACCCCAGCAGTGCGCTGCCGCCCCTGCACCCCGGCACAAAGGGCTGGCTGCCCTCTGTACTCCCGCACCGGCGAA
>SFHH01000164.1 GCA_004555735.1 Acidaminococcus fermentans
AGAACCTGGCCATGGGAACAGGTTCTATCCAACGGCTCGAGACTCACGACTCGAGACCCGAGACCTCAAAAAGAGGCTGTTGCGCATGCAACAGCCCCCTTTTCACGTTCAAACCAGCAGTTCCTTGGGCGTCAGCAGCAGGACATTCTCCTCCCTGGCCTCTGTTTCTAACCTTGGGGTAAAACCAGCACGGGAAAACAATACGTACTGGATTTTCCGCCCCTTCCGGACCAATTCACTCCGCTCCTGGAGCAACCGCAGGACCGACAGATCCATAGGGTCCTGTTTCCATTTACATTCTCCGCAAAGGACATGCTGTTCATCAGTGCAGACCAGATCAATTTCCTCTTCTCTCCGTTTCCGTGGATCTGTTCCCCACCAGCTTCCGTACTGGAGATACAACGGGTATCCTTTGCCTTGCTTTACCTGGTATTGAATATACTGGAGAGCGATTTCTTCAAATACATGCCCGAAATAGGCTGGAAATTGCGGCCGAATTTTCTGCTCCCAGGCCTGCTTTCCCATTCCCAGGGCAATCAGAGAGCTGTAGCCAGGAAGGAAGCGGAACCAGAAACGGTACAGATTGTCTGCCAGCTGATAAAGACTTTTCCGGGATGAGGTATTCTCCACCGGCTGTATTTTACGGACCAACTCCAGATCCTGGAGATTCTTTAGGTAAAAAACCAGACCGTTGGTATCCTTGCCCACTGCGGAAGCAATTTCATGGAGCCGGTTGGCACCATGGGCGATAGCTGTAAGGATGCTGTTGTACACAGCTGGTTCCCGCAATTCCTGGAGCATCAGGTTTTCCGGTTCCTCCTGGAGATGCCCGCTAGGAGAAAGCAGTTCCTCACACACCGCTTCTTCCAGATTTCCATAATGGGACAGATACAGAAGATACTGGGGAATCCCATCACAGATTCCATAAGCCATCATTTTTTCCTCTTCTGTCCATCCTGGGAAAAACCGGACGGCTTCGTAATAGGGAAGAGCATGGAGTTTCAACTGGGCCATTCTCCGTCCATAAAGAGGACTCTGGTAACTGAGCACCTGCCGTTCCATGAAACTCATGGACGATCCACACAGAATCAGATACAGTTCCGTATCCTTCCACTCCTGATCAATGACCTTCTGCAGGATGGAGGAAATTTCCGGAGCCGCTTTGGCCAGATAGGGATATTCATCAATGACAAATACCAAACGTTTGTGCCGTCCCACTTCGGTCAGATAAGCAAACAGATCTTCAAAACTGGAAAAAGAATCCAGCAGCCGGGTCTGAAGATCCGGAATCTGCTCCCGTACAGCTGCCGTCAGGTTGGCCAGCTGCTCTTTTTTGCTCTGCTCTGTAGCCATGAAATAAACCGCCGGCTTATCCTGGATAAATTCCCGGATCAACCGGGTCTTCCCCACCCGCCGCCGTCCGTAAATTACAGGGAATTCAAAATGTCCAGATCCATAGCGTTTTTCCAGAGCTGCCAGTTCCTGCTTTCTGCCGATGAACATAGAGATTCCCTCCTGTAAATAATATAGTCGTAATTAGCATAGTCGTAATTAGCATAGTCGTAGCTATACTAGTCATGACTATATTATCATATTCAATCCGATCATGCCACTCCTTGATTCCATTTGCCTCTTTCCATTCTTCACTTTATAATAATCCCATCCATTGAAAATGAAAGGATGATGGTTCCATGTCCCCTGAAACTTTTCTTGCGATCCTGACCCGAGCCAGCCGGCTAAAGACGGCCACCCGCCACTGTTGGACCGCACCTGGCCGCCAGGAAAGCGTGGCGGACCATTCCTGGCAGATGGCCCTGATGGTCCTCCTGTTGTCCCAGGAACCGGAATTCCAGGAGATGGACCTGGACCGGGTGATCTGGATGTGCCTGATCCACGACCTGGGAGAAGCCTTTACCGGGGATATCCCCACCTTTGCCAAAGGAGACCGGGACCGGGCCGCAGAACAAGACTGCTGGGACAAGTGGCTGGCCACCTTTCCGGAAGAAAACCGGCAGGAATGGCAGGCCTTGCTGGCAGAAATGGAGACCCAGGAAACCCAGGAAGCCAAACTATACAAGGCCCTGGACAAGCTGGAAGCAGTGATCAGCCACAACGAATCAGACCGGGGCACCTGGCTGCCCCTAGAATACGATCTCCAGTTCACTTACCCGGAAAAAGCCGTCCAGTTCTCTCCCTGGCTGAAAGAACTGAAAAAAGCAGTGGACCAGTGGACAAGAAAAAAGATAAAAGGATGACCTTGCCCCCTTGCTTTGCATCTGCTATAATAGCGATGCTTGCTCGGAGGGCAAATCATTCGCTGGAAATAATAAGCTGGATAAGGCAACCGATTGAAACATCGGTTCGTCTTATCCAGCTTTTTTGTTTGATGGCTTTCCACCTTTTATTTCACCCTTCCGGCAAGCTTTCTCCATGATTTTCATGATTATTCTTGCGAAAGGACGGCGTATCTGATGGAACGAACCAATTTATTTACCGAAGGAAAGATCCTTCCCTCCCTGCTCCGTTTTTCCGTAACAGTCTTCGGGGCCCTTTTCCTCCAGGCTTTATACGGAGGTGTTGATCTGCTGGTGGTAGTGCAATTTGCCGGCACAGGGGATGTTTCCGGGGTAGTCACTGGCAGTTCTCTGCTGAATACCCTGACCATGATCATCACCGGTCTCTCCATGGGAGTGACGATCATGGTGGGCGAAGCCATCGGCCGCCGGAAACCGGAACAGGCCGGACAAGCCATCTGCAGTGGAATCCTGCTTTTTTTCTTACTGGGACTTTTGCTGACTGTGGGGCTCATGACCGGCGCCCCCACCCTGGCCCGGTGGTTCCAGGCTCCTGAAAAAGCTTTCCTGCCTACGGTCCATTATATTCAGATCTGCGGGACCGGATCCCTGTTTATCGTTGCTTACAACCTGCTGGGAGCCATTTTCCGAGGCTTGGGAGACGCCCGGACACCTTTGCTGGCAGTATTGATTGCCTGTATCATGAACATTGCTGGAGATCTGCTGTTGGTGACTGTTTTCCATATGGGAGCCACCGGTGCCGCGCTGGCCCCCGTGAGTTCTCAGGGAATCAGTGTCCTGACGGCAGTCCTGCTCCTGCGCCACCGGACACTCCCGTTCCCCATCCGCCGGGAATTTTTCCATCTTCCCTGGGCCCTGATCTTCCAGGAACTGCGTCTGGGACTGCCCGTAGCGCTCCAAGAATTGTTTGTGGGCACCTCTTTCATAGTCATCCAGGGGGTGGCCAACACTTTCGGGGTAGTGTCCTCTGCCGGGGTAGGCATTGCAGAAAAAGTCTGTGCCTTCATTATGCTGGTGCCTTCTGCCTATATGCAGTCCCTGTCCGCCTTTGTGGCCCAGAATCGAGGCGCTAGGAAACCCCAGCGTGGCCGCCAGGCCCTCTTTAACAGCCTGATAACCGCCGGAGCGGCCGGTCTTTTATGTTCTTCACCCTGTTTTTCCACGGAGACGTCCTGGCCTCTTTGTTCACCCGGGAACCGGACGTGATTGATGCCGCTGCCAGTTACCTCCAATCCTACGGAGTGGATGGCTTCCTGAGCCCCTTGCTTTTCTGTTTCATCGGCTTCTTCAACGGCTGTCAAATGACCCTTTTCGTCATGCTCCAAGGTATGCTGGGGTCTCTGTTTGTCCGGATTCCCCTGGCTCTTTTCATCAGCCAGATACCCGGTGCCACCCTATTCCACATCGGCCTCAGCACCCCGGCCTCCAGTGTGTGAATGTCAACGAAAAAGTGAGCCACGTGCTTGCCAAAAATTGAGCCACTGTGATCATGAATAATTGAGCCACATGCTTATCAATTTTTGAGCCACC
>SFHH01000165.1 GCA_004555735.1 Acidaminococcus fermentans
ACAGGTTGATGAACAGATCGGAGAAATCCACCCCGCCGATGAGGATTCCCAGGGGCGGCATGATGATATCATTCACTGCAGAAGATACGATTTTTCCGAATGCACCCCCGATGATGACACCGACGGCCATGTCCACTACATTGCCCCGGAGGGCGAAGGCTTTAAATTCTTTCAAAAAGCTCCCCATTATGTTCTCCCCTTATTTTTTCGGTGGCAGGATTTCCAGCCAATAGTTGTCCGGATCCGTGATGAAATAAATCCCCATAGCCGGATTCTCGAAGCAGATGCAGCCCATTTTTTCGTGCTTGGCATGGGCAGCCGCAAAATCATCGGTTTCAAAGGCCAGATGGAATTCGTTGTCCCCCAGGTTGTAGGGCTCCTTCCGGTCTTTCAGCCAAGTCAGTTCCAGCCGGTGACTGGTCTGGTGGTCCCCCAGATACACGATGGTGAAATCCGGTTTTTCGATCCGCCGGGTTTCTTCCAGGCCCAGAGCTTCTTTGTAAAAAGCCAGGGATTTCTGGAGATCCAGCACATTGAAGTTGTTGTGGACGAATTTAAAGTTCATAGCAGGTTTCCTTTCTCTGTCATGATGCCTTTTTCCGCTTGGAAATGATGGAAAGGCAGGAGCCGAACAGGATCAGGGCAATGCCCACGATCATATTCACCGTTATGGGTTCGTCGATGACCAGCCAGGCCATGAAGGCCGTCAGGATGGGTTTGATATAAAAGGCCAGAGAGGCCGTAGCTGGATCCGTATATTCCATGGCCAGGAAATAGCTGGCATACCCCAGGCCAGTGACCCCTACGGCAATATAAGCCAGGGGCGGGATATGGGCTGCAGTCAGCCCGCTGAGGATGGGGATATCGGTGAACACCTTGAGACCCAGGCTCAGCATCAGGCTGCGCACCGGCTGGAGAGTGGAAAGTCCGATCAGCAGCAGCATCTCCAGGGACCCGCAAACAAAGCTCAGGCTGGTCATAGCGATGCCCCCGTAGCGCTGGGCGTGTTTCCGTCCGGCGATCCCGTAGAGGGCAAAGGTCATAGCGGACAGCAGGATCAGGATCACGCTGAGCTGGCTGCCGGTCATATTGGCCGGATCCACGATGCAGATGATCCCAGCAAAACTGGCCATCAAGGAAAAGATGGTCAGCTTATCGATGGGCTCCCCTAAAAGGAAATAGGCAAAGAGCACCACGAACACTGGGTTGCAGCTGAATATGACCCCGTTGACGGAAGCCTTGCCATAGACAATGGCCATCTGGTAGAGGATCATGCTGACCACGACCCCCAGGAACCCAGAGAACAGGAAGAATTTCAGATCCTGCCCATTCAGCTGCACATTTTTCTTCTTCAAGGCATTGAAGGCCATGGGCATCAGCACCAAGCCGCCGATGAGGAAACGGAGGAATGTGATCTGGATGGGATGGAACATGTTCCCGAAAAACTTCAGGGCCGTTTCCATGGTCCCAAACAAAAATGCCGTGACAAGGACGAAAATATACCCCTTATTCATATAACCAATAGACTCCTTCCAGGATACAGTCCCCTTATTTTTCTCCGATGATCCGGACTTCCGGTTCCAGCCAGACGCCGCTGGCTGCATGGACCCGTTCCTTCACATCGTCCATCAGCTGCAAGATTTCTGTCGCTGTAGCATGGCCCCGGTTCACCACGAACCCCGTGTGTTTTTCCGATACCTGGGCATCACCGATCCGATAGCCCCGAAGGCCCGCCTGATCGATGAGCGCTGCTGCAAAATATCCTGGAGGTCTCTTAAATGTGCTTCCCGCGCTGGGGAAATTCAAAGGCTGTTTGCTGACCCGTTTCCGGGTAAATTCACTGATGCGTTCCCTTATAGCATCCGGATCATCCTGAGTCAGTTCCAATGTGGCGCCCAGGATGATGTCTCCGCTGTCCATGACAGCGGAATGACGGTACCGGAATCCCATTTCTTCCTGGTCCAGGACCCGGAGTTCTCCCCGGCTGTCCGCCACCGTGACCGAACGGACCAGATCCCCGATTTCGCCTCCGTAAGCCCCCGCATTCATGAGGACAGCGCCTCCCAGGCTGCCAGGGATCCCGGAAGCGAATTCCAATCCCGCCAATCCTCCTTCAGCCGCCGCTGAAGCCAGCCGGGACAGGAGCACCCCTGCCTCCACCCGGATGGTGCAGCCATCCAGGATCAGCTGTTTCAAGGAGCTGCCCAGTTTCACCACACAGCCTCGGATCCCTTTATCCATGACCAGGAGATTGGATCCGTTGCCGATAACGGTCAGGGGGACCTTTTGGGTATGGATTTCCCGGAGCAGCTGGCAGACTTCTTCCTGGCTTTCCGGTTCCACCAGCAAATCTGCAGGGCCGCCCACTCGGAAGGTGGTATACCGCTCCATCGGGGCATTGATCTGGTATTTTCCTGGCAATTCCTTTTCCAGGAAAGAAAGCAATGCGGATATGCCCATTATTCCAGAGCTTCCTTCAGGGTATCGCTGAGGGTCTTGGACAGGTCCCCGATCATCATCTGGAACCGGATGTAACCCTGGATGTAATCAGCGGCCACAGGGTTCAGCTGGAGCACATTATACAGGTCCTGCATTTTCTTGACTTTGGCATCATCTGGTTTCTGGCCCTGGTACTGCTGGAGTTCCAGTTCCTGTTTCTGCTTCAGGAAATCCTTTACCATAGATTCTGCAGAAGAGTCCTTGGCCAATTTCCCTTTGGCTTCCACCAGCACTTTATATTCATGGGATTCCTTGATGGCTTTGCAGAGATTGTTCATTTCATCATAGACATTCATGGTTTGAACCTCCTAAAAATCGATTCATATCTTATTAATTTTACCATAAAAGGAAAAAAGTTGCAGACAAATTTTAAGAACGGGGAAGGGGATGTTGCGCGCGTAAAAACCACACACGTGCAACATTCCCTTTGTCATAGGTCATAGGTCATATGTCATACGTCATACGTCATACGCTTTTAGTAAACTGTACCCCTTGTCAAGGACAGTTTCAAAAGTCATCACCCCTGTTTTTGGACAGTTCGGCAATTCAAGATCCTTCTTAATAGACAGCTTGGTTTGCCATCCTTGATGTCCATCTCCAACTGACAGGACGTCGCCGATCATCAGTGGCTTCCAGGTAAAGGAACGGCTGTATCTGCCGTTCCTTTTGTCGTTTTGGTAGGAATCCCGGATCCCAGTTCTGAAGCTTTTCTTTTTATCTCCGGAACTGCCGGGATATTGGGTACATCCAGCGGATATACGCCGGTTGTTACGTATTGGTAGAATTCATTGGGTGAGAGCTTTGCCAGCTCCCATTGGTAACGTTCGTTGTTGTAATAATCCATGTAATCGTCAATAATGGCTTTCACATCTTCAAAAGTAGCAGCTTCCTTCAGCTTCTTTTTTATATGGTCTTTCATACGGCCAAAGAAGCTCTCCTGCGGAGCATTATCCCAGCAGTTTCCCTTTCGGGACATGGACTGTCTAAGTTGCCTGTCATGCAGGATTTCGCTGAAAGCGTGGCTGGTATAATGGCATCCCTGGTCAGAGTGCACAAGGGTTTCGACTTTGAGCGTGTTTCCGTGATCCCTGATCAGGTTGTTGACCGTCTCCAGAACGAAATCCACTTCCAGCGAGTCGCTGACCACGTAGGCCAGGATCTGCTTGGTATAGGCATCCAGAATGGTGGAGAGATAAGCGAAGGTTCCATTATAAGGAAGGTACGTGATATCTGTCAGCAA
>SFHH01000166.1 GCA_004555735.1 Acidaminococcus fermentans
AACACCGCTTCCATCCGCCGGATCATAGTCTCCAGCACCTTCAGCCGGGCGTATAATTTATTGTTGGCTTCCACCACCGTCCAGGGGGCCTCCCGGGTATCCGTCCGGTAGAGCATCTCGTTCTCCGCCTCCACATAGGCATCCCATTTGTCCCGGTTCCGCCAGTCTTCCGCCGTGATCTTCCAGGTCTTGTTGGGGTCATTCTCTCGGGCCTGGAACCGTTTCAGCTGTTCCTCCGGATCGATCTGCATCCAGAATTTCTGGACGATGATGCCCTGCTTCACCCACTGGGCTTCCATATCGTTGATTTCTTCGTAGGCCCGACGCCATTCGCTGATCTTGGCAAAGCCTTCCACCCGTTCCACCAGCACCCGGCCGTACCAGGTCCGGTCGAAGATGGCGATTTCCCCCGGTTCCGGGAGACGGGTCCAGAACCGCCAGAGATAATGGAACTGCTTTTCCCATTCATTGGGGGCGCTCACCGGGTTCACCCGATACCCCAGGGGGTCGAAGGCTTCTGACAGCCGCTTGATGGCGCCCCCCTTGCCTCCGGCATCCTGGCCCTCGAAAGCCACCACCGTGCTGATTTTCCGTTTGGCCAGTTCATACTGGAGCTCGCCCAGCCGTTTCTGGTATTTCTTCAGCTTCTTGTCGTATTCGTCCTGTTCCATAGGCTGCCAAGGGGTGTAGCGGCCGAGGATATCGGGGATGGAAAGGTCCTTGGCCGGCCCTTTTTCCGGATCAACTGGCCGCTGCCGGTCCTTCAGGGCTTCTTCCAGGGCCGTGATCAGCACCCGGAAGACGGCCTCGGTGCCAGTCCGCTTGTCTTCCATAGGGACGATGTGCCAGGGTGCCAGATCCGTATTGGTGGCCGCCAGCATGTCTTCGTAGACCTTCCGGTAGGCATTGTAATCGATTCCCTCGATGCCGCCGGGGGCCAGCTTCTCCCACCGGCTGCCCATGGTCTCCTGGCCCTTTTCCATGTTCTCCTTCTGTTTCTTCTTGGAAATATGGGTAAAGATCTTGATCAGGACGCAGCCTCCCTGGACCAGCTCCCGTTCAAAGGCATTGATCTCATCGAATTTCACATCGTACCATTCCGAGGCTTCATCCGGGTCCCCCACCGCATGTTCATTCCGCAGGAAATACCAGGCCCGATGATGGATGCAAATCTGCCCAGCCGGAGGCAGCTCCTTCCAGAACTGGAGGAAAAACGGGCTCTCCTTTTCTTTCTCCGTAGTCTTGGAAGCGGAAAACACCCGGAAGCCCCGAGGGTCCAGGGCGTGGATCACCTTGTTGATCAGTTCGCTGCGCCAGGACGCCCGGAACCCTTCGAATAGGATGACCACCGGGATCTTGGCATCCCGGATGGAACGCTGGAGGAAGCCCAGACGGTTCTCTTCTTCCCCCATGAGTTCCGTGTATCTTTCTTTGGAAATCTTCGTTTTCAGATCGATCTTATCCAGCATATGGCTGCCTTCTTTCCCACTTGCCTGTGATACCTTATTATAACACGAAAAGGGTGCTGCATCGGCTGCAGCACCCTAGAGAATACGCTCAATTATTTGATTTTGTTCGGGCAATCTTTGTTTTCAGCCAGATCTTTCAGGTTTTCGAAGGAAATCTCCACCATATTCTTGACGGCTTCGTCGGTGTTGGAACCCAGATGGGGAGTGATCAGGACTTTGGGGTACAGGGCCACCAGCTTTTCGAACAGCGGGTTTTCCAGTTTCTGGCCTTCCAGATCCTTCCCAAAGATTTCAGCTTCGCCGTCCAGCACGTCGCAGCCGTAGCCATCCAGTTTGCCTCTTTCCACGGCTTCGATGACCGCTTCCGTATCCACCAGCTGGCCCCGGGCGCAGTTGATCAGGATGGCGCCGTCTTTCATCTTCTTCAGGAAATCACGGGTGACCACAGCGCCGTTTTCTTTGATATAGGGAGCATGGATGGTGACGATATCGGATTTAGCCAGGACTTCATCCAGTTCCACCTGGGTGCAGTAGTCTTCGATCCCTTTGATCTGGAACACATCCTGCCCGATGACCGTAGCGCCCATGCCATGGAAGATCTGTGCAGCCACGCGGCCGATCCGGCCCAGGCCCACCACACCTACGATACAGTTGCGGATTTCTTTGGAGAACATGACGGAATCCACTGCGAAATTCTTCTTAGCGGTGCGGGAAGTGGAATAAGCCGTATGACGCAGCAGCATCATGGCCTGGGTCACAGCCATTTCTGCAATGGCATTGGGGGAATACCGGGGGACGAAAGCCATGGGGAAGCCCAGTTCCTTGGCATAAGCAATATCGATATGGTCCGTGCCGGCAGTCCGGGTCAGGACGTATTTCACGCCCAGTTCTTTATAGATATCCAGATTCTGTTTGTTGGCAAAGCAGTTGCCCCGCAGCAGCACGGCATCGAACCCTTTGGCCATTTCAGCAGATTCTTTCGTATTTAAATAATCGGGAACGAGTTTCAGGTCGTAGCCGAAGTTTTTGTTACAGGCCTCAAAAATGGGCACTTCCACGTCTCGTACACCATAACACAAAACTTTCATTCTAATACCCTCCTATTATGAAATTGAACACACACAATTTGGGCAAGCCGGAGCCCCTCCAGAATTGCCCATTGATTACATTGTAGCATGGAATAAGGAAAATTCCAGCGTTTTTCGTATTTTGTATACAAATAAATGGAATTGTTTGTAAAAAAGCTGTGGAGCCATCCCCTGCAGACAATCTGCAGCAAATGGCCCCACAGCCTTTCATGTTTTATTTCATTCCAAAACCAGCCAGGCCCGCCTCTAACGGCCATTGGCCATTGACAGTCTCGTTCTTACTTCTTCCACAGCCCGTGGAGGTTGCAGTAGGCATAGGCGGATTCCACTTCATCCCCATCCACCAGGGCGAACACAGCCTTAGGAGCATCCCCCGGCTTCAGTTCCTTTCTCTGGTTCCCCTCTTTGGTGTGCAGGGAGATCCATTCAATGTAATGTTCCGGCTGCATAGGATGGAGCACGGAACCAACGGTCACCGTTACGATATTGCCAGAAACTTCGATCACCGGCACATGTTTCTCCTGGGCAGCATCCGTGGTGTTGGGCACCAGTTCATCCATCTTCTGCCCGCAGCACATCACCGGCACCCCGGTTTCCTTGACAACAGCAATGATCTTACCACAATGAGCACATTTGTAGAATTTTTGTTCCATGAATAAGCCTCCTCGCAGAAAAAAACACTTGTTGGTCAACCTTCTGTTCAACATTCTTTTCAGACAACTCCATCATATCATAAAAAAGAAGAATAAGGAAGAGGAGGAAGGATCCCGAACACTTCCGGCGTGATCACATACCGCCCCAAAGCCGCAAACCGGCTGGGCGCCTCGCTGAGCTTGGGCTTTTCCACCAGATTCTCCATCCCTTTTAAATTTTATTCTTTCAGCAAATTACTCAAATCATAAATGTCTTTATATGCAGATATCCTATGATATTCATGAATGGCCGCAATTAAATCATCTACGGAATCGTAATAATTTTTTATGAAATTTTCTGATTTTGTTAATTCCCCTCCATGCAGTTTTTGAAAGTACTCACTGGGTTTTAATTTATTTTGTTTTTTATATTCAGTCCATTTTCCCTCATGTATAATATGAAGGATTTCTATCTCAGGTTTGGTACAGATACTGAATACT
>SFHH01000167.1 GCA_004555735.1 Acidaminococcus fermentans
AGAACCTGGCCATGGGGACAGGTTCTATCCAACGGCTCGAGACTCACGACTCGAGACCCGAGACCTCAAAAATGGGGCTGTTGCGCATGCAACAACCCCCCGTCTTTTCTCTTTTCCCCCTTTGTGTTACAATGATTGAGGTATGCGGCAGACGCATCGGACTATGGATGAGGGAGGCAAAACTCATGAAAATCATGATCGGCTGTGATCACGGCGGTTTTGAATTGAAGGAAGTTTTGAAAAAATATCTGGCAGACAAAGGTCATGAAGTGGAAGATGCCGGGGCCTATACCCCGGACCGGGTGGACTATCCGGATTATGCCAAAAAAGTGGGAGAAGCGGTGGCTGCCGGCAAGGCGGAACAGGGCATCCTGATCTGCGGCACCGGTCTGGGCATGTCCATTGCTGCCAATAAGATCCATGGCATCCGGGCTGCCGTCTGTGGAGACTGCTACAGCGCAGAAAAGGCCCGGGAACACAACAACGCCAATATCCTTTGCCTGGGAGCACGGGTGCTGGGCACCGGCCTGGCAGAACAAATCGTGGATGCCTACCTGGGAGCGTCCTTCCTGGGTAGCTACCATACCCAGAGAGTCCAGAAAATCATGGACCTGGAGAAATAAGGTGGAAACATGGACAGAGAACAAATCGCACAAGAAATCGAAGAAGACGCAGAAGAACTGATCAGTATGGCCGGTGCCAAAGCCGGACAGGTCTTCGTGGTAGGCTGCAGTACCAGTGAGGTCCTGGGTAATAAGATCGGTACCGGGGGCTCCATGGAAATGGCGAAGGTCCTGTATGCCACTCTGCAGAAGGTCTGCCGGAAGCATAAACTGATCCTGGCGGCTCAGTGCTGCGAGCATTTGAACCGGGCCCTTGTGGTGGAACAGAAAGCCATGGAAAAATTCGGCTGGCAGCAAGTCACAGTCCGTCCCATCGAACATGCAGGAGGTGCTTTTGCCGCTACGGCTTACAATGAATTGAAGAATCCGGTGGTGGTGGAAGAAATCAAGGCGGACCTGGGGATGGATATCGGCCAGACCCTGATCGGGATGCATCTGAAGCGGGTGGCTGTTCCGGTGCGTCTATCCCGGAAGACACTGGGCAATGCGGTGCTGACTGCGGCACGGACCCGTCCGCCCCTGATCGGCGGAGAACGGGCTGTCTACAAATAAAGAGGGAGGCCTGGCATCAGGCTGCCCCCAATCAATCCATCGAGGAGGAAAGAACGAGATGAATAACCAGGAACTGCGTCAGGCAGATCCCCAGGTTGCTGCGGCAATCGGAGAAGAGCTGGGGAGACAGCGCCATAAAATCGAGCTGATCGCCTCGGAGAACTTTGTGTCTCCCGCTGTCATGGAAGCCATGGGGACTGTGCTGACCAATAAGTATGCGGAAGGCTATCCCGGCCACCGGTATTACGGGGGCTGTGAATTCGTGGATAAAGTAGAAGAGCTGGCCCGGGAAAGAGCCTGTGAATTGTTCGGAGCAGAACATGCCAATGTCCAGCCTCATTGCGGCGCCAATGCCAACCTGGCAGCGTTTTTTGCTTTTGTACAGCCAGGGGATACGGTGATGGGCATGAACTTGTCCGAAGGGGGCCATCTGTCCCATGGATCCCCGGTGAATATCTCCGGAAAATATTTCCATATCGTCCCCTATGGAGTGGATCCAGAAACGGAACGGATCGATTATGACAAACTGGAGAAGATTGCGGAGGAATGCCGGCCCAAGATGATCATCGGGGGAGCCAGCGCCTATCCCCGGATCATCGACTTTGAACGGATGGCAGCCATTGCCCACAAAGTAGGAGCAGTACTCATGATCGACATGGCCCATATTGCCGGCTTGGTGGCTGCCGGGTTCCATCCCAGCCCGATCCCCTATGCGGATGTGGTGACCACCACTACCCATAAGACCCTCCGGGGGCCCCGGGGCGGCATGATCCTGTGTCCGGAAAAATATGCCAAGCAGATCGATAAGGCGGTATTCCCTGGCACCCAGGGCGGTCCCCTCATGCACATCATCGCAGCCAAAGCGGTGGCACTGGGCGAAGCACTGAAACCGGAATTCAAGGAATACCAGAAACAGATTATCAAGAATGCAGCTGCCCTGGCGGATGAACTGACCCAGCAGGGACTGCGTCTGGTTTCCGGCGGCACGGACAACCATTTGGTGCTGGTGGATACCCGGTCCAAGGATCTGACCGGTAAGGATGCGGAACATATGCTGGATGCCATCGGCATCACCTGCAACAAGAATACCATCCCCAATGATCCGGCCAGCCCCTTTGTGACCAGCGGTATCCGGCTGGGGGCTCCGGCAGCTACCACCCGGGGCTTCCTGGAAGAGGATTTCCGGGAAGTGGCCAAAATCATCGGCTTGGTGCTCAGCAACCCCGGAAAAGAAGAAGCCCAGAAAGAAGCTGCGGCCCGAGTGGCTGCCCTGTGCGAAAAACATCCTCTCTATCCGAATCTGTAATTGGGAAAGGAGCCTGTACCCATGCAAGTCCATGTTGTGAACCATCCTCTGATCAAAGAAAAAATGACCCATTTGCGTGACAAAAAGACAGCTCCCCGGAATTTTCGGCGGCTGCTGGATGAAATCGCCCAGCTGCTCTTGTTCGAAGTGACCCGTGATCTCCCCATCCGGGAAGTACCGGTGACGACACCGATCGCGGAAACCACCGGGTACGAATTGGCCATCAGTGGCATCACGGTAGTCCCCATCCTGCGGGCCGGCTTAGGTTTTCTGGATGCCGTCCTGGATCTGGTACCGGAAGCCCGGGTGGGCCATATCGGATTGACCCGGGATGAGGAAACCCTCCAGCCCATCAAATACTACTGCAAGATCCCCAAAGACAAGGAAGCGGAAGTCATCCTCATCGACCCCATGCTGGCCACTGGCGGCAGTGCGGCTGCGGCTCTGACGATGCTGAAGGAAGAGGGCTACAAACATTTCCGGTTCATGTGTTTGGTGGCCGCTCCGGAAGGGGTGGAACTGGTCAACAAAGAACATCCAGATGTACCCATCTATACGGCCGCCCTGGACGACCATCTCAACGAGCACGGCTATATCGTACCTGGTCTAGGAGATGCTGGGGACCGGGTATTCGGGACGGTGGAATGAACCATGGACAGACCTGATTGGGACAGTTATTTCATGGAAATCGCCGAGGTGGTTTCCAAACGGTCCACTTGTCTGCGCAGGAAAGTGGGAGCCGTCCTGGTGAAGGATCGGCAGATCCTGGCCACTGGGTACAATGGGACGCCCAAGGGACTGCCTCATTGTGAACAGGTAGGCTGTCTCCGGGAGAAACTCCATGTGCCCAGCGGGCAGAACCACGAACTGTGCCGGGGTATCCATGCGGAACAGAATGCGGTGATCCAGGCGGCGGTGAACGGGGTATCCACCCTGGGGGCTACCCTCTACTGCACCCACCAGCCCTGTGTGGTGTGTTCCAAGATCCTGATCAATGCCGGGATCAAGCGGATCGTTTACGCCAATCCCTATCCAGATAAGCTGGCTCAGGAAATGCTCCACGCGGACACGTCCCTGGAGCTGGAAGAATTTCATAAGAAGTGAGGGGGGTTGCCCCCGGTCTCATAAGCCGCATAGCGGCTCGGTCTCGGGTCTCGAGTCTCGAGCCGAAT
>SFHH01000168.1 GCA_004555735.1 Acidaminococcus fermentans
AAGTTCTCTGTGTCACCGGCTGCATGGCCCAGAAAGATGGGGCGGACTTCCTGAAGAAGTACCCCCAGGTGGACCTGCTCATCGGTACGGCCCATGTGAATAACTTCAGTGCCATCCTCCAGGATTATCTGCACCAGACCCAGCGGAAATCCGGCATGTTCAATGATCTCACCGTCATGCCCAGGGAATTCGAGGGCCATTTCGTGCGGAAGAGCAGCTATGCGGCCTGGGTGCCCATCATGTACGGCTGCAACAATTTCTGCACCTACTGCATCGTGCCCTATGTCCGGGGCCGGGAACGGAGCCGCAGTGCCGAGGCCATCTGTGAGGAAATCCGGAAGGCTGTGGACCTGGGCTACCGGGAGTTCACGCTCCTGGGACAGAATGTGAATTCCTATGGAAAAGACCGGGGTGACAAGGATGCTTTTGCCGCCCTCCTGCGCCAGGTGGATGCCATCCCCGGGGTGGAACGGGTCCGCTATATGACCAGCCATCCCCGGGATATGAGCGAGGAACTGATCCGGACCATTGCGGAAAGCAAACATGTGTGCAAGCATTTCCATATCCCCGTCCAAAGCGGCAGCACCCGGATCATGCAGGCCATGAATCGGGGCTATACCCGGGAATCCTATCTCCAGCTGGTGGCTACCATCCGGCGCTACGTGCCGGAAGCGGTGCTGACCACTGACATCATCGTGGGCTTTCCGGGAGAGACGGAGGAGGACTTCCAGGAGACCCTGAGCCTTTTCGAGGAAGTCAGCTATGATGCGGCTTATACCTTCATCTACTCCAAGCGTTCCGGGACTCCGGCAGCCGCCATGGAAGCCCAGGTGCCGGAAGAGGTAAAGAAAGAGCGGCTGAACCGGCTCATGGAGCTCCAGAACCGGCACAGCCTGAAACATAACCAGAAACTGGTGGGGCGGACCCTGCCGGTGATGGTGGAAGGCCTGAGCCACAACAACAAAAAAATGTGGAGCGGCCGGACCGACGGCAACAAGCTGGTGCTCTGGCCGGTGGGGGAACGGATCTTCAATCCTGGGGACATCGTCCCCGTGGCCATTGAAACCGCTCAGACCTGGCTGCTCAAAGGACGTGCTGTGTTATGACGACGTTAACTCCGATGCTCCAGCAGTATCTGGAGATCAAGGAACAACATAAAGACGAGCTGCTTTTCTTCCGGCTGGGCGATTTCTATGAGCTCTTCAATGAAGATGCCATCACGGCGTCCCGGGAACTGAACCTGACTTTGACCAAGCGGGCCGGAGGGAAGGCAGGGGCTTCCAGCTCCATGCCCATGTGCGGGGTGCCCTTCCATTCGGTGGATGGCTACCTGGCCAAACTGATCAAAAAAGGCTACAAGATTGCCATCTGCGACCAGATGGAAGATCCCAAAAAAGCCGTGGGCATCGTGAAACGGGAAGTGACCAAGATCCTGACCCCGGGGACGGTGCTCAGCGATGCGGTGCTGGAGGAGAGCCACAACCAGTACCTGGCCTGCCTGGAACAGGATGGCAGCGGGTTCTGCCTGGCCTTTGCCGATGTGTCCACCGGGGAATGTGCCTGGTACCTGGCCCGGGGAAAGGACCGGGAGGAAGCTGTGCTGGACCAGCTCTATCGGATCCAGCCGGCAGAACTGGTTCTGACGGAACCCCAAGAGGCCTTGGGCGGACTGCTGGATAAAATGGCCCAGAAACTGCCGGATTGCATGGTGAACCAGTATGATCCGGTGCCCGGCCTGGATTACTTCCGCCAGCATTTCGGAGAAGACTGCCCGGCAGCCAAGGAACCTTTGGTCCATGGGACGGTGGAGCATATGCTCCAGTACATCCATGAAAATGTAAAGAGCGACCTGGCCCAGATCAACCGGCTCCGGGAAATCACTACGGATGCGGTGATGAACCTGGATGCCACGGCCATCCGGAACCTGGAACTGGTGAAGAGCATGAAGGACGGCACCCGCCATGGGACCCTCCTGGAAGTGCTGGATTATACCCGGACGGCTATGGGGGCCCGGCAGCTCCGCCAGTGGGTGGAAAGCCCGCTGTTGGATACGGCCCGGATCCGGCTGCGGCAGCAGGCCATCGGCTATATGGTGGACCATGCCCGGTTCCGCACGGACCTGGGAGACGCCCTGGGGGAAATCACCGACTTGGAACGGATCCTGTCCCGGATCGAAGTGGGGTCCGCCAATGCCCGTGACCTGGCGGCCCTGCGGACGGCACTCCGGGCCCTGCCCCAGGTGAAGCAGCTGCTTTCCGGGATCCCGGCGGGACTCCTCCATACCTTGGACGGCCGGATCAGCCTGCACCAGGATCTGTTGGATGAACTGGAACAGGGCATCGTGGATGATCCTCCTTTCACTGTCCGGGAAGGGGGCATGATCCGGCGGGGCTTCAATGCCGAACTGGACGAAGTCCACGACATTGCAGAAAACAACAACCAGTGGATGCTGCACTTCGAACAGAAAATCAAGGACCAGACCGGGATCAAGAACCTGAAGGTAGGGTATAACAAAGTCTTCGGCTACTATATCGAAGTGTCCAAAGGACAGGTTTCCCAGGTGCCGGACAGCTTCATCCGGAAGCAGACCCTGGTCAACGGAGAACGGTACATCGTGCCGGAACTGAAGGATTTCGAGAACAAGATCCTCAGCGCCAAGGAAAAGATCCAGCAGCTGGAATATTACCTGTTCGACGGGATCCGCCAGGATATCCGCCAGCATCTGGCTGAGGTCCAGGAAACGGCCCGGGGCCTGGGGGTGCTGGATGTGCTCTATTCCCTGGCCATGGCAGCTTTCAAAGGGAATTATGTGTGCCCCCAGCTCAACAGCCGGCAGGAGATCACCATCAAAGACGGTCGGCATCCGGTGGTAGAAAAGCTGTTGGAACGGGAATTGTTCGTGCCCAACGATGTGCACTTGAATAACACCGACGAACGGCTGATCATCCTCACAGGCCCCAACATGGCGGGGAAATCCACCTATATGCGCCAGGTGGCCCTCCTTACCCTGATGACCCAGATGGGCAGCTTCATCCCGGCCCGGGAAGCAGATGTGTGCCCAGTGGACCGGATCTTCACCCGGGTGGGGGCCAGCGATGACCTGGCCACGGGCCAGAGTACCTTCATGGTGGAAATGAACGAAGTGGCCAACATCCTGAAATACGCCACCAGCCGCAGCCTGATCATCCTGGATGAAGTGGGCCGGGGCACCAGCACCTACGACGGCATGAGCATCGCCCGGGCGGTGGTGGAATACATCAATGACAAGATCAAAGCCAAGACTCTCTTCGCCACCCACTACCACGAACTGATCGAGTTGGAACAGCTGGATCCGGGGATCAAGAACTATTCGGTGGCGGTCAAGGAAAAAGGCCGGGAAGAAGAGTATCAGTTGTATAAGATGGTAGAGGGGATGGCTCCCCAGATTATCGCCGAGGAACGCCATATCTACAAGGCCGGTTACGGCCAAAAGCAGATGCAGATGTACCAGGATGCAAGGAACAGTTCTTCCAAACGTTTCTG
>SFHH01000169.1 GCA_004555735.1 Acidaminococcus fermentans
GGAGCTTTGGTGGGGGTGCTCCAGCAGCTGGGCGCAGAAGCTGTGATTTGCGGGGGAATCGGAGGAGGCGCCCAGGAAGGCCTGAAAAAAGCCGGCATTGCCTTCTACGGGGGATGCAGTGGCCAGGCTGACCAGGCGGTAGCCGATTTCCTGGCGGACAAACTCCAGTACCAGGAAGATATCCAGTGCGACCATCATGGAGACCATCACGAGGGCGGCTGTCATCACTGAGGAAAAATGACAAAAGACGAGGAGATGTTGCCAAGCAGCATCTCCTTATGATATTATAAAGAAAAATTCCTGATTAATATTTTTTCTACAGGAGGAACTTCATGAAATCCAAGTTGATTTTTTCCGCGCTCCTTACTGCAGCAGTTCTCTTTGTCACCGGCTGTGGCGGCCCTGCCGGCAGTTCCCAGGGCAGTGCTCCGGCAACTGCTTCCCAGGCTTCTGCCCAGAAGGCCCAGGCACCGGGATTTTCCCTCAAAGATACCGCCGGGACTTCTCATTCCATCCAGCCCGGCGACGGCAAGATCTATGTAATCAATTTCTGGGCCACCTGGTGCCCACCCTGCCGGAACGAAATGCCGGAGATGAACGCTTTTGCCAGCAAACACAAGGACAAAGTGACTTTCTATGCCGTAGATCTCCAGGAAGAAAGCAGCAAAGTCCAGGCCTTCCTAAAAGACAACGGCTATACCCTGCCAGTACTCCTGGACCAGGAGGGGAAAGCAGCAGCCCTGTACAAGGTCCGAGTGGTCCCCACTACAGTCATCCTGGATGAAAAAGGGAACATCCTCCAGCGCCACGAAGGCATGGCTACCGCCCAGCAGCTAGAAGACTTCCTGAAAGGGAAACGGTAATGGGTCCCCTGACCCTGGGGGCCGCTTTTGGAGCAGGGCTCCTGTCCTTTATTTCGCCCTGCGTCTTGCCCATGCTGCCCACTTTCCTGCTGCTCCTGGCAGGCTCCAGCCAAGAAGGGAAAGAGGGGAGAGAGCGTCTATTGGGCAATACCCTGGCTTTCCTCGCTGGCTTTACCCTGGTTTTCCTGGCTATGGGGGCCACAGCGACGCTTTTAGGCCAGTTGGTGCTGAACTATTGGAAAGTACTGGAAAAAGCAGCTGGAGTGATCCTGATCCTTTTGGGGCTTTTTATGAGCGGATGGTGGACGCCTCTTTTTCTCCTCCAGGACAGGAGGCCCTTCCTCCAGCAGAAAAAAGAGGGGATACTGGGTTCTTTCTTTTTGGGAGCTTCCTTCACCCTGGGCTGGACTCCCTGTACCGGTCCCATCCTGACCGCCATCCTTATGGCCGCCGGCAGCCAGCAGACCGCCCGGCAGGGCATCTTCCTGCTGCTGGCCTATGCCCTGGGCTTCTGCCTCCCATTTCTTTTGGCAGCGCTCTTCTGGCAGAAAATCGGTTCCACCCTGCGCCGGGGCTACAGCTGGCTGCCCCGGATCCAGAAAGCTGCAGGTCTCTTTTTGATTATCTTCGGGATCCTCATGCTCAGCGGCATGACGCTCCGGATCATGGCCTTCCTGGCAGGCTAGGGACTGCTATCTGGGCAGCAGTCCCTAGATAATATTTTAAATATTCTGGATTTTCAGACGAATATCTGGGAGTCTATATGCTATAATGGATGCAAAGAGGACTGTAGACGAATTCAATACAGTTCTATGTCCCAGATGATCTAAAGGAGGCTGATTGCAATGGATGGAGAACAAAAGAAAAAGAAGATCCCTCTGGCCGGACAGATTTTCATCGCGCTGATCCTGGGGATCATGGCAGGGCTGGCCCTGCAGGGGAATGTAAAATTTGCTGTAACGTACATCAAACCCTTTGGCACAATCTTCCTGAATCTGGTGAAATTCATCGTGGGTCCCATCGTCCTCTTTTCCATCATGGCAGGAGTCGTTTCCCTCAGCGATATCCGGAAACTGGGATCCATAGGCGGCATCACCCTGGTCTATTATTTCATTACCACCGCCATTGCTACCACCATCGGGCTATTCATCGCCAACAGCTTCAAGCCTATATTTCCAGCCCTGTCCGTGGCGGAACTGTCTTTTAAGGTCAAAGGGGGATCCACAGGTCCTATGAAGATGCTGGTGGATCTGTTTCCCTCCAACTTCCTGGCGCCCTTGACCAGTGCCAATATGCTCCAAGTCATCGTCATGGCGCTATTGATCGGGATCGCTATCATCGCCCTGGGGAAAAGGGGCGAAAAAGCCGCTGATTTCATCAATACCTGGAATGAAGTCTTCATGAAAGTCATGGAAATGATCCTGGCTCTGTCTCCTATCGGGGTATTCTGCTTGTTATGTCCAGTGGTCGCCCAGAACGGGCCTGCGGTCATTGGCTCTCTGGCCAAAGTCATCCTTTGTGCCTACATCGCCTATGCTCTCCATGCTATCCTGGTCTATTCCATGGCGGTCCGGGCCGTCGGCGGAATGAGTCCGCTGAAATTCTTCAAGGGCATGATGCCGGCTATGCTATTCGCTTTTTCCAGTGCTTCTTCGGTAGGGACCCTGCCCATCAATATGGAATGTGCCAACAAACTGGGAGCCTCTAAAGAAGTCACCAGTTTCGCCCTGCCGCTGGGGGCCACCATCAACATGGACGGGACGGCTATCTATCAGGGTGTCTGTGCCGTATTCATCGCATCCTGTTATGGGCTGGACCTGACCCTGTCCCAGATGCTCACCATCGTGGTGACCGCTACCTTGGCTTCCGTAGGGACGGCGGGTGTGCCCGGTGCTGGGATGATCATGCTGGCCATGGTACTGGCCTCTGTCAATCTGCCGGTAGATGGTATTGCCCTAGTAGCCGGTGTGGACCGGATCTTCGATATGGGCCGTACCACCCTGAACATCACCGGTGACGCCTCCTGCGCCATCATCGTGACCCATTTGCTGGAGAAGAAGAAGAAATAGAAAGGGGGTATTGCACGTTTGGTGCAACACCCCGGTCTCGGGTCTCGAACCGTGAGTCGCGGGCTTGTTGGCACAGGCCGAAAATTCCGCTTTGCAGATTCCATTGGATTTTGCTTTATTATCCTATAGAAAAAGGACAAATGGCTTAAAACGTACAGGCTCGCAACCCGCGACCCGTGACTCGAGACGGAGAGTGTGAATTTTTCACACTCTCTTTTTCACGCAAAATGTCTCACCCGCAGCTTGATGCCGCAGCTTTCTGCTACTTTCCGGCTGGCTTCGATCTGTTCTGGAGGCAGTACGTCCACCACCGTCATCCGGGTGTCGGGTATCTTCTTTTTGCATTCCCGGGCAAAATCCAGCATGGCCTGATAAGCTCCGGGCAGGGTAGGGCGGGTCACCTTATTGTAATCCGCTTCATCCGGCGCATTGAGACTGATAGATACGGCATCCAGCACCTGGGCCAGTTCCGGTACGATATCCCGGCCGTTTTCCAGGGAACCCAACCCATTGGTATTCACCCTCAGCTTCAGTTCTGGATGGGTCTTCCGCACATACCGGGCCGTCTTCAGCATCAGGTCCAA
>SFHH01000170.1 GCA_004555735.1 Acidaminococcus fermentans
TGCAGGAGGCACCACCACCTTTAGCCTGCACAAGAGGTGCCTAGCTGCCCACAGCCCCTCCCTCTGCATCTCGTGCTCCTGAAGTTGGAACCCCCCAGGAGGGCTGTGCGCTTCCTTTGTGTTCTCCAAGGGCGAAGGGAATTGGCATGTGGGCACCTGCAGCTCTTCCTTCTCAAGCCCTTTTAAGTCCTTTTCCCTCTGCTGGCCTGGACCACTGCCACAGCGCTCAAAAGGGTCATTTTAGGGGCTTCTTGGGGAAGGAAGGTGGGTTTCAGCAGGAGAGAGAACCACAGGCCCTTTCCCTTGGGGCTGAACCATCCCCGAGACAGCCTCCCCTTGCCCCCGGTCTGTTCTTCGGCTACACAGAGGGCCCCATCGGCCGCCTCTTTATCCGCCAGTTTCTTCAGGACTTCATTGGAACTGGTGACGCTTTCCTGATAACAGATGGCATGGCCCAAGAATCGCGTATGGAGCTGGGCAGCGATTTCCGAAGGCAGCATCTTATCTGGGATGGAAGTCAGTACATATCCTCTTTTCGTATAGGCTTCGATGCCGTACCCTTCTTTTTTCAACGTCTGGATATGCTTCCAGATGGCCGTCCGGGTGATGCCCAGCGTATGGGCCAATTCTTCCCCAGAAACCGGTTCCGGAGCTTTTTCACGGAGGATTTTCAGGATTTCAGTACGCATGACAGTCTTCCTTTCGTTCCCCATAGAGGGGGAATATGTTAACCTAATGGTCTGGAAAAAGGGGTGCTGCAAAAGCAGCACCCCAGGTCGCGAGTCGCGGGTCGCGAGCCTGATTCCAATGGAATTTCTCCTCCTTTTCTTGTCTATGCAACAGAAGAGAATCCATGGTCCGATTATAAAACAGTATCTTTCGCAATACACCGAACAAGCTCGTGACCCGTGACCCAAGGCCCGCGACCCAGTCTGCCGCTAAGTGGCAGACACTTCACCCCTGCGGCACTTCTTTGGGTAAAGGAGCCACCACGGGTCCTTCGGCCGGTTCTTCAGACGGCACCGGACCGATGGGAGCCGGGGTCCCATCCTGGGGTTCCTTCGGTTCCTGCTGGGGCGGTACTTCCCCTTTTTCCAGGATATGGCCATATTTCAGCAGTTCTTCGATTTCATGGCCTTCCAGGGTTTCCCGTTCCATCAAGTTCTGGGCGATCAGGTGCAGCTTGTCCATGTTATCGGTCAGGAGCTTCACCGTACCTTCATAGGCTTCATCGATGAACCGGCGGATTTCCCCATCGATCTGGGCCGCTACTTTTTCACTGTAATCATTCTGCCGGCCGATATCCCGTCCCAGGAACACCTGTTCCTGCCGATGGCCGAAGGTCACAGCCCCCAGCACTTCACTCATGCCGTATTCACAGGTCATCCGCCGGGCCAGTTCTGTAGCCCGCTGGAGGTCGCTGCTGGCACCGCTGGAGATTTCACGGAGTACCAGGGCTTCCGCCACCCGGCCTCCCAGCAGCACCTTCAGCTGATCCAGCATCTCGCTGCGGGTGGCATAATACCGGTCTTCCGTAGGCAGGCTCAAGGTATAGCCGCCTGCCCGCCCCCGGGGTATGATGGTGACTTTATGCACCGGATCCGTATGATCCAGCAGCATCCCTACCAGGGTATGGCCCCCTTCATGGTAAGCCGTCAGTTTCTTTTCCTCATCCGTGATGACCCGGCTCTTCCGTTCCGGTCCCATCATCACCCGTTCTGCCGCTTCTTCCAAATCGCTCATGGTGATGGTCACCTGGTTGTGCCGGGCAGCCAGCAAAGCCCCTTCATTCACCAGGTTGGCCAGATCCGCTCCGGTAAAGCCCGGAGTCTGCCGGGCAATGACCCCCAAGTCCACCGTAGGATCCATGGGTTTGCCTTTCGTATGGACCCGAAGGATGGCCCGGCGTCCCCGGATATCCGGCTTGTCCACCACGATCTGCCGGTCGAACCGGCCTGGACGCAAAAGAGCAGGGTCCAGGATATCCGGCCGGTTGGTGGCAGCAATCATGATGATCCCTTCATTGGCTCCGAAGCCATCCATTTCCACCAGCAGCTGGTTCAGGGTCTGTTCCCGTTCGTCATGGCCCCCGCCCAGACCGGCGCCTCTCTGCCGGCCCACGGCATCGATTTCATCGATGAATACGATACAGGGCGCGTTTTTCTTGGCCTGGTCAAACAGATCCCGGACACGGGACGCCCCTACACCTACGAACATCTCCACAAAGTCAGACCCGGAAATGCTGAAGAAAGGCACGCCGGCTTCCCCGGCCACAGCCTTAGCCAGCAAAGTCTTCCCTGTACCGGGAGGCCCATAGAGCAGCACCCCTTTGGGGATCTTGGCTCCCAGCTGGTTGTACTTCTGAGGTGCCTTCAAAAATTCTACTACTTCTTCCAGTTCCTGCTTGGCTTCGTCCGCCCCGGCCACATCTTTGAAGGTGACCCGGCTCTTGCCGTCCCCATAGAGTTTGGCTTTGCTCTTGCCAAAGCTCATGACCCGGCTGCCGCCGCCCTGGGCATTGTTCATCATGAAGAACCAAAGGATCACGATGACCACCATGGGCAGGATGGAAGTGAGGAGATTGCTCAGCATGGAGGGCTGAGGCGGCAATTCCGCCTTGATTTCCACATTCCGGGCCCGGAGAGTATCCACCAGTTTCTCATCCCGGGGAGCGATGGTGGTGAATTCTGCCCCGTTCTTCAGTTTGCCCCGGATCACAGAATTGTCCACAATGGTGACATTCTTCACTTCGTCCTGCTGGACTTCTTTCATGAAGTTGCTGTAGCTCATTTCATTCTTCGGCGTGCTGGATGCATTGTAATAATCATAGATCCAGACCCCTACAATGACAATGAGCAGGTAAAACACGAGATTGCGGATAAACTTACTCACACTTGAACTCCTTTCCTGCCTAGGATCCCTTGGAAAGGGAAAATAGACATGGAGAATTATTTTTCATAGACGGACCGTTTCAGGATACCGATATATGGCAGGTTCCGGTATTCTTCATCATAGTCCAGGCCAAAGCCCACCACGAATTCATCGGGGATCTCGAACCCGGCATAATCCGGCAGCACTTTCACCAGACGGCGTTCCTTCTTGTCCAGCATGGCAGCCACTTTGAGGCTCTTGGGGTTCCGGTTGCGGAACAATTCTCCCACGGCTTTCAGGGTCAGCCCGGTATCGATCACATCATCCACCAGGAGGATGTTCTTGCCGGCCATGTTCCGGGACGTATCATAATCGATATCTACCTTGCCAGAGGATTGGGTGCCGGCCCCATAGGAAGAAGCCTTGATGAAATCGATCCGCACCGGCACGGTGATGCGCTGGGTCAATTCCGTCAGGAAATAGGCAGCTCCTTTCAGCAGTCCGATGACCACCAGTTCCTCCCCTGCATAGTCCCGGCTGATCTGGGCCCCCATCTCAGCAATACGGGCTTTCAAGGTCTTCTCATCGATCAATACTCTTTCAATTTTTTCGTTCATTTCTCTGACGCTCCTTCTGC
>SFHH01000171.1 GCA_004555735.1 Acidaminococcus fermentans
GATCGTCCCTGGGGGTACGGATAAGAGCTACGGGATCCATGTGGCCCGTCTGGCCGGCCTGCCAGAAAAAGTGGTGAAGCGGGCGGACGAGCTGCTGACAGGCTATACGGCCCAGGGGAGTACTGGGAAACCGGCGGCTCCGGCCCCCCGGAAGGCGGCCAGACCCCAGGAAGAAGACCTGCAGCCCAGCCTCTTCGGCGATGTGATCGGGGATACCCTGCGGAACCTGGATGTGATGACTATGACGCCCCTGGAGGCGCTGAATACCCTATATAAACTCCAGGAAGAAGCCAAACGGGAGGGAGGTCGAAGCTATTGAGTGCGAAAGTACAGCTGCTGGACCAGAATACCTCCAACCAGATCGCTGCCGGAGAAGTGGTAGAGAAACCAGCTTCCGTGGTGAAAGAACTGGTGGAGAATTCCCTGGATGCCGGAGCCAGCCAGATCGAAGTGAGTATCTTTGCGGGAGGGACGGAGTTCATCCGGGTCCGGGACAACGGATCCGGGATGGATGAAGCCAACGCCCGGATGGCCATCCTGCGCCATGCCACCAGCAAGATCGTCAAGGCAGACGACCTGCTCACCCTCCACACCCTGGGTTTCCGGGGGGAAGCCCTGCCCAGTATCGCTTCTGTCTCCCATTTCACCTTGCTGACCCGGGAAGCCGGATCGGACTTCGCCACCCGGATCACCATCGACGGGGGCGAAGAGATGGAAGTGGAATCCATGGGCGGGGATGTGGGGACCACCATCACCGTGAAAGATCTGTTCTATAACGTCCCAGCCCGGCGGAAGTTCCTCCGGACGACCCATACAGAAGGCCGGTACATCAGCGAGATCCTCTCTAAGATCGCTCTGTCCCGGCCGGATGTCCATATGATCCTGACCCGGGATGACAAGGAAGTGATCAATACCCCGGGCAGCGGGGATATCCTGGACACCATCGGGTCTCTTTACGGGAAAGAAGTGACCCGAGAACTGCTGACGGTGGACTATGCCCAGGACGGGATTTCCGTTAAAGGGTATATCAGCCGGCCCACCCTGCTGAAGGGGACCCGGCAGTGGCAGACCCTCTTTGTGAACGGCCGCTGCATCAACAACCGGATGGTGAGCAAGGCCATCGACCATGCCTACCAGTCCCAGATTCCTAAAGCCGGATTCCCCTTCGCCGTGTTGGACATCGGCATCGATACCCATCTCATCGATATCAACGTCCATCCCCAGAAAAGCGAGATCAAGTTCGGGGATGAAAGCGCTGTGTATCGGGCGGTATACCACGGGCTCTGCCAGGCCCTCACCCAGCCCATGGCGGGGAAATCTGCAGGGGATGGTTCCGTTGCCCTGGCGCAGCCTGGCTTCCAGAAGCCGGAAACGGCAGCGCTCCCGGGACGGACCTCAGGGACAGCGCCGGAACAGGAGCCCCTCTTCCAGGGAGAGGGCCGGGGATATCAGCCTCGGATCAGTTCCTTTGGGCGGAGCTATGCGTCCAGCCCTTCCGGCAGCTACGGCCAGCCAGTATGGAAGGTGCCCGAGGAAATCTCTGAAGAGACCACGGCAAAATTCTTTGCGGCCCAGCGCCGGGAAGAACCGATCCCGGCGGGAACCGCAGCCGGAACCGGGGAGATGACTGGCAGCCCGGCGGGATCCGGGATGGAAACCCCTATCAGCGATGAAGCGCTGACAGAGGAAGCCCGGGACGCTGCGTCAAACAGCGGCGTGGACATGATCTGGCCCCTGGGCCAGGTGGACCGGGTCTTCATCGTGGCCCAGTCGGAGACAGCCTTATATTTGATCGACCAGCATGCGGCCCATGAACGGATCATGTATGACAAATTCGTCCGCCAGCAGCAGAAGATCCCTTCCCAGCAGCTGCTCCTGCCTTTGTTCCTCAATGTGACCAAGCCCGATGTGGAACTGATCGAAAGCTACCGGCAGGAATTCCTGGAACTGGGAGTGGATGTGGAACCTGCCGGGGAAACCGCCCTCCGGGTCTCAGCACTGCCGGCGGATGTGGAAAACGGACAGGCGGAAGGCTTCATCGAAGATATCCTGAAGCTGCTGTCGGAAAACAAGAAGATCAAGACCAGCGACCTGCGGGAAGGCGTGCTCCATTATGCGGCCTGCCACAGTGCCATCCGGGCGGGAGAAGTGCTGAACATCCGCCAGATGCGCCAGCTGATCCTGGAACTGCTGAACACAGAGCATCCCTTTACCTGTCCCCACGGACGGCCCTGTATGATCCAGCTTTCCAGCGAAGAACTGTACCATATGTTCAAGCGGACTTGAACAGGAAAGGAGAACCGAAGCCATGTCCATTTACGGGGTCACGGTCATCCGCAAATGCGGGACCGAACTCTATCAGGAAGCCCGTACCTGGGCCCGTACCCTGGGCCTTCCCTTCTTTCCCCGGCCCCTCCATGGGACCATGGAGCAGTTCCTGCAGGAAAAGGGCCTGAAGGCTGTCCTGGTGGCCACCCATCAGGGCCCTCAGGTCTGTACGGAAGAAGGGATCCTCCGGTACCATCCCTCCATGGGTGTCCCACGGATCCGGAACCTGAAACGGGGTGGCACGGATCACTTGGTCCAGGCCTGCCAGCTCCAGCGGGGGATGCGGGTGCTGGACTGCACTTTAGGCCTGGCCGCCGATGCGGTGGTGGCCTCCTTCGTGACGGGACCGGAAGGGAAAGTGGTGGGACTGGAAGCTTCTCCCGTCCTGTATTGGGCCGTTTCTCAGGGTCTCCAGCACTATGTCATCGAGGATCAGGATATCACAGAGAGCCTCCACCGCATCCAGGCCCGTCTGGGAAAAGCAGAAGACCTGCTGCCTGCGTTCCCGGCGGATTCTTTCGATGTGGTCTATTTCGATCCCATGTTCAGGAATCCGGTAGGGAATTCGGCCAGTATGCAGCCCCTGCGCCCGGCTTCCTACCATAAATCTTTGGATCCGTCCATGATCCGGGCTGCCCTGCGCCTGGCCCCTCGTGTGGTGGTGAAGGAACGGGATGAAGACCTGCTCCGGAGCCTGGGTGCCCGGGAGATCCAGGGGGGCAAATACAGCCGGATCCGGTATGGAATCATCGAAAGGGAGGCAGTAGTGTGATAAAGGGCAAACCGAAAGTCATCGCCATCATCGGCCCTACGGCTACGGGCAAGAGCCATTGCGGTATCGCCCTGGCCCAGGAGCTGGGAGGCGAGATCATCTCCGGAGATTCCATGCTGGTGTTCCGCCATATGGATATCGCTACAGCCAAGCCGACGGCAGAGGAACTGGCACTGGTGCCTCATCATCTGGTGGACATCCTGGATCCGCAAGAAAAATTTTCCGTGGTGGATTTCCAACAGCAGGCGGACCGGCTGATCCGGGACTGCCAGGCCAGGGGAAAGATGCCCATCCTGGTAGGGGGGACCGGCCTCTACGTCAAGGCTCTCCTAGAAGGATACGATTTTTCCCAGGTGGACGAATCTG
>SFHH01000172.1 GCA_004555735.1 Acidaminococcus fermentans
ACTATTATTAAAGGCTCTTCTACCGTGACCGGAAAAATTACAGAACATAATTCCCAAGATATTAGTGTTTCCAATCTGAACGAGCTTGACAGCGAACAAGTCAGAAAGCTTCTAAAAAGGCTACCACAGGAAAAGGAAGATATAATAACTAAGCAATAGAATCAGTGCAACGGCAATATTTTACGCATAAAAAAAAGAGCTTCCCCGAAGGGAAGCCCAATTCATCGGCCCGGGAAGGGATTCGAACCCTGCTAGCGTCCAATATTTATCCCGGGGACCCGTTAACCGATTAGCTAGCCACATCGGCCGGGCCTTATGAATACCCCGGAGCGAATTTCCACACTTTTCAAGAGTGCTGGTATGTCTACCATCGCTTAATCCGGCGGTGTTATCAATGATGGTGGTAAGGGAAGGAGTCGAACCTTTCGAAGCCGGAGGCGGTGGATTTACAGTCCACTGGCATTGACCGCTAGCCACACCCTACCACGAGTTAACAGGCCAGCCCCAGGAGCATGTGATTTCTAAGCTTTCGCCTACTCCCATTCGGGAACACAGCTTTTTTCCTTCACGAGCGGCCTGAAAAAGAAGTCCCCGGCAATGGCGAACCGGGGATTCTAAGGAGAAATGGGAAAGGAAGAAAGTCGGATGCTTTTCTCGCCTGAATCGCGTCTTGTAAAGAGCCTTTCCGCCCATGGTCAGGGTCTTTTGTATCACGAAAGGAGGTGCTATGGAACAAAAAGACATAAGTCAGAGACAATTCCACCCGCATTATTATTATACCTCATTCCACCGTTATGACCTAGACCCAAGGAGGCAATATGTATATCTTCAAAACGCCCGCTGGAACGTGGGCATTTCGGATTGATATAGGAATGGACCCCCGGACTGGAAAACGCCGTCAGAAGTCCCGCCAGGGCTTCCAGAGGAAGAAAGATGCAGAGGCCGCCGCCAGGGAATTACAGACCCAGATACAACGGCAATCGTATGTCATGGACAGCCCGTTGACCTTTGCACAATTCACAAAAGACTGGATGGAGCGATACAGACTGACGGTTAAAGAATCAACGTATAAAGCCAGAATACCGGATGTGAACGCCCTGCTGTCTCAATTTGGCAAAGTCCCTATCCAGAAGATTGACCTACGAACGTACCAGAGCGCCATAAACGAGCTTTCAAAGCACTATGCTATATCTACCCTTAGGCTCATCCACAACAGCGCACAGATGATTTTCCGCGACGCCAGACGGTATGAAATCATAGCAAAGGACCCTACAGAGTTCGCAAGACTTCCAAAAGCTCCCGACAGCATAGGGGTAAAGCTACCGACCTATTTAGACAGGGAACAGCTAGAAGAGTTTTTAAAAGCCACAAAAGCACACCGCCCGGAGCAGGACTATACCATGTTCTTGCTGCTGGCCTATACGGGGCTGAGAATAGGCGAAGCAATGGCCTTGACTTGGGAAGACGTTGACTTCTCAGCCGGACAGATTACAGTCAATAAGACCTTGTTCTATTCAGCAGGGAAATATAAATTGACCACGCCGAAGACCCGCCGTTCTAATCGCGTCCTGGACGTTCCTGCCGTAGTTCTATCTGCTTTAAAATCGCACAAGCGGGAGCAAGCCGGAGCCAGGTTAGCCGCCGGGAGCCACTGGCACAAGCCGGAGAATTACGTTTTTACCACACCTACAGATCCAGGACGAGCCACAAATCGTTCGTACTGGCGGGAGCATATCAAGGCCGTGCTGAAGCTCTGCCCAGACCTTCCGTTCATCCATCCCCATTCTTTCCGCCACACCCATGCCAGCCTGCTAGCAGAAGCCGGAGTCAGCTTAGAAGAGATAGTCGACCGGCTAGGCCATACCGCCGACGGCGTGACCCGGAGGATTTACTTGCACGTCACCAAAGGACGGAGAAAGCAAGTAGCAGAACAATTCGCCCGCTTCATGGGGCAATAATTTTTTTTAATCATTTCCCGTGCAGTTTTTGTGCAGTCCATATAAAAAGAAAGACCCGGAACCGCAGTATTCAAGCGGGTCCGGGATTCTTCTTCCAATTATAGCGCAAAAGGAAGCCTCCAGTTTACTGAAAATTTTCTTTTTACCATCTGATGAAAAAATTACGAAAAAATGTCCATACCAGGATGGCGCCCAGCCCCACCAGGGCAAACCCCAGAAGGGTGGGCAGCAGGAACACGACGCCCAGGAGCAGGGCTGCCATCACCAGGACCAGCCGGGCGTTCATCTTCACCAGTTCCCAAATGCCTCGCCATTTGGCTTTCCGGGCCGCTTTTTCCTGTTCCCGGCGCAGGTCTTCCCGATCATAGACTCTCCAGTCCCCATCGCGAGGGCCCTCCTGTCCTGTTTCAATAGTCACCCCATCAAAGGAATCCCGTTCTTCCGCGCTCATCACCTGGGCTTCCACGTCCTCATTGGGCGTGCCGCAGCCCGGGCAGGCTTCCATATCGTCCGGATATTCCAGTCCACAATGCTTACAGATCATAGATTACTCCTACACAAATTGAGAAAACAGCATCAGGAATCCCATTTCATCCAGGTACCGGGGATCCGATGGTTCCAGTTTCAGCTGATTCCGGATCTCCATATAGGCCCGGGTCAGGTCCCGGTGGGGAATGCCGAAGGTTTCCAGATAGAAAGGTTTCTTTTGGGCAGCCCGCTTCTCATTGATCTCCAAGAAATTCTCCACCAAAGCCGCCGCCCACACCTGGGCCTCCAGCGCACCGGTATAGGGCTCCGAGGTCTGGAAGTCCGCCCACATATGGCGGAGGAGACGAATATCGTATTCGCTGCGTCCGCTGACCAGCAGGATTTCCTGGATGATCTTCTCCACCGGAGAGAGGTTCTCCGGCAGCACGCTGGGCTGGTATTCCTGCTGCCTGGTCTCATAGGGGAACCGGCAGCCGGCGGGATTCTTGCTCATGAGACGCAGCACCTGGCGGCAGACCAGGGCCTGCCGGGAAAGGAATTCCGTCCAGTCCGCTCCGGGCTTCTGGACATCGTACCAGTCCCGGCATTCCGTCAGCACTTCCAGCAGCCGTTTCCGGGCCAAGGGCTTCAGGCTGTAGGTCTGGAGATAGTTCATCCCCATGCTCCTGTTATAGAACACATGGCCCATCATGACCCGGTCTTCCAGGGGGGTCTCCCCTTCCAGGGGGAAAGTCAGGTAATAGGGCTCTCCCGTCAGGAAATCCCGGCAGACATACCGGTATTCATCAATGGGCTCCTCGATGGTAAAAATGGACAGGAACCCCAGGCACAGTTCATTCACCAGCTGGGGATAGGCACTGTGCCCATTTTTCCGGAAATATTCCAGAGGGGTCAGGTCCCCTTCGATCAGGTGGTAATCAAAGAGGAAATAATCCCAATAGCCCCGCCAGAAGGCATCCATCCCATCGTTTTCCAGGTCCAGGGTCCCCAGGGCCGTTTCAT
>SFHH01000005.1 GCA_004555735.1 Acidaminococcus fermentans
TCATTTTTCGATGCCTCTTTTAGTCCATAATGACAGGACACAGATAAAAGGGCTTTCAAGAGGTCTCATCGACCATTAACGTGCAACAGCCCCTTTTTTTATTCCTTCTTCTCCTTCACGATCCCCGGCACCGTATCCACATGGGGGATAGGATGGCCGGCGGCTGATAGGGCCTGGGGGGTTCCTTCCGGTCCGGCCGCGGGATGGGGACCGTGGTAGGACAGGTTGTTTTCCACGATGCCGTCCGGATTGGTGGCCACATGGGGCTGCACATAGGTGGTGCCCCCGTCGGGGGTGGAACGGAAATAGCCGTTCACATGGTGTATGGGCACCGGGTGGCCGTCCGCCGGCATATGGACTTCGCTGGTGCCATGGAAGCCGTCAGTAGTCTGGATCCCGTGGGCGCCATGGAATCCGTCCGTGCCGTGGAAACCATCCCCACCCATGTGCCCGGTGTGGCCGGCATCGGTGAAGGCGGCCCCGTCAAAGGCGCCCAGGATTTTCAGGAAGGGCAGCAGGAAGGAAAGCACCACCAGGGGCAGGCCGAACAGCACCGTCAGGGCATTACGGCTTTCATACCCCCTCCGGTAGGCCAGCCAAAGCAGCAGGTGGACCAGGAGCACCGGGAGACCGGCGGCCAGGAGCAGGGCCGGGTAGGCCAGGAAATGCCGGAGCTGCCAGGGCATGGCAAACAGGTGGTTCAGGGTCACCAGTTTGTAGCAGGCTTCCACCAGCTCCCAGCCCAGCCGCATCCGGTCGGCGAACAAATGGTAGTACAGCAGATAGACCAGGAAGCCACTGGCTAGCAGCTGGGCGTTCTGGATCACGTACCGGATCCGGAGGATGAAAAACACGATGCCGATGATGAGAAAAATCAGGGCCGCCGGAGGAAAGAACCGGGACAGGAACAGGATGGCCCCGGTAAAAACCAGCATGGTCCAGAGCATGGGGGCGGTTTCCACCAGAAGAAACAGCACCCAGCCCGCAATGGCGGCGGTATAGTGGTCCCAGCCCGCCCAGCCCAGGGTGTAATACCCCAGTCCCCACAGGGCCAGCAGGCTTCCCCAGTGCCAGGGGTTCCGCACCTGGGCCCGTATCCATTCCTCCCGTGTCATCCAACCAGCTCCCTTCAAAAAGTCTGTCCCCATGGTAGCACGGGGGAGGGAGAGAAGGCAAGAGGTTGTGCTGCCAGGGGGCAACCGGTCGCGGGTCGTGAGGCCCGCGACCCGTGACTCGTAGCCCGCGACTCTTGTTATGCTTCTTTTCAAATTGACAACGGGGTGGGGGTATGTTAAAATTTTTACGATTTGAGAATTCGGTCACGTATTTTCAAAATATTCTTCGGACCACTGGACAGAAGTCATGTCTTTCAGGACGGCTGTCCGGTCAAGGCCATACGGACAGCCGGGTCCACTGCCGAACTGGCGGCAACTGGTTTGCAGCCTTATTGATTGAACCTTGGGTTCAACTTTTATAAGTTGGTTACTTCATAACCGCAATGCGTCTGTGCGCAGACTTGTGAAACGGTCAATAAGAGTCGTTCGTAACGGGGAGATTCCCTGAAAAGAAGCAAACCGCCATACCGGATGAGACCTTATAACGCAAGCTGCAAAGGGCAGCTTGCGTTTTTTTTGCAGGAAGCAAAGACAGCAGTCATATTGGGGAGGGAAAGAGCTTGGAAAAGCAATATCGGTTGAAGCAAGATCGGGCGCCCATCTATGAAGCTTTGGAACGGTTCCGGAAGATGCGGGTGGTGCCCTTTGACGTGCCTGGTCACAAACGGGGGCGCGGGAATCCGGAGCTTACAGAATTCCTGGGAGAAAAATGCGTGGGGGTAGATGTGAACAGCATGAAGCCCCTGGACAACCTGTGCCATCCGGTGTCGGTGATCCGAGAAGCGGAACAGCTGGCCGCTGACGCCTTTGGAGCCAGCCAGGCCTTCCTGATGGTGGGGGGTACCACCAGCGCCGTCCAGTCCATGATCCTGTCTGCCTGCAAGAGGGGGGACAAGATCATCCTGCCCCGGAATGTCCACAAAAGCATGATCAATGCCCTGGTGCTCTGCGGAGCCATCCCGGTGTACGTGAACCCGGATGTGGATAAGCGTCTGGGGATCAGCCTGGGGATGAAACGGGAGCAGGTGGCCAAGGCCATCCGGGAAAATCCCGACGCGGTGGCCGTGGTGGTGAACAACCCCACCTATTACGGGGTGTGCAGCGATCTCCGGGCCATTGTGAAAATGGCCCATGATGCAGGGATGCTGTGCCTGGCGGATGAAGCCCACGGTACCCACTTCTACTTCGGCAGCGGCCTGCCCGTATCCGCCATGGCCGCCGGCGCCGATATGGCCGCCATCTCCATGCACAAAAGCGGGGGCAGCCTGACCCAGTCCAGCTTCCTGCTCACCGGGCCCAAGGTCCACGCCGGCTATGTGCGGCAAATCATCAACCTGACCCAGACCACTTCCGGCAGCTACCTACTCATGTCCAGCCTGGATATCAGTCGCCGGCGTCTGGCTCTCCACGGACGGGAAATCTTCCACAAAGTGGTGGACATGGCGGAATACGCCCGGCAGGAAATCAATAACATCGGCGGCTACTACGCCTTCGGCCGGGAACTGATGAACGGGGATTCCGTCTTTGACTTCGACAACACCAAACTGAGCATCCACACCCTGGATATCGGCTTGGCCGGCATCGAAGTGTACGACATCCTCCGGGACGATTATGACATCCAGATTGAATTCGGGGATATCGGCAACATCCTGGCCTACCTGTCCATGGGGGACCGGATCCAGGATTTGGAACGGCTGGTCAGCGCCCTGGCGGAAATCCGCCGCCGGTACCAGAAGGATCCCACCGGCATGCTCACCCAGGAATATGTGGAACCGGTGGTGGTCACCAGTCCCCAGGAAGCCTTCTATGCGGATAAGATCAGTCTGCCCCTGGAACAGTGCGAAGGCCGGGTGTGCAGCGAATTCGTCATGTGCTATCCGCCGGGGATCCCGCTGCTGGCACCGGGCGAAAAAATCACCAAAACCGTACTGGAACATATCCGGTACGCCAAAGAAAAGGGCTGCAGCATGACCGGTTCGGAAGATCCGGAACTGAAGCACCTGAATGTACTGGCATAAGAGGGGGATACAACCAATGGAAATGTGGTTCAGCGAATTCCATACACCGGATGTGAAACACAGCCTCCGGGTGAACCGTCACCTGTTCTCCAAACAGAGTGACTTCCAGCGAATCGATATTTTCGAAACGCCGGAATTCGGCCGGGTCCTGACCCTGGACGGCAATGTGATGCTGACGGAACGGGACGAATTCATTTACGACGAAATGATGACTCATGTCCCCATGGCGGTCCACAAGGGCATCAAGGACATCCTGGTGATCGGCGCCGGGGACGGGGGCGTGGTCCGGGAACTGACCCGGTACGACCGGGTGGAGAAGATCGACCTGGTGGAAATGGACCCCATGGTGGTGGAAGCCTGTCGGAACTATCTGCCTGGTAACGCCTGCCGGATGGACGACCGGCGGGTGCACATCTATTTTGAAAACGCCCTGAAATTCATCCGCCACCGGGAAAATTCCTACGACCTGATCATTGTGGATTCCGTGGATCCTTTCGGTCCTTCCGAAGGGTTCTTTACCCGGGAATTCTACGGCAGCTGCTACAACGCCCTCCGGGAAGACGGGATCATGGTGAACCAGCAGGGGAGCCCCTTCTACAAGGAAGACGCCATCGCCATGCAGCGGAGCCACCAGCGGATCGTCAGCACCTTCCCCATCAGCAAGGTGTACCAGGCCCATATCCCCACCTATGCGGCGGGCTACTGGACCTTTGGCTTCGCCAGCAAGAAGTACCATCCCATCAATGACCTGGATGCTCCGGCCTGGGAAGCTCTGAACATGCACACCCGGTACTACACCACCCGGCTCCATGTGGGAGCCTTCTGGCTGCCGGCCTTCCTGGAGGAGATGCTGAAGGAAGTGGAAACGGAAGAAGGATGCCAAAATGCTGAAAAATAATGTGGAAACCTTCCTGGCCTGCGATGCTCCCTATGAGGACGCCAAGATCGTCCTGTTCGGGGCTCCCTTTGATTCCACCACCAGCTTCCGGCCCGGGACCCGGTTCGGGTCTTCCGCCATCCGCCACGAAAGCTTCGGGCTGGAAACCTACAGCCCCTACCAGGACAAGGATCTGGAAGATTATGCCGTTTTTGACAGCGGGGATCTGGAACTGTGCTTCGGCAGTTCGGAAATGGCCCTCCAGGACATCGAGGAACGGACAGCCACTATCCTCCAGGATGGGAAACTGCCTTTCATGGTGGGGGGCGAGCACCTGGTGACCCTGGGGGCCTTCCGGGCGGTGCTGAAAAAGTACCCGGATGTCCAGATCATCCACTTCGATGCCCACACGGACCTGCGGGACGATTACCTGGGGGCCAAACTGAGCCATGCCTGTGTGATCCGCCGGTGCCATGACCTGATCGGGGACGGAAAGGTCCATCAGTTCTGCATCCGCAGCGGGGAACGGGCGGAATGGCAGTTCGCCCGCCAGCACACGGACCTGCACCCCTTCAGCTTCGGAGGGCTGGAACAGCTGGTCCGGGATCTGGAAAAGAGCCGGGTGCCGGTGTACTTCACCATCGATCTGGACTGCCTGGATCCTTCGGTGTTCCCGGGGACCGGGACCCCGGAAGCCGGGGGCGTCACCTTCATGGTGCTGCTGAACGCAATGCGGCTGGTGGCCAGGACCCATGTGGTGGCCGCCGACGTGAACGAACTGGCACCCATGCTGGATGCCAGCGGTGCCTCCACCGCCGTGGCCTGCAAAGTGGTCCGGGAACTGCTGCTGGCGCTGTTGTGAGGCTGCCCGGAGGGCAACCTCGGTCTCGAGTCTCGAGTCGCGGGTCTCGGGCCGAAGGATAAATTTGCAGGCAAATTTTTTGAACAGACAGAACCTGGTTCTCCTGCAATGACAATATCCGTTTCTTTTTACCATACGGTGCTGATTCTGCACCATCAAAAGAACTCGGCCGCAAGGACGGGTTCTGACCATTGGCTCGAGACTCGAGACTCGAGACCCGAGACCTGGATCCGTTGAAAATCAGGTGCGCCGGTTTTCAACGGATCCCCTAATCCAAGGAGGAAAATACTATGAGCAGAGTCCTTGTTATCGGCTGCGGCGGGGTTGCTTCCGTGGCCATCCAGAAATGCTGTCAGGTCAGCGATGTGTTCACCGAATTGTGCATTGCCAGCCGGACCAAATCCAAATGCGATGCCCTGGCGGAAAAACTGAAAGGGAAGACTGCTACCAAAGTCACCACCGCCCAGGTGGATGCGGACCAGGTGGACCAGGTGATCGCCCTCATCAAAAGCTACAAACCGGATCTGGTGATGAACATCGCCCTGCCCTACCAGGATCTGACCATCATGGATGCCTGCCTGGCCTGCGGGGTGAACTACATGGATACCGCCAACTACGAACCGGAAGACACCGATGATCCCAAATGGCGGGCCATCTACGAAAAACGCTGCAAAGAAGAAGGGTTCTCTGCCTACTTCGATTACAGCTGGCAGTGGGCCTACAAGGAAAAATTCGAAAAGGCCGGCCTCACCGCCCTGCTGGGCTGCGGGTTCGATCCCGGGGTTGCCCAGGCTTACTGCGCCTATGCCCAGAAGCATGAATTCGATACCATCGATACCATCGACATCCTGGACTGCAACGGCGGGGACCATGGGTATGCCTTTGCCACCAACTTCAACCCGGAAGTGAACCTGCGGGAAGTGTCCGCCCCTGGCAGCTACTGGGAAAACGGCCACTGGGTGGAAATCCCGGCCATGAGCATCAAACGGGAATATGATTTCGACCAGGTGGGCGAAAAGGATATGTACCTGCTCCACCACGAAGAAATCGAAAGCCTGGCCAAGAACATCCCCGGGGTGAAACGGATCCGGTTCTTCATGACCTTTGGCCAGAGCTACCTGGACCATATGCGCTGTCTGGAGGATGTGGGCATGCTGTCCACCACCCCCATCAACTTTGAAGGCCACGAAATCGTTCCCATCAAATTCCTCAAGGCCCTGCTGCCGGATCCTGCCAGCCTGGGTCCCCGGACCAAGGGTAAGACCAACATCGGCTGCATCTTCACCGGGAAGAAGGACGGGAAGGACAAGACTTATTACATCTACAACGTGTGCGACCACCAGGCCTGCTACCGGGAAGTGGGCAGCCAGGCTATCAGCTACACCACCGGCGTGCCGGCCATGTGCGGTGCCCTGATGCTGCTCACCGGCAAATGGACCACCCCCGGCGTCCATACGGTGGAAGAATTCGATCCGGATCCTTTCCTGGATGCCCTGGACAAGCACGGCCTGCCCCGGAGCGAATCCCATGATCCGGCGCTGGTGAAATAATGGACTGGAACAAGGTGCGGGAGGATCGTCCCGCCTTTGCCGGTCTGCAGGGAAAAACACCGGAGGCCGCTTTCGACCGACTGGCCACCCCCTGCTACATCCTGGACAAGGCGGCCCTCCGCCGGAACGGGGAGATCCTGAAAGGGGTCCAGGACCGGACGGGCTGCCGGATCCTCCTGGCCCAGAAGGCTTTTTCCAACTACGACCTGTACCCGGTGCTGGAACCGTACCTGGCGGGCACAGAAGCCAGCGGCCTCTATGAGGCGAAGCTGGGGCGGGAAGCCATGCCCGGGAAGGAAGTCCATGTGTTCTGCGGAGCCTACCGGGCCGACCAGATGGAAGAAGTGTGCCAGGTGGCGGACCACATTGTGTTCAACTCTCCCCGGCAGCTGAAGACCTATGGCCCCATGGCCCAAAAGGCCGGGAAAAGCGTGGGGCTCCGGATCAATCCGGAATGTTCCACCCAGGAAGGCCACGCCATCTACGATCCCTGTGCCCCCGGCAGCCGGATGGGGACCACCCGGGCCCAGTGGGATGCCTGGATGACCCCGGACCTGGTAGAGCTCCTGGACGGGATCCATTTCCACACCCTGTGTGAACAGGATGCAGATGATCTGAAAAAGACCCTGGACGCGGTGGGAGAAAAGTTCGGGGATGTGATGCCCAAAATGAAATGGGTGAATATGGGGGGCGGCCACCACATCACCCGGCCGGGCTACCATATCCCCCTGTTGGAAGAATGCATCCGCCGGGTCCAGGAAGCCTGGGACGTGACCGTGTACCTGGAACCGGGAGAAGCCTGTGCCCTGAACGCCGGGTACCTGGGCACCCGGGTGCTGGATACGGTGGAAAACGGGGATGTGAAGATCGCCATCCTGGACACCAGTGCCGCCTGCCATATGCCGGATGTGCTGGAAATGCCCTACCGGCCGCCTCTGTACGGAGCCGGGGAACCGGGAGAACGGGCGGTGACCTGGCGCCTGGGCAGCGGCACCTGTCTGTCCGGGGATGTGGCCGGAGACTACAGCTTTGACGGGGACCTGGAAGTGGGGGACCTGCTGCTCTTTGGGGATATGGCCATCTACACCACCTGCAAGAACAACACCTTCAACGGCATGCCTCTGCCGGACATCGACGTGCTGGAAGAGGACGGTTCGGTAAAGGTGCTGAAAAAGTTCGGATACGAAGATTTCAAGATGAGACTGGGACGGTAAAGGGGCTGTTGCATGGGCAACAGCCCGGTCGCAGGTCGCGGGCCATGAGTCACGGGCCTGGACGTTCAGCCCGTTTATTCTTTTTCTATAGATTGATAAAAGGAAATCCACTGAAATCTGGAAAACCGGATCTTCGGGCTGCACTAACAAGCCCGCGACCCGGGACTCGCGACCCGCAAAAAGACTGTTGCTTTTGCAACGGTCTTTTTTTTACAATTCTTTACAAAACCCTGCCCTTACTTTTTACATGGCTCTGGTATCTTATAGCCATAGACAAAAGCAATACTACTGTCATCATGGATTTTCTGTAAGGGAGCGATGAAGATGATGTTGAAAAACAAATGGAAAAAACTGGCTGTGACGGTCCTGGCTGGGATGATGGTCATGGGAGCCCTGGGCTGCGGCGGCCAGAAGGCTGCCGACACCAAGAAACCGGCTGCGGTCAGCGGGAATATCACCGGGTCCGGTTCTTCCGCCCTGCTGCCTCTGGTGAAGGATGCGGCGGAAAGCTTCAAGAAGCAGCATAAAGAAGTGAGCATCAGCTTGAACGCCGGCGGTTCCGGCATGGGCCTGAAACAGGTGTCCGATGGTTCCGTGGATATGGGGAACTCCGATGTGCCGGCAGCTTCCAAACTGCCCAAGGAAAAAGCAGAAAAACTGGTGGATCACAAGATCTGCGTCATGACCGTAGCCACCATCGTGAACAAGGATGTGGCGGAAAAAGTCAAGAGCCTGACCAAACAGCAACTCACTGACATTTTCACCGCCAAGATCACCAACTGGAAAGAAGTGGGCGGCCCGGATGAACCCATCACCCTGGTGACCCGGCCTAAGACTTCCGGTACCCGTGCCCTGTTCAGCAAATACGCCATGGGCGGTGCAGAAGAAGCGGCCAACAAATCCCTGGAAACCGATAACTCCGGCCTGCTGGTCCAGAGCGTAGCCCAGAACAAAGGGGCTATCGGATATGTGGCCCTGCCCTACCTGACCAAGAACGACACGGTGGCTACCGTTGCCATCGATGGTGTGGCTCCTACCCTGGAAAACACCTATTCCGGCAAGTACAATGTCTGGGGGTATGAACATGTCTACACCAATAAAAATCCGAAAGCGGCTGTGAAAGCTTTCCTGGATTACCTCCTGTCCGCCGATTATGGCAAACGGATCGAAGAACTGGGGTATGGTGTGAGCAGCAAGATGCAGGTCAAAGATACCGCTCATGATTGACGAAAAGGTTTCACAAAAATTGGTGCAGGTACACCGCAAAGAGTCCTTGTCACAGTCCGTCATCACGGCCTGCGGCATTGCAGCGGCCCTGCTGCCGTTCCTGATGGCCGCTTTCCTTCTGGTGAAGGGAAGCGGCACCTTTTGGGATTTTGGACACAGCATCACAGAGTTCCTGTTTTCTGCCCAGTGGAAGCCCAGTGATACTATGGAAGGCGGAGGGCAGGTAGGGGCCGCCATGTTCATCAGCGGCTCTCTGGTCACCTGTTTCCTGTCTCTGGTGTTCGCCCTGCCGGTGAGCCTGGCGGCGGCCATCTATATGTCGGAAATGGCTTCTCCCGCCGTCCAGCGTCTGATCCGCCCTATTGTAGAAATGTTCACTGGGATCCCTTCTGTCATTTACGGCTGGGTAGGGCTCACGGTGCTGGTGCCCTTCCTGCGGAAGATCTTCCCCATGCCCTTCGGGTTCTCGGTGCTGGCCGCGGCCCTGGTGCTGGCGGTGATGATTTTCCCAGTGATCACTACCATGGCCGCTGACGCCATGCTGGCCGTGCCCAAAAGCTGGCGGGATGCTTCCTATGGACTGGGGGCCACCCGGTGGGAAACCATCCGGAACGTGATCCTGCCCGCAGCCCAACGGGGCATCTTCACCGGGGTGGTACTGGGCCTGGCCCGTGCCCTGGGGGAAGCCCTGGCGGTGGCCATGGTCATCGGCCAGATGAAACGGTTCCCCACTTCGCTCTTTATGCCGGCTTCCACCATGACGACGGTGATCGCCAACGACATGGGGGGCGCCATGGAAGGCGGGGAATACAGTGCAGCCCTGTGGACTTTGGGCCTGCTGCTGTTCGTGATTTCCTTCGTCCTGATCTTTATCATCCATACTTTCGGTAAAGATCCCCTGAAACTGAAAGAGGAGGAGTGAACCATGGGAGACATTGCACAGAAAAAAGCCATGGACCGGTTCATGAGCCTGCTTTTTACAGCCGGGGCAGCCGGATCCGCCATCCTGCTCTTCGCCTTTATCCTGGATGTGGTAGGACAGGGGCTGGGAGCCCTTACGGGGGACATCCTGCTGAGTCTCCGGGACATGTTCTTCAACACCCTGTATCTGGTGTTCCTGGCCCTGGTGATCAGTGCCCTGTGGGGCATCCCCGCCGGAATCTATCTGGCAGAATACGCCCAGGACGGGAAAATGACCAACTGGGTGCGGATGGCGGTGGAGACCCTGTCTTCCCTGCCGTCCATCGTGGTGGGCCTGTTCGGCTACCTGGTGTTCATCGTCATGACTAGATCCCAGTGGAACCTGATGGCCGGCGCCCTGTCCGTTTCCATCCTGACTCTGCCTCTCATGGTGTCGGTGACGGAAAATGCCCTGAAGGATCTGCCACCAGAATATACCCTGGGCAGTTTGGGGTTAGGGGCTTCCAAATGGCAGACTATCTGGAATGTACTATTGCCAGCCTGTCTGCCCCGGATCATGACCGGCTTGATTTTAGCAGCCGGCCGGGGCTTCGGGGAAGCTGCTGCGTTGATGTTCACCGCTGGCATGTCCACGGACATCGACTGGGGCAACTGGGATTTCAGCTCCACTACCTGCCCTCTGAACCCTTTCCGTCCTGGAGAAACCTTGGCCCTCCATGTGTGGGTCATGCGGACGGAAGCCCTGAGTCCGGATGCAGCCAAAATCGCCGGGGTCACTTCCGCCATCCTGATGCTGGTGGTAGTCCTATTCAACGTACTGGCCCGGTACATCAGCTGGAGATTGGAAAAGAAGATGGAGGGAACTGTAGATGAGTGAACAAGGAAACGGACCGGTTTCTCCGGAAACCCTGGTCTTCGATGTCCAGCATCTGGACCTGTTCTACGGGAAACATCAGGCCCTGAAGGATATCAATATGCAAGTGAAACGCAATGAAATCACCGCCCTGATCGGGCCTTCCGGATGCGGCAAGAGCACTCTGCTGAAGACCCTGAACCGGATGAACGACTGGGTATCCAGCTGCCGGGTGGAAGGGAAGATCCTGTTCGAAGGAAAGGATATCTTCAAGGAAGTGGACCCTCTGGCCCTCCGGTACCGGGTGGGCATGGTGTTCCAGCAGCCTTCTCCTTTCCCCAAGAGCATTTTTGACAACGTGGCCTACGGCCCTCGGGTCCAGGGCATCACCAATAAGGCCCAGCTGGCGGAGATCGTAGAAAAGAGCCTGCGCCAGGCGGCCATCTGGGATGAACTGAAAGACCGGCTGGACAAGAGTGCCCTGGGGCTTTCCGGCGGCCAGCAGCAGCGGCTGTGCATCGCCCGTACCCTGGCTGCCCAGCCTTCGGTGATCCTCATGGACGAACCCACCTCCGCCCTGGATCCCATTTCTACCCAGAAGATCGAAGACCTGGCTCTGGAACTGAAAAAGGACTACACCATCGTCATCGTCACCCACAACATGCAGCAGGCCAGCCGGATTTCTGACAAGACGGCCTTCTTCTACCTGGGTGAATTGGTGGAGATGAACGATACGGAGACCCTGTTCACCAATCCTTCCGAACCTCGGACGGAATCTTACATCACTGGCCGGTTCGGCTGAGAGAGGAGCCATTATGAGAGATGCCTATGTAAAGACCCTGGTGGAGATCCAGGACGATGTGCGGGTGCTCATCGGCAACCTGGAAAAGACCCTGGAAGAAACCAAGATCGCCCTGTTCACCCAGAATCTGGACAAAGCTCGGATGGTCCGGGACGGGGACGATAAATTCGATGAAGAGATCCGGTCCATCATGCGGAAGGACTTGACCGTCCAAGTGCTCCAGTCTCCGGTGGCGTCTGACTGGCGAAGCTTGATGGGGACCTTCCGGGTACTCAGCGAACTGGAACGGATTGCGGACCACTGCTCCGATATGGCCCTGTACATTGCCAGGATCTTGGAACGGAACCCGGTGGTGAAGCCACCGGAAGGGTTCAAAGAGATGTATGAGGACATGCAGGCCCTGCTGGAGGAAAGTTTCCGGTGCTACCTGGAAGGAGACGACGAAAAGGCTCGGTTCATCGGGGACAAGGACGATATCGTGGATGCAGATTTCGAACGGCTGCTGCCCAAACTCACCGATGAAATCAAGAACGATCCGGACGACGTAGCCTCTTACGTGGACTATGTACTGCTCCTGAAATACATGGAGCGGACCGCCGACCACGGCACCAACATCGGGAACTGGGTGCTGTACATGAAAAAGAACCTGCTGAAAGGGGACAACGGGTTTACGATGGATTGAGGAAAAAGGACTGCTGCGTGCGCAGCAGCACCCTTAAAATTTGACACAAATTTGACAAACCGTTGACTGGAATCTGACAGAGACCGCCTATAGTTATACCTGTGCAGACAACAAGTTCATTTTTGCTTTCCCTGCACCAACCAGCAGGGAAAGGTTTAGGAGGCATATCCATGGAAAAAAAGTGGCTGAAACGAGCGATCCTGTCAGCGGTGCTGGGAAGTTCCTTCCTGGGCCTGCTGCCCTCTGTGGAAGCGGCGGAAGTCCGCATCCTGCCGGTGGACCGGGCCAAATTCTGGGCCGGAGCCAAATTTGACTTCGATGTGGAAGTCAAAGGGGACCAGCAGCTGAAGGACGTGACCATCACCGTCAACGGCCAGCCTGCGGACAAATTCTTCGGGCAGAAACTGGTGAAGAAGGACCTGGGCAACGGGGTCACCAGCTACCGGGCTGACCAGGTCACCTTTCCCAAGACCGGGGCTTATGAAGTAAAGGTCACTGCCCAGGACGGAGCCGGCAAAGGGGTTTCCGCCACCGGGTACACGGTGGTCAGCGAAAAGGCGCCCAAACGGGCCAAGAATGTGATCCTGTTCGTGGGGGACGGCATGAGCCTCCAGGCCCGGGAAATCGCCCGGATCCTGTCCAAGGGTCTGACCAACGGGAAATACAATGATCTTCTGGCCATGGAAAAACTGGAACACAATGCGGTGATTACCACCAGCGGCTATGATTCCCTGGTCACCGACAGTGCCAACTCTGCGTCCGCCTATGCCACCGGTCACAAATCCGTGGTGAACGCCATGGGGGTCTATGAAGATTCCACCAAGGATCCTTTCGATGATCCCAAAGTGGAAAACATCTCCGAAATCGTGAAACGGACCCGGGGCATGTCCGTGGGGGTCGTCACCCAGGCCGAATCCACCGACGCCACCCCGGCTGCCATGATCGGGCATACCCGCCGCCGGGCCAGACAGGACTGGCTGGCCAGCAGCTATCTGGACCAGTACCACCGTCCCGATGTGATCATGGGCGGAGGCTCTGCCCGGTACCTGCCCAAGAGCACCCCGGGATCCAAACGGAAGGACAATGAAAACGTAATTCAGGAATTCAAGGACCTGGGCTACACTTTTGTGGGCACTTCCACGGAAATGAAAGCGGCGCCCAGCGACAAACCGCTGCTGGGGCTGTTCCACACCGGTACCATGAACGTGTACCTGGACCGGGAAATGCTGAAGGATCCTCAGGTGCTGAAAGGGTTCACCGACCAGCCCAACCTGATGGACATGACCAAAAAATCCCTGGACATCCTGTCCAAGAATCCCAACGGCTTTTTCGCCATGATCGAAGGGGCTTCCATCGACAAGCAGCTCCATGTGATGGACTGGCAGCGGGCAGCCTATGATACCATTGAATTCGACAAGGCCATCCAGTATGCGGAAGACTGGAACAGGAAACGGGGGAACGATACCCTGATCATCGTTCTGGCCGACCATGCCCTTGGGGTCTCCATCAGCGGCACTTACCATGAACGGGATGGGAAGAAAGGCACGGAAGCCGTCCGGGTGTACCAGAATTCCGTATTCCCCACCTTCAAGGATGAAAATCATGACGGATTCCCGGACAATCCGGATCCGGATGTGACCCTGGCCGTCCAGTACGCCAACCATCCGGAATACTACGAAAACTACCACTTCATGAAGAAACCCACCCCGCCGGCCCTGTCCGTAACGGAAACCAAACAGGAACAGTCCGCCATCGGGGACAAGGTGGAATTCCATCAGGTGACCAAGGCCAGCTCCAAGGCCAACCCGGCCCGGATCCATCCGGGAGACCCGGCGGAACTGATGCCTGCCAACACTCCCAAGGACGATCCCCAGGAATGCCACAGCGCCGATGATATCCTGCTGAACGCCGGCGGTCCCGGCTCCGAATACTTCAAGGGCACCATGGACAACACGGAAGTATTCTTCGGGATGCTGCGGGCCCTGGGCATCGACGGCAATAAGACCAAGGTCCACCTGACCCAGGCTAAGGAGTGATATGGTCTGGCTGAAGCGGGGCCTCCTGGCCCTGGCGCTGACCCTGTCCCTGGCCCTGCCGGCAGCAGCGGAAAGCCTGTCTTTCGGAGAGCTGTACAGCGGCTATTCCTCCGAAGGGCTGACCTTTTCCGACAAGGTCCAGAACCTGGCGGGGAGTACGGTGACCATGACAGGCTACATGGCTCCGCCTCTCACCCCCACCATCCGGTTCTTTGTGCTGACGGAAGTGCCCATGTCTGTCTGTCCCTTCTGCTCTACGGATGCGGACTGGCCGGACAATATTGTGGTGGTGAAACTGTCCGATTCGGTGACGGCCTTGCCCTATGATACCCCCATTACAGTGACAGGGACCCTGGAGACAGGCAGTGAAACCGACGGAGAAACAGGTTTTGTGAGCCAGCTGCGGATCGTGGCGGATTCCATAGATAAATAAGGCAGGAAGGGAGGTCCCCGGTCCGCTGCGGCGGCCGGCTCCTCCTTTTTTGCGCAGGAGGGATGGAAATATGCTGGAAGTGGAAAATCTGATCTGTGACTACCCGGAAGAAGGGGGCAGGACGGTCCGGGGCCTGACTCTGCCTTTGTTCCGGATGGGGGATGGGGAAGCTTGGGGAGTGGAAGGTCCCTCCGGCAGTGGCAAGACCACCTTGTTCCACTGTCTGGCCGGGCTTTTGACGCCCACACGGGGACGGATCGTATTGGACGGTGTGGAGCTCACCGGTCTTTCTGAACCGGAACGGGCCCGGTGGCGGGGAAAGAACCTGGGCTATGTGTTCCAGGAACCCAAACTGCTGTCCTTCCTGACCCTGGAAGAAAATATCCGGCTCAGCGGCCGGCTTGCGGGGAAAGAAGTGTCAGCCCAGGAAATCCGGGAGCTCTTGACGGAAGTGGATCTGCCGGGATGCGGGAAACGTTTCCCCCGGCAGCTCAGTGGAGGGGAGAGGCAGCGGGCGGCCTTTGTCCGGGCCATTGTCCGGCAGCCCCGGCTGCTCCTGGCGGACGAACCCACCGCCAGCTTGGATGCAGGAAACAGCCGGAAGATCCTGGATCTGCTCCTGGGCTATCAGGCCCAAAGCGGCTGCCTGCTCCTGTGCGCCAGCCATGACCCGGCGGTCCAGGCTCGGTTTGTCCGGAAGTTGGAACTGCGGAAGGAGGAAGCATGATGTTCCGTCTGGCTTTTCTATCCTTGTGGCGGAGGCCCCTCCGGTACGGGCTGCTGGTCCTTTTGACAGCGGTGGCCTGTGCCCTGCCGGTATTCGTGATCCAGCTGGCCGGGGGACTGTACCAAGGCCTGAACCGGTCGGCGGCTCCCTTTCCCATCCTGGCAGGTGCCAAGGGATCTCCCTACCAGCTGGTGCTGAATACGGTATTTTTGCGGGACCGGCCCATCGGGAACATCCCTTATGGAGAAGTGGAAAACCTGCGGCAGAGCGGCAAAGCCGACCAGGTGCTGCCCCTGGCCTTTGGGGACAGTTTCCGGGGGTTCCGGCTCTGCGGCACGGAACAGGAAATCTTTTCCTATGTGGTGCCAGGAGAACACAAGCCCTGGCTGCGGACCGTTCAGGGACGAAGGTTTACCGGTACCGGGGAAGCGGTGCTGGGAGCGGAAACCGCCCGGCTCACCGGACTCCAAGTGGGGGATGTATTCCAGTCCAGCCATGGATTCATTGCCAAAGGCAAGGCCCACCCTCATCCCTACCGGGTGGTGGGAATCCTGGCTCCGGTCCAGGGACCCTATGACAAAGCCATCCTGGTGCCTTTGGAAGACATCTGGGAAGCCCATGCCGGCCATGGCAGCGCCCTGGTCTCTGGACAGAAGGGAGAAGTGACCGCCATCCTGGTCCGGCCCAAAGGGTACGGCCAAGCCATGCAGCTGCTGGCCGCCTGGCAGCGGAAAAAAGGCGGCTCCTCCCAGCTGCTGTTCCCAGCCCAGAGCCTGATCGCCCTCTATGGGATGGTGGGCCAGAGCCGGCAGTTCTGGATCACCCTGTCCCTGGGCCTTTTGGGGGCGGCCACCCTGGTGACCCTGCTGGCCCTGTACTGGGACGGGACATCTCGGATGGAAGAATGGGCCCTGCTCCAGGCCCTGGGGGCCAGCCACCGGAAGACCCAGTCCCTGCTGCTCCTGGAACAGTTCCTGCTGCTCCTTTTGGGCAGCACCCTGGGCTGGGTCCTGGGGTGGGGCGGCAGCTTGTTGGCCGCAGAAGGCATCGGACAGCAGGCGGCGGTCCAGATGAGCCGTGTCCCCTTGTGGCAGGGGTTCCTGGCCCCGGTGCTCTTGTTGGCGGCCGGCACACTGGGAGGGCTTGTCCCCCTGTGGCTGCTGCGGAAAAAGGATATCGCCCCGTATCTCTGAGGGGCTATGGTATAATGAGAACCATACGGACGGAAGAAATCGACAGAAAGCAGGAAAAAACATGACTTTACAACAATTGCGCTATATCGTAGCCATTGCCGAAGCCGGGACCTTCAGCGGAGCGGCCAAGGACCTGTTCATCACTCAGCCCAGTCTCACCAAGATGGTCCGGGAACTGGAAAGGGAAATGGGCATCCAGATCTTCGAACGGACCAACAAAGGGGTCCACCTGTCCCGGGACGGGGAAATCTTCCTGGGCTATGCCCGACAGGTACTGGAACAGGCGGACCTTTTGGAATCCCGGTACAAGAAACAGGCCGGGGGCAAGCAGGAATTCACCGTATCCACCCAGCACTATTCCTTTGCGGTGAACGCGTTTGTAGATCTGATCAAACAGTACGGGGGTGACACCTACGATTTCAGCCTCCAGGAGACCCAGACCTACACCATCATCGACGACGTGGCCCATATGCGCAGTGAAATCGGCATCCTGTACTACAATGCTTTCAACAAAGCCGTCCTCCAGAAAATCTTCAAGGCCAACGACTTGGTATTTCGGGAACTGTTCGTGGCCCAGCCCCATGTGTTCCTCAACTCGTCCCATCCTCTGGCAGGACGGGAGAGCGTTTCCATGGAAGAACTGGCCCCTTATCCCTATCTGTCCTATATCCAGGGGGACCATAACGCCTTTTATTTTTCTGAAGAGATTTTCAGCACGGTGGTCCGCAGCAAGAACATCCGGGTCACCGACCGAGCCACCCTGTTCAATCTGCTCATCGGCCTCGACGGCTATACCGTCTGCAGCGGAGTCATCGATCAGAAGCTGAACGGCGCCAGCATCATCGCCGTCCCTCTCCGGGAAGAAGGAGACATGCACATCGGCCTTTTGACCCACAAACAGACCCATCTCAGCCGTCTGGGGAAGGCCTATGTGGAGGCTCTGGAGCGGTACATCGCCGACCAGGTAGGACAAGGCGCCCAGAAAGAAAAATAAAAAAAGAACATTGTCCTATCCATTCTATACATAGCTATATATAAGTGTTAACTTTTTAATGTTTTTTGCTATATTTTCCGTTTTACTGTATAATATGACTTGCAGCATTATAAAGAAAAGCAATAATGTCTATGAACGGAATAAAAGGAACGCCGTGGAACGGATGAGGGGGACGATGGATCTAAAAGAACAGCGGTATGTCTGTACGTTGGCGGAATGCGGCAACTTGACCCGGGCAGCTGACCGGCTGTACATTTCCCAGCCGGCCCTGAGTATCTACATCAGCAATCTGGAGAAACACCTGGGCATGCCCTTGTTCTGCCGGCAGGGCAAGCGCTTCATATTGACCAAGGCAGGGGAACGGTATGTCCATTATGCCCGGGGGATCCTGGCTATCTCTAGCCGGTTCGACAGTGAAATGAGCATGCTCCTCAGTGAAGAGGCCGGGCGGCTCCGGATGGGGATTTCCATGCTCCGGGGCGCCTGGTTCCTGCCCCGTGTCCTGAAAGCTTTCCATGCCAGATGGCCCAAGGTGGAACTGGTCCTGCAGCAGGGAAACATGACCGTCCTGAAAGAACTGCTCCAGAAGCATGAACTGGATCTGGTAGTGGTCAATGAAGAGAATCTGGACCGGACCATGGAGGCCCAGGAATTGTTCCAGGAGGAATTCCTGGTGGCGGTGCCCCAGGGCCATCCTCTGAACAGCCGGGCGGTGTTTGTCCAGGGCCAGCCCTACGGCATCCTGCAGCCGGAAGACTTGGATGGACAGGTCTTTTTGGTCACGACTCCGGACCAGAGCACCCGGGCACTCCAGGACCGGATCTTCCAGGAACAGGGAATCCGTCCCCGGCAGACCATCGTCATCCGCAGCATCGAACTGATCCTCCAGCTGGTGGCGGAAGGCGTGGGCCTTTGCATGGTGCGGGAGGCCTATACCCGGACTTTCCGGTATTCCAAGGCAGTGAATCTATACCAGCTGGATGTCCCGGGACATCGGCGCCGGGTCCTGGCAGCCTACCATGCCCGGGAACGGGTCCCCCAGTATATGGAAGGGATGGTGGAACTCCTGCGGCAGAGGGGACGGGAAATCCTGTCCGGGCGGCTGTGAATTCGTCTATTTGTTTTCTAAATACTGTTCTTAATAAAAATATATTTCGAAAAAGTCTCTTTTGCTGGTATGCTATTCTTGGAAACAGGAAGCAGCCGGGAAAGGAGGCTTTTCTTTTTTGCCTACGCTGTTCTTGTATCGGAAGGAGATAGGATATACACAGATGGAAAGCCCGAAGGTAGACACGGATATTTACAGAATTATATAATAAAATGTAAAATATTTCGTAATTTGTATCAATATGTCTGGAAAAATGACAAATATTTTTCTATAATAGAAAGTAGTAATCTAAGAAATAGTCATTATTGAAATGAAGTGCTGATCCAGTCCATCAGCCTGTACCAGAACAGTCAGGGATTTTGGCAGGAAGATAAAGAAAGGGACGACCATGAACAATCAAATGAGACGGGAAAAACTGTATGAGATCTTGGAAAATGCGGACAGGCCCATTACGGGAATCGAACTTTCCAAGACGCTGGATGTGACCCGGCAGATCATCGTAGGGGATGTGGCAATCCTGCGCAGCAGTGGTAAACCCATCCTTTCCACGGCTCGGGGCTATCAGCTCCAGGGACCGGCGGAAGAACGGGGCTGCAGCCGGAGCCTCCACTGCTGCAGCCGGACCATGGACGAGGATGAGTTGGAAGCCGAGCTGAATGCGGTGGTGGACAATGGGGGAATCGTCCGAGGCCTGACCCTGTCCCATGAGGTTTATGGCATCATCCATATCGATATGAACATCTACAGCCGCCGGGATGTCCGCCAGTATGTGGATAAGCTCCGGGCCAGTGATGCCCCTCTGATTGTTACGCTGACCAATGGAGTCCATACCCTGAAAGTGGAGACTCGGGTGGATGAAGAGATGAATGCGGTCCAAGAAGGGCTGCAGGAGCTGGGAATCCTGACGTAGAAAAAAAGATGGGGTGTTGCACAGAACGTGCAACACCCCATCTTTTTTATTTCCCTTCTTTCACCACCACCGTTAAGCTGCAGCCCAGGTTTTTCCGGAACCATTTGGTCATGGACTGGAGCTGCTGGAGCTCTACGGACGGTGTACGGGAGGCTGTAAGGGTCAGGACGGCACCGCCGTTCAGGATGGCGGGTTCGATGGACTGGATGGCGCCGGTCTGGGTGTAATCCAGACATTCCGCCAGGGCCAGGAGCAGGGCGGCATTGCCCAGCCGTTTCAAGTCGATTTCTGGAATCAGCTTCCGGTAGGCTTTGTTCCGCAGATAGCCTCGATTCACCCCATGGTGCCAGGCGGCCAGGATGGCGGTGTAGACCACGTCCAGGTGGTTCAGGCCGAAGAGCTTTCCGTTTTCGATTAGGTAGCCGCTGTGCCGGGTGTGATTGTAGTAATTGATGGTGATCCCTGTATCATGGAGCAGGGCTGCGGTTTCCAGCAGGGGCTCCCATTTCAGCGGATCCAGCTTGTGGAGGGACTGCCAGCCCCGGAACAGCTGGAGGGCGTAACGGGCCACCAGCCGGCAGTGATCTTCGTCGGGAGAATAGAGGTGGATCATATTTTCCCGGGCTGTTTCCAGGATGTTGGGGGTGATCAGGGGGCGGTCCGTATGTTCATGGAGATATTGGGAGAACAGGCCTTCCCGGAGCCCACAGCCGGAAACGATCAGCTTCCGTGCCTTGCTCCGGTCCGCCAGAGCTTTGATGATAGAAGAACCGGCGATAATCACATCTGCCCGGTCGTTGGAAAGGCCGGGGATCCGCCGCCGGGTGGCCAGGGTAGTTCCAGGCAGTGTCTTGTACCATTCCTTGAAGTCCGGGATCCCGAACTGGTAGTTGTGGAGCTTGGAAGTAAAGTATTTGGTCCGTTTCTGTTCGATCTTTCCCACAGAACGGGCCGTCCCCCCTACTCCTACCAGAGGGAGGCCACAGCCGGAGATCCAGGGAGCTTTTTGCATCTGCTCATTGATGGTCCGGCGCATCTTGTTCAGGGCAGCCGGATCCACAGCATTGTTCAGCTTGAAATTCTTGGTCAGGTTCACGCAGCCGATGGGCAGGCTGACGCTGTCCACCAGTTTCCGGTCTTTGACCAGGATCACTTCCGTGGAAGCACCTCCTAAGTCGAAGATTACCGCATCTTTCACGTCGATGGTGTTGATGACTCCCAGATAGCTGAGATAGGCTTCTGTTTTCCCGGAGATGATTTCCAGGGTGATGCCGGAAGCCTGGGAAGCTGCTTTGGCCAGTTTGGCCCCGTTGGGAGCATTCCGGATGGCTGCGGTGGCCACGGCAATGGTTTCGTCTACTTGGAAGATCCGGCACATGGAAGCGAAGTTCTTCAGGCAGTTGGTGGTGGCGGCGAAGGCTTCCTCTGTCAGATAACCTTTTTTGTCCGTCTTCAGGGCCAGCCGCAGCGGATCTTTCTGGTTGTAGATCAGGTTGCAGGCCTTGGAGGCATGGATTTCCATAATGACAAGACGGGCGGAGTTGGACCCCACGTCGATGATGGCAATGCGTTTCATATGATCCCCCGATCCAGACAGGGTAATATAAAAAATCTATACCCCGTTTACACTGTTTTTTTCTTATACGAGAAGTGTTAAACTAAACTTAGTATAACACGATTGCCCCCCCGGGGGGTAGGACAAACAGGGTTATACCCAAGGCGAGGAGGAATCTATGGCAAAGAAGAGATTGCGTTCAGCAGCGGTGATCCATCTGGGATCAGAGAATATCACCATGCAGCTGATAGAATATACTGGATTGGATGATGTCCGGATCATTACGGAACTGCGCAACAAAGTCCGGCTGGGGGAAGAGACTTTCCAGACTCGGAAGATCTCTTTCGGGACCATGCTGCAGATCGTGGAGATCCTCAAAGGGTACCGCCAGGTGATGCGGGAATACGGAGTGAAATCCTATATTCTCCAGGCTACCACTGCCGTACGGGAAGCAGAGAACCAGCAGTATTTCCTGGATCAGGTGCTGGTGAAGACCGGCTTCCAGATCGAAGTGGTGAATATGTCCCGGGAAATCTACACTAAGATGGCTTCCCTGCTACGGACAATGGAAATCCGGCCGGAATTGCCTATGCCTCGGGAAGGGGTCCTTCTGGCGGATATCTCGTCCGGGGGATTGGGACTTACTTATGTGAAGAACCGGGAAGTGAAATTCCAGCAGAATCTCCATGTAGGGCTGGTCCGGCTGAAGGAACAGTTCACCCGGAACGAACGGTCCAGCATCTATTTCGAACAAGCCCTGAAGGAATATCTCCAGGACCGGATCGGGGTGGTGGCGGAAGAACTGGAGGATGAGACCATCAGCATGCTGGTGCTCACAGGGACGGAAAGCCAGGTGCTCTTGGATCTTTTCGGAAAGAAACAGACCCGGAAGGAAAACATTTCCTTTACAGCGGAGGAAGTGGCTGATTTCTATAGAAAAGTCCACCGGCTGAAAGAAAGCCAACTGGAGAAACTGTTCGGCCTGAGTCCGGAAGAGACGGAAGTGGCCCTTCCGGCCATCACTCTCTGCCAGCTGCTCATGGAAATGTCTCGAGCCCAGAAGATCCTTATGCCGGTGGACCGGTTCGTGGACGGGATGAAGCTTCTCTACATCGCCCGGCAGCTGGATCGGAAGTTTTTGGAAGAGATGCTGGACATCCAGATGAGCCTGGTCCGGAGCATCGGGAACCGTTTCCACTATGATGCACCCCATGCAGCTTGGGTGGAAAAAATGTGCTGTACTCTCTTTGACGCCCTGGCACCTTCTCAGGGATTGGATCAGGAAGATAAGATCCTGCTGCGGGCGGCGGCCTATCTGCACAACATCGGGAAGTACGCTTCTATGCGGACTTACGACAGGTACAATTATTACCTGATCGACAGTGCGGATCTTTTGGGCTTCAGTGTGGAACAGTGCCATACCATCGCCCAGATTTCCTATCTGTACACCCTGGACCGGCCGGAACTGAATGGGAATGAACCCAAAGATTTCGGAAGCAGCATCCCTCCGCTGGTGGCCAAGCTGGCGGCCATCCTTCGGCTGGCGGATTCTCTGGACATCAGCGGGCGGCAGAAGATCCGCGGCTGCAAAGTGGTAATCCGGGGCAATGAACTGCGGGTCCTGGCCGAGAGCCGGGAAAACCTTTCCCTAGAAGAATGGACTTTCGGCAAGCGGGGCAGCTTCTTTGAAGAAGTCTTTGGCCTGCAGCCGGTGTTGGAGAAAGCAGAGGAGAAATGATGAAGATCGATCTGAACAAACCAGAGTATTACGTGAACCGGGAACTGAGCTGGCTGAAATTCAACCTGCGGGTGCTGCGGGAAGCTGGGGTACGGAATCTGCCCCTTTTGGAGCGGCTGCGTTTCGTAGCCATCTCTGCCTCCAACCTGGATGAGTTCTTCATGGTCCGGGTGGCGGGGCTCATCGAGCAGGAAGCCGCCGGAGTGGACCGGGTGGATGCAGCGGGCTTGAACGTCGGGGACCAGCTGCGGGAAATCGCTCTTTCCGCCCATAACCAGATGAAGCTGAAATACCGGTACTTCTTTGCTCTGGTCAATGAACTGGAGAAATATGCCGTCTGCTTCTCTCGGGTGAAGGATGTAACGGAGGAACAGCGGCGGGAACTGGAGAGCTATTACCAGGAAATGGTCTTCCCTGTGCTCACACCTATGGCAGTGGATGCAGCCCGGCCTTTTCCCTTCCTGGCCAATAAATCCCTGAACATCGCTGTGGAACTCCGGGATAAAAAAGGAGAGCAGAAGATCGCTTTCGTCCAGGTGCCTTCGGTGCTGCCCCGGTTCATTTCCCTGGTGGGAAAGGATGGAGCACGGGCCTATGTGTTCCTGGAAGATCTGATTATGGAACACTGCCAGGATCTGTTCAAAGGCCTTGTCATCGTGGATATGGTTCCCTTCCGGATTACCCGGGACAGCGACTTGGAAGTGGAGGAAGATGCCACCCAGGACCTGATGAAGGAAATCGAACGGTCCCTGCGGAAACGGAAGAGAGGCGCGGCGGTCCGGTTGGAAATCAATGCCACCGATGACAAATACCTGAAGGATTTCCTAGTGAAAAACCTGGACTTGGCGCCCCGGGATGTATATGAGATACAGGGACCTTTGGATCTGACCTTCCTGAACAAGTTCATCGACCAGCCCGGCATGGAACAATGGAAGTTCACGCCTTATATCGGTCAACAGCCGGAGGAACTGCCGGATTATGAGGATCTGTTCGGAAAAATCCGGGAACATGACATTCTCCTCCACCATCCCTACGAAAGCTTTGACCCCATTGTGAAACTGCTGGCAGAAGCAGCGGAAGATCCCCAGGTGCTGGCCATCAAACAGACCTTGTACCGGGTCAGCGGGAACTCTCCCCTGGTGGCGGCTTTGGCACGGGCAGCGGAAAACGGCAAGCAGGTCACGGCCTTGGTAGAACTGAAGGCCCGGTTCGACGAAGAGAACAACATCGTCTGGGCCCGACGGCTGGAAAAAGCCGGCTGCCACGTAATCTACGGTCTCATGGGCTTGAAGACTCACTCTAAGATCATCCTCATTGTCCGGAAGGAAGCGGATGGAATCAAACGGTATGTACACCTGGGCACCGGGAACTACAACGACAAGACCGCTAAGCTCTATACGGATCTAGGGCTCCTGACCGCCAATGACCAGTACGGACAGGATGCTTCAGCCTTCTTCAACGTGCTCAGCGGCTATTCGGAACCTCCCGTGTTCAACAAACTGGTGATGGCGCCCATCGGGCTCCGGGAAAAGATTTATGAGCTGGTAGATCGGGAAATCGCCCATGTGAAGGCAGGCGGTACCGGGTATATCGCTGCCAAGATGAATTCCCTGATCGACCAGCCTGTAATCCGGAAGTTCTACGAAGCTTCCCAGGCTGGGGTGAAGATCGACTTGATCGTCCGGGGAATCTGCGGCCTGCGGCCGGGAATCAAAGGGGTCAGTGAGAATATTACGGTCCGGTCCATCATCGGTCGGTTCTTGGAGCATAGCCGGGTGTACTATTTCGCCAACAACGGGGATGAAGAGCTCTACCTGTCCAGCGCGGATATGATGCCTCGGAACCTGAACGATCGAGTGGAACTGCTGTTCCCGGTGGAACGGAAGGCCCATATCCAACGGGTGAAGGAATTCCTGGACCTGTGCCTGAAAGACAATGTGGGGGCCCATGTGATGCTGGCCAACGGGACCTGGCGCCGGGCCTATCCCCACGGTCGGAAGAAAATCAGCGTCCAGGCAGCCATGATGCAGCGGGCCAAATCCCACGCTCCTAAAAAATCCATGCCCATGGAACAGCGGCTGAAGCCTATGGTCCGCAGGGAAGAATGACGGAGGGACCCTTTTTGTGATATAATGGCTTATCATAAAGAGAGGTGCGGTGCGAGAGATGGCAGTGCAAAGTGTAACCTTAAATTACAATGGACATTATGGATATCTGGATTATGACGAAGAAACCCATGAAATGACGGTTTTCATTCCGGACGGGGAAGAAGCGGCCCAGAAGGTACGGGACTTTTTGAACCAGCACCGGAAACTGGAAGTCCCCACGGACGAATGCACCTACCATTTCGGGGAGATCACCGTGGATCCCCGGACTAGCTGGCAGGATTGTCAGCAGGCACTCACCCGGCTGTGGGTGGATACCGGGGTGCTGGTGGAATGGAGCATGCCACCCCGGATGACCAACGATCTGTAAGTTATGCACAGAGTTATCCACTTATAAACATCTGTATTGTGGATAATTCCTGATAGAGAGGGGAAAACCTGAGAAAATACGGGAATTCAGCCTGTGGATAAAGGCAGCGCAAAAGAGAGCGGGGAGGGTGCCAAGTGGCAAAACGGTTTTATGAACTGGAAGTGGCAGGGGTCAAACGGTCCCTGCCAGTGATCAATATTTCGGATACCCTGGCCATTGCCGGGTTCGTGATCCTGGGAGACACGGAAATCGTGGAAAAAACGGCGGCGGAACTGGCCAAAAAGGTGCCAGCGGATACGGATATCCTGATGGCGGCGGAAACCAAGGGGATCCCCTTGGTCCAAGCCATGGCCCGGATCCTGGGGATGCCCCGGTACATCGTGGCCCGGAAATCGGTCAAGGCCTATATGGAACATCCGCTGATCGTGGAAGATGAGTCCATCACCACCCAGGGCAAGCAGATGCTCTGCCTCCAGGATGAAGACATCGAACGGGTCCGGGGCCATAAGGTGACCTTGGTGGACGACGTGATCAGTACCGGGGGATCTATGAAAGCTCTGGAAGAGCTGGTGTCGGAAGCCGGAGGAACAGTGAACGGAAAGATGGCCATCCTGGCCGAGGGGGATTCCATCGGACGGAAAGACATCATCGTCCTGGCGGATCTGCCGCTGTTCAAAGCAGAATGAGAAAGCGAAGGGGTTGTTGCCCGACCGGTGCAACAACCCCTTCTTCAGCCTCAAAAAAGCTTTGCTTTTTTGAGGCTTTTTGCGTTAAAATGAAACGATATACTTTTGTTTCTGCATGAGGGGGTAGCTTCTTTGAAAATCATAGACTTATTAAAGAGTCCGAAAGTCTGCGTATCCTGCGAACTGTTCCCGCCCAAGAAGGGAAGTGAACTGGAGCATGCCCAGGAAATCGTCCGGACCATTGCCATCCAGGGCGTGGATTATATGAGTGTCACCTATGGGGCTGGCGGGACCGCCGTAGGCAAAAGCGTGGCCCTGGTGTCCGAAATAGAACGGTGCGGGGTACCGGCCCTGGCCCATCTCACCTGTGTGGGAGCCGATAAAGTGAAAATCGAAGGGGTCCTGGACCAGCTGAAAGCCGCCCATGTGGAAAATGTACTGGCGCTCCGGGGAGACCTGCCCCAGGGCCAGGACCATCCTCTGGGAGACTATGCCCATGCCAGCGACCTGGTGAAAAAAATCAAGAGCTACGGGGATTTCTGCGTGGGAGGTGCTACTTATCCGGAAGGCCATCCAGAGGCTGCTGGACTGGATGAAGACCTGGAACATACCAAAATGAAGGTAGAAGCCGGCTGCGATTTCCTGGTGACCCAGATGTTCTTCGACAATGCCATGTTCTACAATTTCATGTACCGGATGCTGGCCAAAGGCATCCATGTGCCGGAACTCCAGTGCCGGCGCCTCTCCGGGCCATGGCAGAACGGTTCGCCGATCATCCGGCTGCCCTGAAGCAGGCAGGGATGGCTTACGCCATCGGACAGATCGTGGACCTGATTGCCAACGGTTTCACCAATATCCACATCTACACCATGAACAAACCGGATATCATCGGGGGCATCCGCAGCAGCCTGTCGGAAATCATCCGCTGCTGAAAGGAGCTGCGCCATGGGAAACCTGCGGATCCAGTTCGATGAAAAAGAAGCCCTCCGGTATTTCGGGGCCCGGCCGGGGGATGATCAGGCAAGGATCACTGTGGACCGGGCCTTTCTCCAGCTGCGGAACGAAGTCCAGCCCCGGAATATCCTCCAGCAGTGGAGCTGTCAGGTGGTACAGGGTACAGAGGGAAAAAAGGGCCGAGTGATCCTAGAAGACGGTACGGAATTTGTCAGTTCAGGCCTGGCCCGGCACCTGGCAGGCTGCGATGCCCTGCTGCTGTTCGGGGCCACGTTGGGCGCCCGGGTGGATACGGCTCTACGCCGGATCAGCATCCGCAGCATTGCAGAAGGGGCGGCAGCCCAGGCGGTGGCTGCGTCCCTGATCGAAAGCTACCTGGATCAGCAGGAAATCCTGTGGAAGCAGGAGCTGCCAAACACTTGGCAGTACCGGAGCCGGTTTTCCCCTGGGTACGGGGACTGGGACCTGGGGGAACAGCAGAAGATCTTCCGTCTCCTCAACTGTCCCAAGACCATCGGGCTGACCTTGACCGCCGGGGGTATCATGGCCCCCACCAAAAGCGTCACTGCGGTGATCGGCATCGACCGGAGCGGGAAAGAACCGGCTGTTGCGGAAGAAAGCCGCTGCGGGAAGAGAAACAAATGCGTCGCCTGCAGTAATGTGGACTGTCCTTTTCGTCAGGAGGAACTATGAATTTTACAGAAGCTTTGCATACCAAACGGCTGTTCTTTGATGGAGCCATGGGGACCATGCTCCAGGAAGCCGGCCTGAAACCGGGAGAATTGCCGGAAATCTGGAACCTGCTCCATCCGGAGAAGGTCCGGGCCATCCACCAGGCCTATGTCCGGGCCGGGGTGGATATCCTGAAAACCAATACCTTCGGGGCCAATGGCCTGAAGTTCGGAGCCACCCATGGCCAGCCGGAAGTGGAAGGATTGGTCCGGGCCGGAGTGGAAAACGCCCGGGCTGCCTTTGCTGCGGAAGGCCGGGATGGCTTTGTGGCCCTGGACCTGGGGCCCACCGGGAAACTGCTCCAGCCCTTCGGGGATCTGCCCTTTGCAGAAGCGGTGTCCCTGTATGCCCAGCAGGTAAAGGCGGGAACTGCTGCTGGAGCGGATCTGATCCTGATCGAGACCATGAGCGACAGCTACGAAGCTAAGGCGGCCATCCTAGCGGCCAAGGAGAATTCAGACCTGCCCGTTGTATGCACCTTTACTTTCGACGAAGATGGGAAGCTGCTGAATGGGGCTGATGTGACCACGGCCCTGGTGATGGCGGAATCCTTAGGAGCGGTGGCTGTGGGCTTCAACTGCGGGCAGGGGCCGGATACCCTGGTGAAACTGGTGCCCAGGGCCCTCCAGGCCGTGGATATCCCCTTGGTGGCCAATCCCAACGCAGGGCTGCCGGTCCAGAAGGATGGGAAGACCGTATTCCACATTGATGCTTCTGGCTATGCGCCGTTGATGGTGCCCTTCGCGGAAGCCGGGGTATCTGTACTAGGGGGCTGCTGCGGCACTACACCAGAGCATATCGCCAGACTCATCGAAGCCTGCCGGGATATCCCCCTGCCGGCTCCCCGGTCTGGAGCTCCTTGCGCCATTGCCGGCTACGGCAGGGCGGTGGATTTCAAAGGGATGCCAGTGATCATCGGGGAAAGGATCAATCCTACCGGGAAACCCCGGCTGAAGGAGGCCCTGAAGGCCCAGAATATGGACTATGTATGCCAGCTGGCCCTGGAACAGCTGGATAAGGGGGCCCAGGTACTGGATGTGAACGTGGGAGTGCCAGGGGTGGACGAACCCGCCCTGATCGAAAAGGTGATCCTCACCCTCCAGTCCATCACCTCCGTCCCGCTCCAGATCGACACCTCCAACATCGAAGCCATGGAACGGGCCCTGCGGATTTACAACGGCCGTCCCCTGCTGAATTCCGTCAACGGCAAGGCGGAAAACATGGCGGAAGTGTTGCCCCTGGCCAAAAAGTACGGGGCCGCCCTGGTAGGGCTATGCCTGGATGAAAAAGGCATTGCCGATACTGCAGAAGGCCGGCTGGAAGTGGCAGACAAAGTGATCGCTGAAGCTGGAAAATACGGGATCCCCGCCAAAGACATGGTGATGGATCCCCTGGCCATGACCATCAGTACCGGAGGCCAGAATGCCCAAATCGACTTGGAAGTGATCCGGCAGCTGAAGGCTCGGAACATCAAGACCGTCATGGGGGTCTCCAATATTTCTTTCGGGCTTCCCAGCCGGGATGCGGTGAATAGCGCCTTCTTCGCTATGGCCATGGAGGCAGGCCTTTCCGCGGGGATTATCAATCCCAACAGCGGGGCCATGATGGGAGCCTATATTGCCTACGGGGCTCTCAGCGGCAAGGACGAAGGCTGCAAGAAGTATGTAGAATATTTTGCAGACGCTCCTCAGATGGTGGCGGTGGCCAAATCCCAGGGGGATACCAAACCGGTGGCCAAAGGCTTCCAGAAGGAATATCAACTGGAAGAAGCCATTGTGAAAGGACTCACCAGCCAGGTGGAAAACGGGGTCAAAAAGCAGCTGGCAGAAGGGAAGCCAGCCCTGGACATCATTAATGAAGCCATGATCCCAGCCCTCAATATCGTGGGGGATATGTTCGAAAAGAAAAAGTTGTTCCTGCCCCAGCTGTTGGTCAGCGCCGATGCGGCCAAAGCGGGATTCGAAATCCTGAAGCAGTCCATTGCCACAGGAACTGCCACGGAAAAAGGTGATCCTATCGTCATCTGCACCGTAAAAGGGGATATCCACGATATTGGCAAGAACATCGTGAAAGTGCTGCTGGAAAACTATGGCTACCAGGTCATCGATCTGGGGAAGGATGTGCCCCCGGAAGAAGTGGTGAAAGCCGCTCAGGAATACGGGGCCAGACTGGTGGGGCTCAGTGCCCTCATGACCACCACCGTCGGGGCCATGGAAGAGACCATCCGCCAGCTCCGCCAGGCGCTGCCGGACTGCCGGGTCATGGTGGGGGGCGCCGTGATGACCGAAGAATATGCACGGACCATCGGCGCCGATTTCTATGGAGCCAATGCCGTCGCCAGCGTCCATTATGCCAATCAGCTGTTCCATAAATAATCCTAATACAGAAAGAAGAGAAGAAACATGAGAAGACCTTTGATCGGCGTCTCCGGAAGCCATATGGTGGATGGCCGCGGCGTTTTTGCTGGGTATCACCGTTCCTATGTGAATGACGACTATATCCGTTCCGTGAACGAAGCCGGAGGGGTGGCCATCCTGGTACCCTTTACGGAAGATGAAGAAGCTTCCCGGGAAATCATGAGCCGGGTGGACGGGCTGGTGCTCAGCGGGGGCCACGATGTGTACCCCCTCCTGTACGGGGAGGAACCCTGCCGGCAGATCGGGCCGGTGTGGCCGGCCCGGGATCGGTTCGACCTGCTACTGCTGGCGGAAGCGGAAAAGCGGGGGATCCCGGTGATGGGCATCTGCCGGGGCTGCCAGATCATCAATGTGGCCCATGGAGGAACCCTGTACCAGGACCTGTCTCTAGACAAAAATTCCTATGTGAAGCATTCCCAGAACCAGGATCCTGCTACTCCCACCCATACAGTGGAAATCCAAGCAGGGAGCCGGGCAGCTCGGATCCTGGGCCGGACGGAGTGGGTCACCAACACCCATCACCACCAGACGGTACACCAGGTGGGCGAGGGGCTGAAGGTCACCGGACGGGCCAAGGACGGTACCGTGGAAATCATGGAAGGCACCGGGGACACCTACCTGATGGCCTACCAGTTTCATCCGGAAATGATGTCCATCAACAATGCCCAGGCCAAAGCCCTTTTTGGGGATTTCATCGCAGCAGCCAAAGGAGAAAAAGCTTAACATGACGGAGAAAAAAGAAAAATTCGGGCTGCTCAGCATTATCCTGCTGGGCATCAACGGAATCATCGGTACCGGGATCTTCCTGCTGCCTAACCGGGCCTATGCCCTGATGGGTCCGGCTTCCCTGGGCATCCTGCTGTTCGACGCCTTCCTGGCCGGGGCTCTGGCCCTGTGCTTTGCAGAAGCCGCCGGGTTCTTTTCCCGGAACGGGGGACCTTACCTGTACGCCAAAGCCGCCTTCGGAGATTTCTGGGGCTATGAGATCGGGGTGCTGAAGCTGGTGGTGACCATCATTGCCTGGGCCGCCATGGCCGTAGGCTTTGCCACCGCCCTGGGGGCTGCGTTCCCGGCCTTTGCCGGGGAACAGGCTAAGGACATCATTGCGGCGGTGCTGATCGGGGGGCTCAGCGCTCTGAACATCGCCGGGGTGAAGGCTTCCAAATACTTGAATAACATCCTCACCGTATCCAAACTGGTGCCCCTGGTGCTGTTCATTGCCCTGGGGATCTTCTTCATCAACGGCAGCAATTTCACTCCCTTTGTGCCGGCCCACTTGGAAGAAGGAGCTTTTGCCAACGCCGCCATTACCATGTTCTTTGCCTTCACCGGTTTTGAAGCCATTGCGGTAGGGGCGGAAGACTTCAAGGAGCCCAAGAAGAACCTGCCTCGGGGCATCATCCTGACCATGCTCCTGGTGACAGTGATCTATATGCTGGTGGTGGCCATTTCCATCGGTATCCTGGGGCCGGACCTGGCTGCTGACAAGGCACCCATCCAGACCGCCTTCGGACGGATCCTGGGACCGGTGGGGGCCTACATCATCCTGGTGGGCACCCTGTTCTCCATGGGGGGCATCAACATGGCGGAAGCCTTCATCGCACCCCGGGCCTGCACCTCCCTGTCCGAAGACGGGATGCTGCCGGAAATCCTGGCCAAACGGACTCCCTGGGGGACTCCCTATGTGGCCAGTATCGTCATCGCCGTTTTGAGCATTGCCCTGGCCTGGAGCGGCAGCTTCACCACCCTGGCGGCCATCAGCGCCGTATCCCGGTTCACCCAATACCTGCCCACCTGCCTGGCAGTGATCGTGTTCCGGAAAAAGTGGGCGGACCGTCCCCGGACCTACAAGATCCCCGGGGGCATCACCATTCCGGTGATCGCTGTGGTCACCAGCCTGTGGATGCTGTCCAATGCCAAGACCATGCAGCTGGTATGGGGCCTGGGCGGCTGCCTGGTGATCCTGCCCTATTACTTCGTCTACGCCAGCAAGAAGAAGCGGGGCCTGATCAAAGAGAAGGAAGAGTAAAGAAAGGATTGTTATGGATCTCCAAACTCTGCTGCATAAAGAAAACCTGGACCGGGAGGATCTGATCACCCTGTTGGGGCTGACGGATCCCCAGGACCGGAAAGCCCTGTATGATGCTGCCTACAAGGTGAAAAGCGCCTCGGTGGGCCGGGTGGCCTATTACCGGGGCCTCCTGGAATTTTCCAACCGGTGCATCAAAAACTGTCTCTACTGCGGTATCCGCCGGGACAATGAAGAAGTGGAACGGTTCGATACCGCCCGGGAGGACATCCTGGCCATGGCTCGATGGGCCCTGGACAACCAGTACGGATCTTTGACCCTCCAATCTGGTGAACGCCAGGACGAGGAATTCATCGCCTTTGTGGAAGGACTGATCCGGGACATCAAGAAGCTCAGTGACGGGAAACTGGGGCTCACACTGTGCCTGGGGGAACAGACGGAAGGAACCTACCAGCGGTGGCTGGAGGCGGGGGCCCACCGGTACTTGCTGCGGATCGAAACCAGCAATCCGGCGCTGTATGCCACCCTCCATCCCCAGGACGGCCATCACGAATGGACCGTTCGGAAGCGCTGTCTGGAAAGCCTCCGGAAACTAGGGTACCAGGTGGGCACCGGGGTGATGATCGGCCTGCCGGGTCAGACCCTGGAAGATCTGGCGGACGACATCCTGTTCTACCGGGATATGGACATCGACATGATCGGCATGGGGCCCTATGTGGTCCATCACAACACCCCTCTGGGGAAACAGGTGGTGGCGGATGGAGGGAACACCCCGGAAGCCCAGCAGCGCCGGTTCATCCTGGGGTTGAATATGATCGCCGTCACCCGGCTGTTCCTGAAGGACGTGAACATTGCCGCCACCACCGCCCTCCAGGCCCTGAATCCACTGGGACGGGAACTGGGCCTGAAGGCCGGGGCCAACATCCTGATGCCCATCGTGACACTGCCCAAATTCCGGCCCGATTACCTGCTCTACGACAACAAACCCTGTGTGGAAGACAGCCCCGACCAGTGCCGGAACTGCCTTTCCGCCCGGGTGGCCTCAGTGGGGGACACTGTGGGCTTCGGAAAATGGGGGGATTCGCCTCATTATTTCCGGGAGCATGGGGGCGCCGGAAAATAGGATTTTCCCGGCGCTGACCGTTGCTTGCTGATAAAGGGGCTGTTGCATGTGCAACAGCCCGTCATAAAGCGTATGACGTATGACGAAAGGGTGTTGCACACTGCGTGCAACACCCTTTTTTAGAAGCATACCTTATTGGGATTCAGGATCAAATTGGGATCGAACACTTCCTTGATGCCCTGCATCAGACGGATGGGAATATCTCCCAGGTTTTCTGCCAGGAACTGGACCTTGCCGAAGCCGATGCCATGTTCTCCGGAAATCTGGCCTCCTAGCTCCGTACACTTGGCATACAGGAGATGCATGAACTGTTCTACGGACTTTTTGAATTCTACCAGGTCCATATCATTGGCACAGGTGTAGATGTGCAGATTGCCGTCCCCAGCATGGCCGAACATCTTCACTTTGAAGGGGAAGTCGCCCTGGATTTCCTTGATGTACAGGACGAAATCCGGAATCTGGGAAACGGGGACCACCACATCGCATTCGTCAAGCAAAGCGAATTGTTCCTCGATGCCCTCCAGGAAGGCGGAACGGGCGGCCCAGGTCTTCTCCAGGAACATGGGGGTATCGGCGACCAGCACGTCCAGGGCTCCAGCTTCCAGGAGCATCTCGGCGGCTTCTTCTACCAGCTTGTCCAGCTGATCCCGGTCATTGGAATCCAAGGTCACCAGCAGGTAAGCCCCTACTTCCTGGCCTTCTACCACTTTGGGGAAGACGCTCTTGCCCATATAGGCTTCGGAAGATTCCAGGATTTCCTTTTCAAAGAATTCCAGGGTCTGGGGATCCAGGCTGGAATGCTTGATGGCCGGTACGGCTCCGATCCCATCTGCCAGTTCTGCAAAGGGGACGATCAGGGTCACATGGCATTGGGGCGGAGCGATCAGTTTCAGAGTCAGCTCCGTGATGATCCCCAAGGTCCCTTCAGACCCGATCATCAGGTTCAGCAGGCTGTAGCCAGAGGTGGTCTTGGAGACAGGCGCACCCAGGCGGACGATTTCCCCAGTGGGCAGTACCACCGTCATGGCTTGGACATAATCCCGGGTAGTCCCGTATTTGACGGCCCGCATCCCTCCTGCATTGGTGGAGACGTTGCCTCCCAGGGTAGCGAACTTTTCACCCGGATCAGGGGGATAGAACATCCCATGGGCCAGGGCATCTTTGGACAAGGTATCCAGCAGGACACCGGGCTGCACCCGTACGTTCATATTCTTTTCATCGTAGCCTAGGATTTGGTTCATCCGGGATGTACACAGTACCAGCCCTTGCTGGACCGGTGTAGCACCGCCGGCCAGGCCGGTCCCTGCTCCCCGAACGGTGACTGGGATGTGATGGGCATTGCACAGCTTCATGATGGCGGCAATCTCTTCTGTGCTTTCTACATCGATGGTGGCTTCCGGCATACCGATGCCGTAGATGGGCATGGCATCATGGGCATAATCCGGGTTGATGTCCTCTCCGGTGATGACCCGTTTTCCAGAAATCCCACGGAGTGCCTCCAGCACATCCGGTGTAATGGGCTGATAATCGATCATGGTTCAAGTTCCTCCCTTTATAACAAAAACGTAGGCTTAGTATAATCAATTTCTTCTTATAAGTAAAGAACTTTCTTAATATTCGCTAATCAGTGACAATTTTACCAGATCCTTGGGGAGGGAATCTTTCCGGGGAAAAGGAGGCGAAAAAAGCCAACCTATAGTATAATGGTCCCATAAAGTCTCTCGGAAAGGATAAGAGTGGGTGGAATATGAAACGATATACAGCAAAACAGATGGTCCTCGGCTTGGTCTTGGCAGGAAGCCTTTGCCTGCCGTCCTGGGCAGCTGCTGGAGCAGAACCGGCCACAGATCTGCGGACGCTTGCCCAGAGCGGGGAAAAGACGGCTGAAAAGGCTTCAGCTGGAATGAAGGCCGGGAAGAAACCAGGCAGCCAGCCCCAGGCTGGAACGGGGAGAAAGGTACCAGCATCAGCAGGGAAAAAGACAGAGAGCCAAGCCCTTCTCCAAACGGCCCCTCTCCGGAAGACACGGGAAGTGGATTTCACAATCCAGCACGGACAGTTGATCAGCGAAGCCATCGGGGACATCGATGGGGACGGCCGGGAAGAAGTGGTGGATCTCATGGGGAATCCAGTGGTAGAAAAATCCAGCTTCATGGGAGATATATATCTGATTGCCCGGGAACTGGAGGCCAAGGATCCGGCCAAAGTGAAATATTACTTCCGGCCCCAGGATCTGGGCGGGTACAATGCCTACCTGACCTTGGCAGACGTGACGGGGGACGGCTATCCTGATGTAATCATCGCGGCGCCCAGCGGCGGCTCCGGAGGCTTGGTCTCCTATCGGATCCTGGATGTGATCGATGGGAAACTCCAGGAAGTATTCGGACAGGAAGAGAACCGGGGGATCTCCATGGTGGGTACTTATCTGCCGGGTTACCAGGCAAGGCTGGCTTTCCCCACCCTGAAACAGGATATGACCTTGGATCTTTCCCATGAAAAGGAAGCCTATCGGAACCTGAATGTATATAATGAAGACGGCAGCCTGAAACAGTCCGGGCTCCGGCCTTATATCCAGAACTTGAGCCAGCTCAGTGCCCTGGATGTGAATGGCGATGGAGTGGATGAGGTCATTACGGTACAGAAGGTGGTCGGGGTGCTGAATGCGGATCCCTTGGGATCCGTGCGGACGGTGTGGGAATACCGGGCCGGAGGCTGGGAACCTCGGAATGTGGGCTTCCAGGCGGAGCTGTACAGCCGTCCTACCTATGCTAACGCAGCCCGGGTCACCGGAGATGGGGGATATGAAATCGTATCGCTGAAGGTGGCCACGGATACGGGAGCCGTCACTTATCCCCATTTCCAGAAATTGGATGGGAAACTGGCCTGGAAAGTGAATCGGGTCATCGAATCCTTTGTGCGCAGCCAGCTGAAAGATGTGACCATCGGTACCCGGCTGAATCTGGATTATGATGTGAAGTATACCGGGAAAAAATATGCCAGCCTGATGATCTTGGGGCTCCTGACGGAACGGGACCGGAGCAAAGCCGTTACTCGCTGCTACAATTTCAATATGGCGACGGGAGAAGAAGTGGCCCTCCGGGATATGATCCATCCCTGGAGGAAATTCTGGAAGATGGCGGAGAAGGAGACGGCGGACAGTGGCCAAATGCTGAAACCGGAAGACATCACCGGCTATTATTTCGATGGAGAGGCTCTAGGCCTTCTGTACGGAGACCAGAAAGAATACGATCTGGAAGCAGAAAAAGTCCTGCCCTTCCTGACAAAAAACCGTCCCGGGGAAGTATTTTTGACTAGCCAGTCAAATGAAGGAAACATGAAAAAAGAAGCAAAAATGGAAGAAAAGAGAGAAAAAACATCGAAATAACAGGTTTGAATCTAGAAATTGCATAGGATATAATATACAAGGTTTTCTATAAGTATTTCCATGATTGCAGAACATGCCCGGAAGGGCAGGATTTTAGGAGGATTGTCCATGTTAGGAAAGAAAAAAGCGATATCCATCGGGATGGCTCTCCTTCTGCTGGTAGGCGTTGCCGGCTGCGGCAAGAAGACGACTCCGGCGGCGGGAGATGTGGCGGTCAAGTCCATGAAAGTCATCAGACGGGATACCCCCATTACCTATGATTACACTGGGTTCGTGGAAGCGGCCAACGATGTGCAGATCAAGAGCAAGGTAACAGGGACCATTGTCCAGAAGCTGGTGAACGGCGGGGATTATGTGGAAGCCGGACAGCTGCTCTATGTGATCGACCCCCGGAACTATCAGAACTCCGTGCTGAACGCCCAGGCCAATCTGGCCAATGCCCAGGCTACCCTGGCCAATGCCCAGCGGGATGCCTCCCGGTACCAGACTCTGTATGAACAGGGAGCAGTGAGCAAACAGACGGCAGACCAGTACAATACCCAGTTGGCCCAAGCCCAGGCCGCGGTGGATGCCCAGTCCGCCATCCTGGCTTCTTCCCAGGTGGATGTAAGCGATACCCAGATCGTGGCTCCTTTCTCCGGGAAGATCGATACCAATCCCCTGGCGGAAGGATCTTTCGTAACGGCCAATTCCACGGTGCTCACTTCCATTTCTGGCAGTGATCCCATGCGGGTGCGGTTCTCCGTATCCCAGGCGGATTACCTGGATATCATGAAGGGGAACACCAACAACGGCACCAAGCTCCGGAACGTGACCATGAAGCTCAGCGACGGCACCACCTATCCGGAAAAAGGCTCCGTGACCCAGGTGGACCGGGGCGTCAGCGATTCCACCGGCACCCTGACCCTGAAGGCGGAATTCCAAAACCCCAACGGGGTGCTGCTGCCCGGCATGTTCGCCAACCTGACTGTGGTTGGGTCCCTGGTGCCCAATGCCATCCTGGTTCCTCAGCGGGCGGTCACCGATGTGATGTACAAGCATTTCGTCTATGTGATCAACGATGACAACACCGTCAGCATGAAGGAAGTCCAGCTGGGTGCCCGGATCGGGAAACTGTGGCTGGTGAAGAGTGGCCTGGACGGCACGGAAACCGTAGTGGTGGAAGGGGTCCAAAAGCTGAAGGAAGGCGCCAAAGTCAACGCTTCTCCCATGACGGAAGCGGATCTGGACACCACCGATACCACCTCGACCGCAGGTAAGTAAGGAGGTAGGTACAGTGGCAAAGTATTTCATTGATCACCCTGTATTTGCCTGCGTCATCGCCATCATTATCACCCTGGTGGGGATCATCTCGGCCTACAACCTGCCCATTGCCCAGTATCCCCAGATCTCCAATCCCCGGATCAGCGTCTCCGCTAACTACGTAGGCGCCAGTGCCGAGGTTGTGGAGGAATCCGTGGCCCAGGCCATTGAAAAGCAGGTCAACGGGGTGGACAACATGGTGGATATGAACTCCACCAGTGACAACCAGGGAAACTACACCCTGAACGTGAAGTTCGAACTGGGTACGGATCCGGATATGGACTCTGTCAAGGTCCAGAACCGGGTGGCCCAGGCTTCCTCCTCCCTGCCCAGTGAAGTAAGTACCTACGGGGTCACCACCAAGAAGCAGTCGGCAGAAACCATCATGTATTTCGCCCTGACTTCTCCCAACGGAACCTATGACACCCTGTTCATGAAGACCTATGGATCCACCCAGTTCGTGGATGCCCTGAAGCGGGTGAAGGGGGTTTCGGAAGTCAGTGAATACGGGCCGGAACTGTCCATGCGGGTATGGCTGGATCCCATGAAGATGGCCCAACTGGGCGTTACGGCAGCGGATGTGAAAAGCGCCATTGCCAGCCAGAACGTCCAGGCTCCTGCCGGGAGCATCGGGGCCCGGCCCAACGAGGCGGATCAGGAATTCCAGTATTCCGCCCGGGTCAAGGGCCGTCTGAGCACAGCGGACGAATTCGGCAACATCATCATCAAGAACAGCAACGGGAACCTGCTCCGGGTGAAGGATGTAGCCCGGGTGGAATTCGGTCCCCGGGATGACAGCGTCACCTCCAAACTGGACGGGAAGAACGCCATGAACTACGCCATCAGCCTGAACACCGATGCCAACGCCCTGGAAAGCGTAGCGGAAGTGAAAAAGGTGCTGGCGGAAGCGGAAAAGAACTTCCCGCCGGATCTGAAACTGACCATCGTACAGGACAACACTGAATACGTACGGGAATCTCTGAAGGAAGTGGTGGTCACCCTGGTGGAAACCCTGGTGCTGGTGGTGCTGATCACCTGGGTGTTCCTGCAGAGCTGGCGGGCCACCCTGGTGCCCACCCTGGCCATACCGGTTTCGTTGCTGGGGACTTTCGGGGCCTTCATCATCTTTGATTTCACCATCAATACATTGACCTTGTTCGCTTTGGTGCTGGCCATCGGGATCGTGGTGGACGACGCCATCGTAGTGGTGGAAGCCGTGGAACACAACGTGGATGCCCTAGGGATGGACCCCAAAGAAGCTACCTATAATGCCATGCGGGAAGTGTCCGGGGCCATCGTGGCCACTGCCTTCGTGCTGCTGGCTGTGTTCCTTCCGGTGGCCTTCCTGGGCGGCATCACCGGGGTGCTGTACAAACAGTTCGCTCTGAGTATCGTGGTGGCCCTGAGTATCTCCGCCGTGGTGGCCATGTCCCTGAGCCCGGCAGTCTGCGCCATGGTGATCAAACCTAAGGATCCCAACGGCAGCAAGGGCTTTTTGGGCAAAATGTTCGGCTACTTCAACCGGTGGCTGGAACGGACTACGGGAAAATATGTGAAGAACGTGAAACGGCTGCTCCGCCACTTCAAACTGGGGCTGGTGGGCCTGGCCATCGTCTTTGTACTGATTGGCATGTTCTTCAAGCTGATTCCTTCCGCTTACCTGCCGGATGAAGACCAGAGCTTTGCCATGATGACGGTTTCCCTGCCGGAATCCGCTTCCACCAACCGGACTACTAAAGTCACCAATGACATGGTGGCGGAAATCCGGAAAATCCCCGGGGTAAAGCATGTGCTGCAGATCGTGGGCATCGATGTGCTGTCCATGGGCCGGAAACCCAACGCAGCCATCGTTCCGGTAAAGCTGGATGACATCCAGAACCGGACCACCGATGATCTGAGCGTGTATGCCGTCCTGAAGAAACTGAACATCCTGGGGAACCAGAATCCGGCTGCTACGGGCATGGCCTTCAACCAGGCCGTACTCCCCGGTCTATCCAACACTGGGAGCCTGAGTCTGTACATTATGGATACCACCGGCCATGATACGGGGGTGATGGCCCAGGATGTGCAGGGTGTACTGGCCAAGATCCGGCAGAGACCGGAAATCGCCACCATCTACACCACCTTTACGGACAACACACCGGCCCTCCAGTTCGATGTGGACCGGGCCAAGGCGGAAAGCCTGAATGTACCGGTATCCAGCGTGTTCACCGCCCTCCAGGCCAACCTGGGCGGCAGTGAAGTCAACGACTTCAACCTGCTGGGCAGGACCTGGAAAGTGGTCATCCAGGCTGACCCCAAATACAGAGGGGATGTAAAGAGCTTCGCCAATCTGTATGTGGCCAGCAACACCGGGGCTCTGGTGCCCCTGAGTGCGCTGGTGACTAGCAAGGAAATCCCCGCTGCGCCGGTCATCACCCGGTTCAACGGTGCCCGGGGGGCCAAGATTGCAGGGTCGCCTGCCAGCGGGTATTCCACCGGCCAGGCCATCAGTGCTATCGAAGAGGTGCTGAACAGCCAGCTGCCCAGCGGATACACCTATCAGTGGACGGACCAGAGCCGGGACGAAAAAGCCGCCGGCAGTTCCTCCTTCATGATGTTCGGGATTTCCCTGGTGTTCGTGTACCTGTGTCTGTCCGCCCTGTATGAAAGCTGGAGCCTGCCGCTGGGCATCATCTTCGCAGTGCCTTCGGCCGTGATGGGGGCTGTGGGCTTCCAGTACCTCCGGGGTCTCACCAGTGATATCTATCTGCAGATCGGGATGATCGTGCTGATCGGTCTGTCCGCCAAGAACGCCATCCTGATCGTGGAATATGCCAAGATGAGAGTGGACGACGGCTGGTCCGTCATGCCCGCTCTGGTGGATACGGTTACTGTCCGTCTCCGGCCTATCCTGATGACCGCCTTCTCCACGGTTATCGGGGCTGTGCCTCTGGCCTGGGCCAGCGGCGCAGGTTCCGGCAGCCGGACGTCCATCGGGACCGCCATCATCGGCGGCATGATGGCTTCCACTTTCCTGAGCCTGTTCCTGGTGCCGGTGCTGTTCCTGACCATTGAAAAGGTATTCCATCCCAAGGTGCCCATCGGCTCTGTGGATGATCCCATTCCGGAAGAACAGAAATAAGATGAAGAGGTGCTGCACATTATGGTGCGGCACCTCTTTTTTCTCGGAAAATCTTTGCTTTTTTTCATTGAAACAGATATAATAGTCTCTATTCCATTTTATGTAAGGTGAAGGACACGTGAAACAAACAAATGGTTCAAAAAAACTGCTCTCTCAGGTGTGGCGCCTGACCCGCAGTTACTGGAAAAGTGAAGAAAAGAAAAAAGCCTACGCCTTACTGCTGGCCATCCTGCTGCTGACTTTGGCGGTGGTGGCTATGCTGGTGCTGCTGAACCAGTGGAACAATGCGTTCTATACGGCTCTGCAGAACTACCAGACGGAAGAAATCTTCTATCAGTTGAAACGGTTTACGGTGCTGGCTTTCATCTATATTATCTTTGCGGTCTATGCCTATTATCTCCAGCAGGTGCTGGTGTTGAACTGGCGGCGCTGGCTCACCAACCGGTATATCGACCGGTGGCTCCAGCATCAGACCTACTACCGGCTGGAAATGTTCGGGAAAGAGATGGACAACCCGGATCAGCGGATCAGTGAGGATGTGAACCTGTTTGTCACCAAGACTTTGGGATTCTTCGTGGGCATCGTGAAGGCTCTGTGCACCTTGGTTTCCTTTGTGGTAATCCTTTGGCAGCTGTCCGGGCCCTTTTCCTTTATTTTCCTGGGCCGCACTTGGCATATTTCCGGATACATGGTGTGGGTGGCGGTAATCTATGCATCGGTGGGCACCTGGCTGACCCATCGAGTGGGCCACAAACTGGTGGCTTTGAACTTCTTCCAACAGCGCCGGGAAGCAGATTTCCGGTTCAGCATGATGCGCATGCGGGAGAATGCGGAAAGCGTAGCCTTTTACCAGGGAGAAGGGTTGGAAGGCCGGGTGTTCAAGAAACGTTTCGCCCTGCTGCTAGACAATTTCTGGAAAATCGTGCTGAAGCAGAAACAGCTGGTGTGGCTGAGTTCTGGCTATGCCCAGATTGCCATCATCTTTCCTTTTGTGGTGGCCATTCCCCGGTTCCTGCGCCGGGAACTGACCCTGGGGGGGCTGATGCAGGTGGCCACAGCCTTTGGCCGGGTCCAGGATTCCCTTTCCTACTTTGTGGATGTGTATGCTTCCCTGGCGGAATGGCAGGCCGTAGTGGACCGGCTCACCGGCTTTGAAGAGGATATGGCCCGGGTCCAGGCAGCCGGCAGCCAGAGCCATGTGGAACGGCTGGAAAGTCTCGATGGGACGCTCCGGCTGGAGCCCCTGGAAGTGGATCTGCCCGATGGCAGGCCCATCCTGAAACCTCTGGAACTGACCCTGGCACCGGGGACCAATGTGCTGATCAAAGGGGTCAGCGGCAGTGGGAAAAGCACCTTGCTCCGGGCTCTGGCAGGCATCTGGCCCTTTGCCCGAGGCAAGGTGGCCCTGCCGCCCAAAGGAAATCTCATGTTCATCCCCCAGCGACCCTACCTGCCCCTGGGGACCCTCCGGGATGCGGTACTGTATCCCGGCACCCGGGAGTTTTCCGATGAAGTCTTGAGAGAGACCTTGGACCTGTGCCGGATCGGCTATCTGGCTTGCCATCTCCAGGAAGAGGGCGACTGGTCCCATGTGTGTTCCATCGGGGAACAGCAACGGCTGGCCTTTGCCCGGGCCCTGCTCTATGAGCCACAGTGGCTGTTCATGGATGAATCCACCTCCGCCCTGGATGAAGAGACGGAAAAAGCACTGTATCAGGTACTGGCAGAAAAGCTGCCTGGGACCACCCTGGTCAGCGTAGGACACAGAAGCACGCTGCTCCGCTATCACCAGCGGGTGCTGGCTTTAGATAAAGAAACACGTACGGCATCTCTGGAGACACCGGAGATGGCTGAGGAGCGCCTGCGGGCTCAATGAAAAAAGGGGGAAGTCGTTTATCATGAGTATTGCTTTGCTGAATCAGATCGACAGTTTTGTCTGGGGGCCGCCTTTGCTGGTCCTGTTGGTGGGAACGGGGATTTTCCTCAGCTTCCGGCTGGGATTCCTCCAAGTGTTCCGGCTGCCCCGGTCTCTGAAACTGATCTTTTCCGCGGAGAACCAGGGGGAAGGGGACATCGATTCCTTCAAAGCCCTGTGTACGGCTCTGGCGGCTACGGTAGGGACCGGGAATATCGTAGGGGTGGCTACTGCCATCAAGGCCGGCGGTCCGGGGGCCATCCTGTGGATGTGGGTAGCGGCCTTTTTCGGTATGGCTACCAAATATGCAGAAGGCTGCCTGGCGGTGAAATACCGTACGGTGGATGACAAGGGACAGATTTCCGGCGGTCCCATGTACTACATCGAAAACGGTCTGGGACGCGCCTATCGGCCGTTGGCCATCGCCTTTGCTTTCTTCGGGGTGCTGGTGGCTTATTTCGGCATCGGGACCTTTGCCCAGGTGAACTCCATCGTCCAGATCACCCAGCTGAACGCCGGGATCCCGGTGGAATATACCGCTGTGGTGCTGACCATCCTGGTAGCGGCCATCACCCTGGGAGGGCTCCAGAGCATTGCCAAGACGGCCTCTAAGATCGTACCGGCCATGGCGGTGATCTATATGGTTTCTACCATCGGCTTCCTGGTGATCTTTGCGGATAAGGTGCCGGGAGCCATTGCAGAAGTACTCCATGATGCTTTCCATCCTACCGCGGCCGTAGGGGGCTTCCTGGGAGCCAGCGTCCTGTTGGCCATGCGGAACGGGGTGGCCCGGGGGGTATTCTCCAATGAATCCGGCCTGGGGAGCGCCCCCATCGTAGCGGCTGCGGCCAAGACCAAGTGGCCGGCGGAGCAGGGGCTGGTCTCCATGACCGGTACCTTCATCGACACCATCATCATCTGCACCATGACTGGTCTGGTGGTGGTGATCAGCGGTCTGTGGAAGACGGACCTCAACGGGGCGGCTCTGACCAATGCGGCCTTCCTCCAGGCCTATCCCACTTTCGGGGGCTACATGCTCATGGTGGGGCTGGTGCTCTTTGCCTTTACTACCATCCTGGGCTGGAACTACTATGGGGAACGGTGCATGGAATACTTGGTAGGGATCAAAGGCATCATGCCTTACCGGGTGGGCTTCATCATCCTGGTGGGCTGCGGGGCCTTCCTGAAGCTGGAATCCATCTGGATCCTGGCAGATATCGTCAATGGCCTCATGGCCATTCCCAACCTGATTGCCCTCTTGGGCCTGTCCGGGGTCGTGGTGGCTGAGACACGGAAGTATATGGAGCATGTGAAAGAGGAGAAGAAAGGGGTGTGAATCATTCACACCCTGGTCGCGGGTCACAGGTCGCGAGCCTGGACGTTTAAGCCGGTTGCTCTTTTTTCTATAGGAGGTTGAGACAAAACCGGTTGGAATATGTCAGAATGGGTCTTTGGTCTGCATCAACAAGCCCGCGACTCACGACTCGAGACCCGAGAACTAAAAAGGGGCCGTTGCTTATGCAGCAGCCCCTTTTTTAAATTGTCTTTAATTGAGGAAAATAGTATAATGATAAGGCGAAAATGGAATTGTCTTTTTGAAAGGAGATTCAACATGAAAGCTCGCACCATTGCCAACGATATATACGAAGTGGGGATCCGGGACTGGACCCTCCATGACTTCCATGGGTTTGCCACTCCCCGGGGGGTCACCTACAACTCCTTCCTGATCATGGATGAAAAAATCTGCTTGATCGACGGGGTAAAGGCTCCCTTTGCCGGAGAACAGCTTTGCAACATCCGGACTATTGTGGATCCGGAAAAGATCGATTACATTGTAGTGAACCATGTGGAACCGGACCATTCCGGAAGCCTGCCGGCTCTGGCACAAGCCTGTCCCAATGCCACCTTCCTGATTACGGTCCAAGGGGCCAATGAACTGAAGGAACACTATGGGGACATTTTCAAGACTCAGATCGTGAAAAAAGGCGATTCTGTCAGCCTGGGGAAACGGTCCCTGGTCTTCCAGCCCATTCCCATGCTCCATTGGCCGGATTCCATGGTCACCTACTGCCCGGAGGAACAGATCCTGTTCTCCAGCGATGCCTTCGGCCAGCATTACTGCTGCAGCAAGCTGTTCGATGACGAAACCGAAGTGGAGAACATGTTCTTCGAAGCCCAGAAGTATTTTGCCAATATCCTGATGCCTTACAGGAAACTAGTGCCTAATACAGTAAAACTGGTCCGGAGCCTGCCTCTCAAGATGATCTGCAGCTGCCACGGCTGTATCTGGCGCTCCCATATCGATGATATCCTGAGCCGGTATGAATCCTGGGGCAAGGGTGAAACCGTGGATCGGGTCCTGGTGGTGTTCGATACCATGTGGGGTGGCACGGCAGCCATGGCTCGGAACAGGGGATGCGGGTAAAGCTGTACCGGTATGAAAGCAGCCTGAAGGCCGATATCGTCAGCGACCTGCTCACTGCCAAAGGGATCCTCATCGGTTCTCCTACCCAGAATTCCGGGATGATGCCCACCATCGGCGGTTTCCTCACCTATCTGAAGGGCTTGAAACCTACCGGGAAGAAAGCGGCTGCTTTCGGGACCTACGGCTGGGCCGGCGGCGCCGAAAAGGATATGGAAGCCCTGATCAAAGATTCCGGCATGGAACTGTTGCCTGGATACAATGTGAAATGGCGTCCGCTGCCTAAAGAACTGGAAGCCGCTGAACAGTACGGCTTTGATTTTGCTGAAAAAGTCAGCAAGGGAGAATAACATCGGTCGGAGTCAGTATTCCGGAAGCCCAAGGGGCAGGGATGCTGAACGGGACAACAGGGTCTGGGGTTGCTGCGGCAGCGGCAACCCCACCCGCATATCAGGAGGAACCATGGAAGATATCATCGTGGGACGTAATGCAGTGCGGGAAGCCCTGCGCAGCCAGCGTCCCTTCAATAAAGTGCTGGTCCAGGAAGGGACCCACGGGGGCAGCCTCAGCGAAATCCTGGCCCTGGCGGAGGAACGGCAGATCCCGGTGGAAAGGGTCGCAAAGGAAGTCCTGGACCGGCTGGCTGGCGGAGTCCGGCACCAGGGGGTGGCAGCCCAGGGGGCTCCCGTGGCCTTCCAGGATCTGGATACGGTGCTGGCCCAGGTAGAAAGCCGGGGAGAAGTGCCTCTTTTGCTGCTGTTGGATGAGCTCCAGGATCCCCAGAATGTGGGGGCCCTGATCCGGACGGCCAATGCGGCCGGCGTCCACGGTGTGCTGCTTCCCCAGCGCCGGAGCTGCCCTCTCAATGCTGTGGTGGCCAAGATTTCCGCCGGAGCCGTTGAATATGTGCCGGTAATCCAGATCGGGAACATTGCCCGGACCATGAAGCAGCTGAAAAAGCGGGGGTTCTGGATCGCTGGAGCGGATATGGACGGGGAATCCCAGTATTTCGATGCCAATTTGACGGGCCCTATGGTCCTGGTGGTGGGCGCAGAAGGCAAAGGACTGGGGCGCCTGGTGAAGGAAAACTGCGATTTCATCGTCCGCATTCCCATGCTGGGACAAGTTTCCAGCCTGAATGCCTCAGTGGCTGGAGGCATCCTGCTCTATGACATCGTCCGGCAGCGGATCTTGGAAGAGCGGAAAAAAGCAGTGCAGAGTAAAGAGTGAAGAGGATGATGCAGTGACCTGCAGCATCCTGATCTCGAGCCCCCAAAGAGGCTGCATTCACCAGAGGAGGCGGAATTCATTGCAGGAAGAAATCCGGAAAGTCTATGATACCCTGACTGATGAAGAGATGATCCGGCTGATCCAGGATCGGGACGACCAGCAGGCACAGGACTATCTCTTAGATAAATACAAAGAATTCGTCAAAATCAAGGCAGCCCGGTATTTCCTGGTGGGGGCGGAGAAGGAGGATATCATCCAGGAAGGGATGATCGGCCTTTTCAAAGCCATCCGGGACTACCGGCCTGGCAAACAGGCCTCTTTCAAGGTGTTCGCCGAAATCTGCGTGAACCGGCAGATCATCTCTGCCATCAAAAGCGCCACCCGGCAGAAGCACCGGCCCCTGAACTGCTATGTGTCCCTGGATAAGCCGGTGTTCGAAGAGGGGAAAGAACGGACGCTGCTGGATATGCTGGGAGGCGGCCATGGCGTGGATCCGGAAAACCTGCTGGTGGATCAGGAGGCCTTCATGGACATTGAAAAGAACGTGACGGCCATGCTGAGTTCCTTGGAATGGCAGGCTCTGTGCAAGTACCTGGAAAGCAAAAGTTATCAGCAGATTGCCCAGGAACTCCAGCGCAGTACCAAGTCCATTGACAATGCCCTCCAGCGGGTGAAACGGAAACTGGAAAAATACCTGGCCAGCCGGGACCACGAACTGGATCTGGCGACTTTGAACAAAGGGCTCCTGATCATGGCGGCCAAGGAGCATCTCCGGGATGGCGACGAGAAGAATGATAGAATTGAAACAATCTGATAATTCGTTTTTCTGCTGCAAGAAGAAAAAGAGAGCCTTTGCAGGAATTTCTGTTCCGGATGGCGAATAACATGATATCAACAGCGGAAAAACAAAAGATATAAAGGGAGGGCGATACACATGAGTCAAATGGAAGAATTTCTGAAACAAGTGGAAGCTGTACAGGGCAAGGAAGAAAAGGTCCTGATCGTTACAGGGAAACCTGGCAGCGGGAAAAGCAAACTGCTGCGGGAAGCGGCGGAAGCCAAGGGCTGGGACTATGTGGATACCCGGCTGCTGATCACGGAAGAATTCCTGAAGCTGCTGCCCAGTGAACGGAAAGCCCAGGCTCCGGCTATGCTGACGGAGGAACTGTCCGGACACCGGGGAGATGTGATCCTGCTGGACCGGGTGCAGACCTTGTTCGTACCGGTGTTCCATATCGATCCCAAGAGCGTCATCGATGCCCTGGGGAAAGCCTACACCGTAGTCTTAGCTTGGCCAGGATATGTGAATGATGGGCTTCTCTGCTATGATAAATTCGATGGCACGGAATCCATCCGGATCTCTGCTGCGGATTACACGGTCTGGGAAGTGGAATAAGAACAGGAAAGGGTGATCCCAATGCAGGAGAAAAACAGGGGCACCCTGGCGGTGCTCACCGGCGGAGGGGACTGCCCAGGACTGAATGCAGTGATCCGGGCTGTGGTCAAGACGGCCATCCATCACGGCTTCCAGATCTATGGCATTTCCAACGGGTTCCATGGGCTGATCTGCAACGATATGAAGCTGATGAGCCTGGCAGATGTTTCCGGGATCCTGCCCCGGGGCGGGACCATCCTGGGGACCACCAATCGGGACAATCCCTTCCATTATGCAGCGGGAGAAGATGCCAAGGGCAATGTGATCTATGAGGATAAGCGGGACGTGGTGGTCCGGAATCTGAAAGACCACAGCATCGATTGTCTCATCGTCATCGGCGGAGATGGCAGCTTGAAGATTGCTTATGATCTCCACCGGTTCTGTGGAGTGGATGTGGTCGGGGTCCCCAAGACCATCGACAACGATCTGCCTTGTACGGAACGGACTTTCGGCTTCGATACAGCCATGGCCATGGCCACGGAAGCCCTGGACCGTCTCCATACCACGGCAGAATCCCATCACCGGGTGATGGTCCTGGAAGTCATGGGCCGTTATGCGGGATGGATCGCCCTGCATTCCGGGATTGCCGGGGGTGCTGATGTGATCCTGATCCCGGAGATCCCCTACGACCTGGATGCGGTGATCCGGAAGATCCGCCAGCGCCAGCAAAGCGGCAAGAAGTTCAGCATCATCACTGTGGCGGAGGGGGCCAAACCCATCGGAGGAGAAATGACCATCGCTCGGATGGTGAAGGACAGCTTCGAACCTATCCGGCTGGGAGGGGTAGGAGAGAAACTGGCCCGGGAAATCGAAGCCAGGACAGGCATCGAATCCCGGTGTACCGTATTGGGCTATCTCCAGAGAGGCGGTTCCCCTACAGCCTATGACCGAGTGCTTTCTACCCGCTACGGGGCGGCAGCCGTGGAAGCCTGCCTGGATGGGGAATTCAACGTGATGGTGGCCCTCCAGGCCAATGCCATCGTGCGGGTTCCCATTGCCCGGGCGGCGTCCCAGCCCCATCAGGTGCCCGTGGATTCGGATATCATCCGGACCGGCCGGGAAGTAGGGATCTCCTTCGGTGACGAAAAAGCGGGATCTTGAATCTGCCAGAGAAAAAAAGAGAATCACAATTTTTCTTAAACTGCTGAGAAAAATCCGTGATTTCTCTTTTTTTTTTGGCTTCCTTGCCATATAATGGACAAGTTCTTATTGCCAAAAAGCATTGCAAAGAGAAGGAGTGTGTATCGTGAGCGAAAATCTGATTGCAGTCTTGTTGGGCATTGTGGAAGGCCTGACAGAATTCATCCCCGTATCATCTACTGGCCATATGATCATCGTAGGCCATATGATCGGTTTTAAAGGAAACCTGGCCAAGATCTTCGATGTGGTGATCCAGCTGGGGGCTATCCTGGCGGTCCTGGTGCTCTACAAGGAGCGGTTTGCCCGTTTCCTGACCAAAGAGGGCTGGCAAAGGGGCAGCGGTCTTACAGGCTGGCATATCGCAGCCGGCTGCGTGCCCACCATGGCCTTTGCTTATCTGGTCCACTCCTTCATCAAGAAATATTTGTTTTCCCCGGCTACGGTGGTCGTAGGGCTGGTCTTGGGTGCCCTGCTGATGATCGCAGCAGAACGGAAGATCCGGGGCCATGAAGCAGAACTGGTCCAGGATGTGGACCATATCAGCCTGCGTCAGGCGCTGTACATCGGTTTCTTCCAGTTCCTTTCTCTGTGGCCGGGATTCTCCCGGAGCGGGTCTACTTTGGGAGGTGCCCTATTGGTGGGCGTGAATCGGAAAGCCGGGGCCGATTTCACCTTTATCATGGCGCTGCCCATCATGGTGGTGGCTTGTCTGTATGAACTGCTGAAGAATCTGTCCGCCCTCAGCAGCGGGGACATGATGGTCCTGGCTATCGGTTTTGTCACGGCTTTCGTGGTAGGCTACCTGTCCATCCTCTGGTTCATGAAGTTCCTCCAGCGGTCCCGGCTGACTGCCTTCGGAATCTATCGGATCCTCCTGGCTGCCTTTACGGTCTGGTATTTCTATCTGTAAGAAAAGGGGTGTTGCGCAGGACGTGCAATACCCTTTTTTCATGGTTTATAAAATTCCTTACACTTTTTCTAAAAAAGCTGTTGACAATTTCCCCAAGTTCCTTTATACTTATCCTTGTTACGAACGAAAAGCGCTGGCATAGCTCAATAGGTAGAGCAACTGACTTGTAATCAGTAGGTTGAGGGTTCAATTCCTTTTGCCAGCTCCAAATATTCGTGACAGACAAATGTGGAGAGATTCCCGAGTGGTTAAAGGGAGCAGACTGTAAATCTGCCGCCTCTGGCTTCGAAGGTTCGAATCCTTCTCTCTCCACCAAACATCGCGGGGTGGAGCAGTTGGTAGCTCGTCGGGCTCATAACCCGAAGGTCGTTGGTTCAAGTCCAGCCCCCGCAACCACATGCTGATGTAGCTCAGTTGGTAGAGCGTATCCTTGGTAAGGATAAGGTCACCAGTCCGATTCTGGTCATCAGCTCCATTTTATGGCGGCGTAGCTCAGTTGGCTAGAGCAGTCGGTTCATACCCGGCCTGTCCGCGGTTCAAATCCGTGCGCCGCTACCATTACCAACACAGCCCCGTAAAGGGGCTATTTTAAAATCCAAAAAAACAGCAGGAAGCGTTGGGAGGTAATCTAATGGCTAAAGAGAAATTTGAAAGAACAAAACCCCATGTGAACATTGGTACCATTGGTCACGTCGACCACGGCAAGACTACCCTGACCGCGGCGATCACCAAGGTCCTGTCCGAAACTCCGGGCTGCAAAGCCACTTTCGAAGCCTATGCCGATATCGATAAGGCTCCGGAAGAAAGAGAACGTGGTATTACCATTAATACCGCCCACGTGGAATACGAAACTGAAACCAGACACTATGCACACGTCGACTGCCCGGGGCACGCTGACTATGTAAAGAACATGATCACCGGTGCT
>SFHH01000173.1 GCA_004555735.1 Acidaminococcus fermentans
GGGGTAGAGTGTGGCATGTTCGCCGCCAAGCTCCCGGGATTGGATTGCATTTCTTTGGGGCCCACCCTGACGGATATCCATACGTATCGAGAAACCATGCACATCGCCTCTGTACAGCGGACCTGGAACCTGCTGCTGGAAGTGCTGGGACGGATGAAATGAGGTGTATTCCATGGATGATTTGGAACAACGGACCCAGGCTATCATCGAAGCCTGTGCCCAGGAAAAGGAAACCAATCCTCTGGCTGTATTCCGGCACGTAGCTGGGAAGGAATTTGTCCGGATCCACGGTCCGGAGCATCATGTATTGGATGGGGCCTGTCTATTGACAGCGCTCCATAACGCCGGTATGGCGTTTGATCTGCCGGAACTTTTAAGCAGACTGCGGCAGGAGGGCCTCCAAATGCCTGGAGCCATTTGCGGCCACTGGGGCGTCTGCGGAGCGGTGGCTTCCGTGGGGGCGGCTTTGGCCCTGCTGGAAGAGACCGGGCCTTTGACTGCGGGCCCTTCCTGGGGCAGCCATATGACCTATACGTCCGAGGCGCTGGCCAACCTGGCAGCTATCGGCGGCCCTCGCTGCTGCAAACGGGATGCCTATACAGCCCTGAAAACGGCCATTCCCTACGTCAAGGAACGGTTCGGGATCACCCTGCCGGAAGAAAAGACGGTCTGCGGCTTCTATCCCAAGAATGAACAGTGTCTGGGGGAAAGGTGTCCGTATAATCCGAAGAGGACTGTTGCCCCTGCAACAGTCCGTCAGACGTCTGAACTATGACAAAGGGGTTGTTGTGCGTGTGTGATTTTCACACGTGCAACAACCCCTTCCTTCTTCTCCCATTCTAGTGTAAAATAGATTCAATATGTATACGCTAAAGCATTGGAGGAACGTGTATGAAGAAGAAATACTGGCTGGGGTTCTGGGCCGCAGCTATTTTTTTACTGTTTTTCATGAATTCCGCCCTGCCTCTTACGGACAGTGTGGAAGGAAATTATGCCCTGACGGCCAAGGAAATGGTCTTGAGCGGCGATTGGCTTTCTCCCCAGATCTATGGCCGGTACTGGTATGACAAGCCGGTCTTTGCCTACTGGATGATCGCCTTGGGCTTCAAGATCTTTGGGTTCAGTGAATTCGGGGCCCGTTTCTTTCCCTCCCTCTTTGGTTTGGGCGGTCTCTGGCTCACGGTCCAGGCAGGCAAAAGGCTGTATCGGGAAGAAGTGGGGTTCCTCAGCGGGGTCCTGCTGCTCATGACCCTGGAGTTTTTCACCATTTCCAAAAGCGTCCTGACAGACGGGATGCTGTTCCTCTTCATGGATGGGGCCCTGCTGTGTTTCTTCTTGGGATACAGCAGCCGGGAAAAGAATTGGTATTACGGTGTCTATCTCCTTTCTGCCCTGGCGACCCTGACCAAAGGCCCCATCGGGTTCCTGATGCCTGGATTCATCATCACCCTGTTCCTGCTCTATCAAAAAGACTGGAAATGCCTGAAAGATGCGAAACTGGCCACTGGGATCCCGCTCTTCCTTTTGGTGGCCCTGCCCTGGTACATTGCCATGGCACGGGTCCATCCAGACTTCCTGGGCAGTTTCCTGGGGACACAGAACGTCCTGCGGGCTACGGTTTCGGAACACCCTCGGGATAATGTGATCTGGTATTATACGGCGGTGAATATCCTGAATGCCTATGCTTGGGTTGGGCTTGTGCCCGGCATGCTGTGGAACCTGCTGCGGAAAAACGGGAAATGGCATTATCCGGCGCCTCGGGAGGCCTTCCTGCTGTTGTGGATCGCTGCTGTCTTTGTCTTTTTCCAATGCATGGCCACAAAATACATTACCTATACGTATCCTCTGCTGCTGCCCCTGTGCGTGCTCACAGCCGATTATATCTGGAAAAAGGGCAGCGGCCTGGAGATGCGCTGGATGCTCTTGGGCAATATCCTTTTCTATGGAGCTTTGACTTTCGCCGCTTCTAAGGTGACCCGCCTGGCTCCCGGGGTATTCCCCAATCCCCACAACCTGTTCTATTTCATGTTGATCTATACCCTCTGCATGGTGGTGCTGGCTTTCCATAAATACAAGGGGAAGAGCAGCCAGGAAGTCCTTTCCACGGTGGTATTGCTGACCATCGGCTTCCATTGCTGCAGCCTGGATCTTTTGGCCAAACCTCTTATGGAAGATGTGACCGGGAAGACAGCGGCCCAGTTCATCAATGCTGTGGTACCGGAAGATATGCCCATTTACATCCGGGGCGGCGGCTATCCGACTTCCGGCGTATTCTATACGGGCCGGGAAATGGTGATGCTGGTGCCCGATGAGGAGGCCGAAGCTTTCAAACCCCGGAAAGACAGCTGGTCGGCTAAGAACATCATGCCCTGGACCACCTATGGACAGGTCCGGGAACAGCCGGGCAAAGCGGTGGTGCTGGTGGATACCAAGACACGGAAACTGAAGACACAGCTGGAAGAAGATTGGCCCGGCATCTGGAAGAGAGTGAAACTGCCCGGCCAGTGGACCGTCATGATCAAAGAAAGGTAGGCCGTTATGGAAGAAGAAAAAATCCGTTCCTATCTGGAACGGCAGGATTTTATCGGTTTCCAAGTGCATCAGGAGGAATTGGACCATCCGGACGAGCTCCAGCGGTATTTCCAACTGCTGGGCTTGGTTGGGAGCCAGCCGGCTTTAGCCCGGAAATTCTGTGGACGCTGGGGACTTTCTTTTGCCGAGGATTGCGGTCCGGCCCTATGGGAAAACCAGGGAGCGGTGGATTTTGTCCAGAAGTTGGGGGAGGCCTTTCCCTATCTCTTTTTCTTGGCGGAAAAAGAAGGGGAGACCCTGAAGCTGCTGGTGATGCTCACTTGCCAAAGTGACCAGGTCCAGGGCGACAACCTCTCCCTGGATCCGGAAAAGTTCAGCAACTATCTGAAAAAACAGCTGAAGGGGCTGCTGCTGCTCAGTGAAAAAGCGGGATTGAGTCCGGAGAATGCCCAGGGAATGATCCAGGATATCTATGGGTATTTCGGACTGGCTGACTGAAGAGTCAAATTCACAAATCATTCAAGAATTTGCCCTTCCTTTGACACAGGTCATGGGTATACTAATAATCGTAGCAGGGATTACCCCTCCTTGTTACATCTTCCCCATCAAATCATCATAAACAACTTCCTTTCAAGGAAAAAGCCTTCTGCTTCCCCAGCAGAAGGCTTTTTCCTTTTGTGATTCATTGAGGGGCTGTTTCAGCGGTTTCCAGGATCGCTCCCTGTTTCCGGGCAAATTCCAGGATGGTCTGGAGGGTTTCGTTTCCTACGGCATCCTTCTGCCACAGCATCTC
>SFHH01000174.1 GCA_004555735.1 Acidaminococcus fermentans
AATGTAGCCCAGCTGAAAGGGCTGGCCCTACAGGTCTCTGCAGATGGCGCCACTTATTTCCATACCAATGCAACGGGAACGGCTGCATCACCTCTTTTCAACAATAAGGGAACTGCCAGTGCAGTGGCGGGAGCCGGTGGAAAGAATTCCCTGGCAGCCGGGATCAATGCCACCGTAGCAGACGTCGGAGAAGAAGGTACCGCGGTGGGCTACAATGCCAAAGTACATAAGGAAAAGGGCGTGGCCCTGGGCAGCGGCGCTTTTGTAGCTGCAGAAAACGGCAATAAGACCAGTGTGGCTTTGGGTGCCGGTTCTCAAGTGAACAATGGGGATACGACAGGCACGGCCTCCATGGCTATTAAGGACACCTATGGGGAAGCCTCCGATTCCACTACGTATAATTTTGCCGGAACCAATCCTACCGGGACCGTCAGTGTAGGGTCTGGCAGCGGAACGACGGAACAGACTCGGACCATCACCCACGTGGCCGCCGGCCGGGTAAGTAATACTTCTACGGACGCTATCAACGGCAGCCAGCTCTACGGGGTGGCCCAGTCCATCGAAAAAGTGGAACAAAATGTGGGCAAGACGGCTACCCGCTATTACAGCGTCAATGCCACCGATACGGGCACGGGCAGCAATTACCTGAATGACGGGGCCCACGGGCTCAATTCCCTGGCAGCGGGGAATAAGGCCCAGGCTTATGGCGTGGGATCCCTGGCTATCGGCTATTCTTCTTTGGCAGGGAGTGCATCGAATGATGATACGCTCTATAGTTCCATAGCCATAGGTCCGTACGCGAAAGCACAGGGGACAGGAGCCATTGCCTTTGGCAACAGTTCCAATTCCTCTGGTTTCGGTGGGGTGGCCTTGGGCGGCGGTGCCACTGTCTCCAGTTATGGCGGCGTGGCTCTGGGCGGCACTTCCAGTGCCACGGCTACCGGCGGCGTGGCTTTGGGTACGGGTTCCCAGGCCAGTACAGCCGCTGGCCTGGCAGGCTATCTCAGTGGCAGCAAAAAGGCAAACCAGGCTGATTCCGTATGGACATCTACCAGTGGATCCGTCTCTCTAGGCGGAGGGACCTTCAAGGTCAATTCGGAGGAGAAAATCTATACCCGTCAGATCACCAACCTGGCTGCCGGCACCAACGATACGGATGCCGTGAACGTGGCCCAGCTGAAAGCCGTAGAGCAGGAAGGGCTTTCCCTTACGGGCAACGACAACCAGAAAGTCACCCAGTCCCTGGGAGGCAATTTCAACCTCACAGGCGGCCTCACCGGGGATGCCCTGAAAGACGGGGCAGCCAGCACCGCCAACTTGGGCGTGCGGAAAAATGTCAACGGGGACGGGCTGGAAGTGGTCATGACCACTACGCCTTCCTTTGATTCCGTGACGGCCCAAAACAGCATTACCGTAAAGAATGCTGCTACAGCAGACGGGACTTCGGATATTTCCCTTAACGGCAACGGTCTTTTCATGGGCAGCAAGAAGATCACCGGCCTGGCCAAGGGGACGGACACTACAGATGCAGTGAATTTCGGTCAGTTGAGTGCCGTTTCCAGTGATCTGTCTGCCTTTGAAAATAAAACCATCCAGGTGGGAGGCAATGATGGCGGTACCATTTCCCGGAAACTGGGAGAAGACCCCATCCTGATCAAAGGCGCGGGTACGAAAGACAATGTGAAGTACTCCGGCACCAACCTGAAAACTTACGTGGACCAGGACGGCGTACTCCAGATCCTGCTGGATAAAGAGCTGTTGGAAGACCGGATCGATGTGGGCTCGGCCCTGGCCAATCCTACGGACAGCCGGGTGAACCATCCTGTGGTCCTGGGAACGGACAATACTGATGCCACCATCGGCTACGTGGGCATCAACGGGAGAAATGGCACTTCGGCGGTGATCACGTCCTATGCCGGTTCCCCCATCCCGGGCAGTGATTTTAACTATACGGACAGCGAAGGAAAATCCCGGATGACCCGCCTGGAATATACGGATCAGGCCGGCCATACCCATCATGTGGCAACCCTTACCGATGGATTGACCTTTGGGGGGGATAATTCTCAGGTGCAGATCGACAGTGAATCCGGAACCGTGACGGGGACCAATGTCATTTCCCGGAAACTGCGGGCTAAAGAGTATGGAAAAGACACTACTACCAATTACCTCCTGGTCAAAGGCGGGGCCGATGCCACCAAACTCAGTGACGGCAATATCGGGGTCCAGGCCAGCAGTGCGGACGGCTCCCTGACGGTCAAACTGAGCCAGGAACTGAAGAATCTGACCAGCGCCCAGTTCGGGACCACCACCATCGATGGCAGTGGACTGAAACTGGGGAATACGGGAATCTCCCTCACTGCCAGCGGACTGGACAATGGCGGGAAAAAAATCACCAACGTAAAGGCGGGAGATATTTCCAGTACATCCACTGATGCCATCATCGGCAGCCAGTTGACGAATATCCTGAACGCTGATGGGTCCGCCAAGGGGATTTCCTTCGGGGCGGAAAGCGCAGCAGGCTCCCATACCAACCCCACCAGTGTGGCCATCGGCGGCACCGTGATCCTGAAAGGGGCCGGCGGTGACACGAGCCACAAGAACCTGAGTACCCAGGTCACCGATAAGGGTGAACTGACCGTGACCTTGGCACCGGAAATCCAGGAAAACAAGATTTATGTAGGGACCCAGATCCCGAAGGAAAGCAGTCCTACGGGGAAGGTGAACTATCCTATCATCCTGGGCGAAAACACCGTGGGGACGGATACTTATGGCTATGTGGGCATCAAAGGGAAGAACGGTTCCCAGCTCTACCTGACGGCCGATCAGGATGCCAGCGGCAGCACTCGCCTGGACTATCTGGATGCCCAGAACAACGCCCATCTGGTGGCTTTGACCAGTGACGGCTATACTTTTGCCGGGGATACAGGCACGGCCAACACCCTGGCCCTGAACAGTACCCTGAGTATCACTGGAGGCATCAATGATGCGGGAAAACTTACCACCGGCAACATCGGTGTGGTCTCCAGCGGCAATGACGGACTGACGGTCCAGCTTGCCAAGAGCCTGACGGGCCTGACCGATGCCACCTTCAACAGTGGGGCTTCCCAAACGAAGATCGATGGCAGCGGGGTGACGGCCCCTGCTTACCAAGTAGGCACAAAGACCTATATCGACAGCAATGGGCTCCATGCGAATAACCAGAAAGTGACGGCTGTCCAGGCCGGGGCGCTCAGCACAGACAGTACGGATGCGGTGAACGGCAGCCAGCTCTTTGCCACCAACCAGAAGGTCAGCAC
>SFHH01000175.1 GCA_004555735.1 Acidaminococcus fermentans
AGAACCTGGCCATGGGGACAGGTTCTATCCAACGGCTCGAGACTCACGACTCGAGACCCGAGACCTCAAAAATGGGGCTGTTGCGCATGCAACAACCCCATTTTTTACACCATCTTCTCCGGATGGAACACCTTGTCGAATTCTTTTTCTTCCATGAATCCCAGCTTCAGCACCGCTTCTTTCAGGGAAATATTGTCCTTGAAAGCCAGTTTAGCCACTTGGGCACATTTATCGTAGCCGATATAGGGACTCAGAGCCGTCACCAGCATCAGGGAATGGTGCAGGTTATGGGCCATCTTTTCCTTGTTGGCTTTGATCCCCACCACGCAGTTTTTCCGGAAGGATTCCATCACATCGCCCAGGAGCCGGACGGACTGGAGGAAATTATAGATGGTCACCGGCAGGAACACATTCAGCTGGAAATTCCCTTGGGAAGCCGCAAAGCCAATGGCTGCATCGTTTCCCATGACCTGGACCGCCACCATGGTCACCGCCTCGCACTGGGTTGGGTTCACTTTCCCAGGCATGATGGAGGACCCTGGTTCGTTGGCAGGGATGGTGATTTCCCCCAAGCCATCCCGAGGACCGGAGGCCAGCCACCGCACATCATTGGCCATCTTCATCAGGTTGGCCGCCAGGGCTTTTAAAGCGCCGTGGGCAAAGACCATGTCATCTAAGCTGGTAAGGGCATGGAACTTGTTGGGGGCTGTCACAAAAGGAAAGCCGGTATTCTTGGCAATGAAAGCGGCTGCTTTTTTGTCAAAGCCCTTGGGAGCGTTCAGGCCGGTCCCTACAGCCGTGCCGCCCAGCGCCAGTTCCAGGAGGCCTTTTTCTGCCGCCTTGATCTCCTGCCGATTCCGTTCCAGCATGGTCCGCCAGCCGGAAATTTCCTGAGAAAAGGCCACGGGCACCGCATCCTGGAGATGGGTCCGTCCGGTGGTCACAATCCCCTTATTGGCTTTTTCCAGCTTCTTGAAAGCCGCTACCAGCTCATCCAGGGAAGGCAGCAGGTGCTTTTCCAGTTCCCAGACTGCAGCGATGTGCATGGCCGTAGGAAAGGTATCGTTGGAACTCTGGGACATATTCACATGGTCGTTGGGGTGGAGCAGGGCTTCCCCGGCCATTTCATTTCCCCTGTGGGCGATCACTTCGTTGACATTCATATTGCTCTGGGTCCCGCTTCCCGTCTGCCATACCGCCAGGGGGAAGTTTCCATCCAGCTTCCCCTTGAGGATTTCATCGCAGACTTTGCCGATGGTCTGGCAGCGCTTCTTATCCAGCTTCTCCATCGCCTCATTGGCCTGGGCAGCACTTTTTTTCAGATACGCAAAAGCCCGGATCACTTCCATGGGCATCTTTTCCGTACCAATCTTGAAATTTTCGAAGCTCCGCTCCGACTGGGCGCCCCAATATTTATCTGCTGGGACTTTGATTTCTCCCATAGAATCCCGTTCCACACGCCATTCCTCTTTTTTCGCCATGCTATCCCCTCACTTTTCTCATGATACCTGCATTATTCCATAGCCATATCTGTTTGTCAAACGAATCTGACCTGCAAAAGAAAAAGACCTGTCCATACGGGACAGGCCTTGCAATATCCAAATGGTGATCCACCCGGGACTCGAACCCGGGACACCCTGATTAAAAGTCAGGTGCTCTACCAACTGAGCTAGTGAATCATTGCATTGCAGCTTAATTATTATAGCGTGGCTCAGTCGATTTTGTCAACTGTTTTTTCCAGATTTTGCATATAAAGATCCATTTCATCGGCTATTTTTTTGGAATACTCTACCGCATGGACCACCGTTTTAGCACCGGTGACCACATCTCCGGACGCAAAGACCCCGGGCAGGGTAGTTTCCCCGTCTTCTGTAGTCTTCAGATTCCCCCGGTCGTTCAGTTCCAGGCCCTGGTTGTGTTCCACCAGACGGCGCTTAGGCACCTGGGAAACCGCGATCACTACGCTGTCCACGGGTACCAGCCGGGCGGTATCTTCCAGCACGATTACATGGCCGTCTTCCACTTTGGTATCTGCTACCATGGGACCTTCGTCTTTGATAGCCACGGCGGTCTTGTTGAATTCATACTTTACGCCGTCCAGGAGAGAATACTCATATTCATCCTGGGAAGCGGACACATGGTCCCTACGCACATAGACCGTGACGTTCTTGCAGCCGTGCCGCACCGCGGTACGGGCTACGTCCATGGCAGAGTTCCCGGAACCGAAGATAGCCACACTCTGACCTAGATCCACCGCATCTGGGTTATTCAGGTAACTGATGGCATAATGGACATTCCCAAAGGTCTCTCCCGGGATCAACATCCGTTTAGGCCGCCAGGCGCCGGTGCCGATGAATACGGACTGATAACCGTCCTGGAACAGGTCCTTTAAAGTGATGTTTCCGCCGATGGTGAAATTGAACCGGAATTTGATCCCCATTTCCTTCATCCGGTCTTCGAACCGGTCCAAGATGTAGCGGGGCAGTCGGAAATCAGGGATCCCGTAGCGCATGATCCCCCCGATCTTGTCCCGGGATTCAAAGACGGTGATTTGGTAGCCCCGTTTGGCCAAGATGATGGCAATGGTAATCCCTGCCGGGCCAGCACCGATGATGGCGACTTTTTTCCCGTTGGAAGGGGCTTGCTGGATCTTCAGTCGGTCGAAACAAGAATCAGAGATGTAATTCTCGATGGCAGAAATATGCACTGGAGCCCCCTTGATCCCCCGGATACAGTGCCCCTCACACTGGGCCGCATGGTTGCACACCAGGCTGCAAACTACAGAAAGGGGATTGTTATCGAACAGCATCTGAGCCGCCGTCATCAAATCATTTTCCTTGAACAGACGGATCATTTCCGGGATATTGGTATGGATGGGACAGCCTTCCCGGCACATAGGCTTTTTGCACTGGAGACACCGGTTGGCCTCTTCTAATTCATGGATGGACATACGAAGAACCTCGTTTTCAAATAGTGTTTTTGTATAGTTTATAGAAGCAGCAGGGTTCCTGTCAAGCTCTTGAATAAAAATCTGCGGTCGCGAGCCTGGATGTTTTGACCGTATGTTCTTTTTCTATAGGATGATAAGACAAACCCAGTTGAAATCTGCAAAGCTGGATTTTCGGTCTGCACCAACAAGCCTGCGACTCACAGCCCGCGACCCGCGACAAAAAGGCCTGCATCTTTCGATGCAGGCCTTTTCTCCTAACCGGCAGCTCCCTATCCTCCCGGACCGTTTCCAGTCGAGTACTTTCGGCGTATAAGGGCTTAACTGCTGTGTTCGGCATGGGAACA